>NZ_JBSKBR010000067.1:0-8557 GCF_053714315.1 Mesorhizobium sp. PL10 | reverse complement strand
GCAGCATCGTTGCCGCGTGGCGCCGCGAGGGCCTACGGATTGCCGTTGTGCCAACCATGGGCGCCCTGCATGAGGGAATGAAGCCAGCCACAGAACGCAATGAAAGTAGCATTCGAGCCCCCTCCATACGTCTCTCAAAGCGACGCGCGCATTACGCGCGTGATAGATACAATGGCCACCGCCCAAAACTTCCAGTAGTATGATCGATTGGCCGCTTAAGGCGCTTTGGTGATGGATGAACAGGTATTTCCACCAGATCGGTTCAGTTTTGGCTTTGAAGCAGCCATCGAAAATTACTTCGGCTCGGCACTTGTAATGCCCTGATCCTGCCACTCTCCACAGGCAAGTGCGCGAAGGAGAAATCTCCAACTAAACGTGTTCACGAACAGAAAGGGCTCGCCCAATGAGCAGGGTGGCGCACGCGGACGCGGATTCAGTTTCGTCGGCGACCTTTGCTCCGCTGGAGAACCCCACCTTTCGTGCGATATGGCTTGCCGCACAGGTGTCCAGCTTAGGCTGGCTGATGCAGACCGTTGCGATCAGCTGGCTGATGGCAACCATCTCCACCTCTGACGTGATGGTCGCTCTGGTGCAGACTTCCACGACGCTGCCTGTATTCATCCTGTCGATCTTCGCCGGGGCCATCGCCGACAATTTCAGCCGTCGCAATGTGATGGCGCTCGGCTGGTGCCTGATTGCGTTGTCATCGACGATGCTCACTGCTCTCGTGGGGCTCGGCTTTTACAATCCGTGGATGATCCTCGCCTTCAGCTGCCTGGCCGGTTGCGGTGCCGCTTTTACCGACCCCGCCTGGCACGCCTCGGTCGGCGACATCCTGCGAAAACGCGAAGTTCCGGCCGCGGTCACGCTGATCTCGGTCGGGTACAATGCCGTGCGAAGCATCGGTCCCGCGCTCGGCGGCATCGTCGTTGCCTCGTTCGGACCACTGACGGCTTTCGCCGTGGCGACGCTGACCTATCTGGCGATGCTGTGGGCCATTGGGCGCTGCAGATGGAATGGCCGCTCTTCGCCTCTTCCGCGGGAGCCCTTGACCACGGCCATTCATGACGGTGCGCGCTTCACGGCGCTGTCGTCAGAGATCAAGGCGGCAATCGCGCGCGGAACGCTTTTCGGCCTGACGAGCATCTCGATACTGGCGCTCTTGCCCCTGGTTGCCCGCGATCAGCTGGGAGGAGGTCCAATTGCTTATGGCATCCTGATGGCCGGGTTTGGGGCGGGCGCCTTGTGCGCCGGCATCTCCAACAACGTTCTTCGACGGTCGCTGTCGCAAGAGCGGCTGACGACACTGGCGTGCATCTCCTGCGCGGCGTGCTGCCTGGCGCTTGCATTCACGCCCTCGCTGGCGGTGGCGGCTATTGCCTTGGCGTTCGGCGGTGCTGGCTGGGTCGTCACCTGGACGGGGCTTGACGTCAGCGTGCAATTGTCGAGCCCACGCTGGGTCGTTGGTCGCGCGCTGTCGATCTACTCTGCCCTATCATCGGGTGGCATCGCGGCCGGCAGCTGGCTGTGGGGCATGGTGGCCGAGAACTATTCGCTCACGTTGGCGCTCGAAAGCTCCGCTGGCGCTCTCCTATTGGTTGCCGCCACCGGTTTCCTGCTGCCAATCCGTCAATGGAAAGAAACCGACCAGGATCCTTTTGGGTTTGAGGCGCCGCAGCTCGCGCTGGACCTGAAGTTAAGAAGCGGCCCCATCGTCGTCAAGATCGAGTACTCGATACCGGAGGCGAATATCGAAGCCTTCCTGGACCTGATGCGGGAACGCCGCCGGGTGCAAAGCGGCGTCGGCGCCCGGCACTGGAACCTGCAGCGCGATCTGCAGGAGCCGTTGTATTGGACAGAGACATTCCGCACCCCGACCTGGATGGACTACCTTCGCCTCAACCATCGCCTCACAGCGGCGGACAAGGAGCTGGATCAGCGGCTTCTCGAATTGCATGTGGGAGAGGTTCCACCTCGCACCAGGCTTTCGATTGAGCGTCCAACCGGAGCAAATCGCAGGCGCCATGAATCGACTGGCTTCTTTTTACGGCGTTGATCTCATCGACGCCTCCGAGAGAGGTGACTGATGGTCGAGCACTGGATTCCGGGCCTGGAGGCAACTGGCGGAGGCGCCGCGCGCGACATGGCTTCGCGCGTTTCGGACTGGTATTTCACCAACGGCAACACACCGGCCGAGATCACCAAGCAGGTCGACGATATCCAGGCCAAGGCCAAATCCAACGATCATTCGGTCAAGGTCGGCGTCAACGCCTTCGCCATCGTGCGCGAGACCGAGGAAGAGGACGCCATCTTCCAGATCATCCAGGTGGCGGTCGACACCGGCATCGCGCAGGCGGCGATCGACGAGACTGTGAACTTCGTGCGGACCAAGAGCCGCGCCTGCACCGCCATCGCCGACCGTGCCGCGCCGGGCCTCACCGTGATCGACGACTGGTCGAGCTTCGGCCAGCGCACGACGCTGTCGGGCACCGTCATCATCGACAACGTGAAAGTGCCGAAGACGCATCTGGTGCCCGGCTTCAAAGGCTACGACAAGCCGACCGCCGACGGCGCGCTGCACGATCCGGTACGCTGGAAATACGCGATCCTCGGCAAATCCCGCTGCACGCCTGGAGCTGATCGCGCCGTTCCGTCGAGGCCGGTCGGCGTCGACCAAGTTTCGCCAAGCGGCGGCCCGCGTCATCAGCATCGCGGCGAGGAAACCGGCACGTACAGGACGACCGTAAGAGCGGCGCCGCCAAAGAGCCTGGTTCGAAGGGCGGAAAGATGCGGCCGCGCAGGCGCTGCTGGCAAAGGCCGGCCATGCGATCGACCGGGCCGTTGCCGAGCCGACCGCCGAGACGGTTGTGCATGCCCAGATCGTCACCGCGGAATCGAAAATCCTGTCGACCGAGATCGCCATCGCCGCCACGAACAAGCTCTTCGAGCTGGCGGGCACGCGCTCGACGCTTGCCGAGCACAATCTCGACCGGCATTGGCGCAATGCCCGCACCCAGCACCGTCAATATGACGCCGGTGCGGCGTGCCGAGATCGCGAAGAAAGCGGCTAAAGCTCGCTTGGTCGTTTCGAGAGGTACTTCAAGCGTGCTGCAGGTCCTGCCACGCGCCAATTCGAAGATCCGGAGAGCCCGAGCCAGGCTGGGATGTCTGCAGTCGCGGTGCTGAGTTGGTGATGTAGACAAAATAGCTTGAAAGCTTGCGCAAGGCTTCAATGCGGTGCCCCGCCGGCGAGCAAATATTTGAAGCCGTTCGTCGTCATCCACCGCGAGATGCGTCTTCCAGGCCCGGAAAGCGCGTGCAGAACGATCTTGGCAACTTCCCGCCAATCGGCGTCCTCGGCGGCTGCATCGAGTAGGCGAATGTAGGTTAGCAGACGCTCTTCGTCATAGCCGGTAAGGACCGGAGAAGTTGGCGCCTCGTCGGCGACATCTGGGTCGAGCAGCGGCTGGAGCATTTTCCTATCTAACGATCGTCGTTGGCGGGGAAAGGGCCAATGCGGCATCCCTTGCAGCCGAGCCGCAACTGCGACGTCTCTATGCCGTCGGGAATCCGATACGACTATTCGGATTCATCGCTTCGATAGAGGGATTCGTAGTCCCTGCCGCCGTAGAAGATATTGGTGACTTCGGCAGTATCTCCTACCCGGTAGGCGATGAGCGCCGTTCGTTCGAAGGGGACCGTGCGCAAACCTGGCTCCAGATCGTCGCGCGGGCGGCCGCCATTGGGAACATTACCGATCTTTCGGCACCGTGCCATGATCCGTTGCACAAATCCCGACGCCACCACGTCGCTCTGGCTGGCCTCGGCGATAATTCGGTAAATGTCCTGTAAGTCGGAAATGGCCTGTGGTCGGTAGGTGACCTTAACGCGCCGCATGGCGCGCGGCTTTGCTTTCGCTTTCCATGAAGCGTGTCATTTCCGCTTCGGCCTCGTCCGCAGTCAGGCTCGGCCGTGGATCCTCGATCGACGCCTTGATCCGTGCGCGGAGAACCGCATTGATCGCTTCCTCTTCGCGGTCGAGGGCGCGCAACGCCGCCCGCATGACTTCACTGGCGGATTCGTAGGCACCTGAGGCCAACCGCGCGTCAACGCTTTGCTGCTGCTTACCGAGGGACACGGTGATGGGTTTGCTTGTTCGCAAGATTGAGCCTCTCGTTCATTCCCCTTATAGCATGCGTTAATTACACTGTCATACACATTCCTGACAGTGCTACCCGGTTGGCGTCCCGGGCCGAATCGCACTGTTGGTTCAGGGTGACCTTGCCAGGAGCGCGGTTGCTTCACAGCTGCCTTGGCCTTCATAGCCTTCCCCCCGTTGCGTGGTCCATCTGGGTTCACGGTCGATCGGCTGGCGAGCGGTCAGTCATTGCTTTCCCGCTGATGGGCTGTCCGGAGTGAATGACTGGTTCGTTATGGCCGGCGCTGCCGGCTTGTCCCGTTCCTGCCCGCTCCTTCGCCGCGCTCCCGAGTTGGGGACAAGCCAGCCATAGGCGTCGACCTCCTTTGGAACCGTCCTCCGGGACAGAAACCATCAACCAAAGGAAAACACCATGAAAGACAATCGCTACACCAAGCCGAAGAAAACCGAGGCGAACGGCCCGACCTACCACGCCTACACGGTGCGGGAAGCCAAGGCAGAAGGCCAGAAAGGCTTCTGGACGCGCATAGGCGCCTTCTTCGCCCACGAAGACGGTGAAGGCGGCACCCTTCTCCTCGAGGCGCTGCCGATCGATGGCCGCATCGTCCTTCGCACCCCGAAAACCGACGAGTAGGAGGTGACCATGCAGCTCTTAACCAGAGACCTGCGGGAACAGCTGCTGGCGAATGGTCGCCAGCAGCAGCCTCTCCGCGGCACGACCGGCGAAATCGACTTCGTCCCCGTCGTCAAACTGTTCACGCCGGACGCTGGCGCGACTTGGCTCCTTACTGAAATCGACCCGGATGACCCGGATATCGCCTTTGGTTTATGTTGTGCTCAACATAATCCGAATTGGACGAACACGCTCCGCGGGAGAGCTTCTGCACGGAGGTCGTTGATCGGGCGGAGGCGAAGCATCCTGGCATGATTGGCCGGACGTAATCGGCCGGGTTCATAGGGGCTTGCTTCAGGCAAGGTGACGCTGCTGCCCACGCGCAGCGTCACCTCAATGCCAAGGAGCCCTTTAATGACCCCGCTTCGGTTACGCATGATAAACGACATGCAGGTCCGCAATCTGTCGCCGCATACGCAGGACTCGTATCTGCTGCAGGTTTCGCAGTTTGCCCGCCATTTCGCGAAGTCGCCGGCCTTGATTGGGCCGGAAGATGTCCGCACCTATCAGATCTATCTGACGAATGAGAAGAAGCTCGCGCCGAAAGTGGGTACACGTGGCCGTTTCGGCGCTGCGTTTCCTGTACCGCGTCACACTCGGTTTCGAATGGGATTACGATCTCATCATTCCGTGCCCCAGGGTGCTCAAGACACTCGCCGTAATCCCCAGCCCCGAAGAGGTGCTGCACTTCCTCGGCTGTGTGGAAAGCCTGAAGCATCAGACGATCCTGACGACATGCTACGCCGCCGGTCTGCGCATTTCCGAAGCGGTGCACCTGAGACCGGAGGCCATCGACCGACAGCGGATGGTGCTGCGCGTCGAGCAGGGCAAGGGGCAGAAGGACCGTTACGTCATGCTCTCGGCGCGGTTGCTTGAGACGCTGACCGACTATTGGCGTGCCGTCCGGCCGAAGACGTGGATGTTTCCCGGCGCCATCCCCAACGAACCGATATCGACCAACGCGGTGCAGAACGCCTGCGGCAAGGCGCACCGGCTGTCGGGCCTGGGCAAGGCCGTGACACCGCATTCGTTGCGGCACGCCTTTGCCTGCCACCTGCTTGAGGCCGGCACCGACCTTCGTACCATCCAGCTCCTGCTCGGCCATCGCAGCCTGTCGACGACCGCGCAATATCTGCGGATCGCAACCTGCGCGGCGACGAGTCCGCTGGAGCTGTTGCCACGGCCGTGCCGAAGGCGGCGCCACCGCTACCACCTGAACATTTCTGACGGCCGTCCCATGGGGCGATCTGGTCCGGAGGTGGCGGATGTATTCCGCCGCTATGGTGCTGATTGGCGTGAGCCGCACGGCGCGTCGCTGTCGACCGAACGGCGTGCAGCCATGACGGCCATCGAGCGCTGCCGCACGGCGGCGCTCGATGGCCATGTCGAACAATGCGACCGATGCGGTGAGCGGCGGATCGCCTACAACAGCTGCCGTTCGCGCAACTGCCCTAAATGCCAGTCCCTGGCGCGCGCGGATTGGATTGAAGCACGGCGCTCGGAGCTTCTCGACACGCAATACTTCCATGTCGTCTTCACCGTGCCCGACGAGATCGCAACGATCGCCTTCCAGAATCCCGCTACGGTCTACGACATCCTGTTCCGCGCGACCGCCGAGACGCTGCGCACCATCGCTGCGGATCCCCAGCATCTCGGTGCTCAGATCGGAATCTTCGCGGTGCTTCACACCTGGGGACAAAACCCCTCCAATAACCCCACCTCCACTGCGTCGTTCCGGGTGGCGGGCTGTCGCCGGACGGGAGCCGGTGGATAGAATGCCGTCCCCGCTTCTTCCTTCCGGTGGCTGTGCTCTCGCGGCTGTTTCGCCGGCTGTTCCTGGAAGACCTGCAGAAAGCCTTCACAGCCGGCAAGCTACGCTTCTTCTCGTCGCTGGCAGGGCTAAGCGACGCCGCTGCATTCCGGCGTCATCTGGATCGGGTGCGCCACATCAACTGGATGGTCTTCGCCAAGGCCCCCTTTGCCGGCGCCGAGCAGGTGCTGAACTATGTCGGACGCTACACGCACCGTGTAGCGATCGCCAACAGTCGCATCGTCGACATCGAAGATGGCAAGGTCCGTTTTCGGTGGAAAGACTATCGTGACGGCGATCGGCAAAAGGTGATGACGCTGGAGGCCGAGAGTTCATCCGGCGCTTCCTGGCCCACGTCCTGCCCGACGGGTTCAAACGCATTAGGGGCTAAGCCAGTCTTCCACGATCAAGCCCGCTGCCGGGGGGTTGGCAGCGGGCCGTTATGAAAACAGCGCAAGGGGGATTACGCTGCCTCCAATGCCGACATCGTTTCTGGGAGGAGTAGATGGTCGACAGCCCGAACATAGGGATCGCACAGCATATTGCAATGCGCGAAATCTGTCTGTGCGGGAAGCGTTGCTCCGGATCGCCCTTAGGCGTCCATATGTCGATGACAATTTCTCGTCGGAAAAGGCGTTTTTTCACTCAGAACGACCTTGGGCAGCACCCCCCGAAAAGCGCCCTGCGTGGCTGCCCTTTCCACAACAACGCGCGAACGCGCACGGTGCAAAATGCGCGACCGCTACTCGGAAGCCTGGGCCGATGGTTCACCGGGCTTGTTTGGGAAAGGCCTCACTGCTTCCCGATCATTTCGACGCTTGACTGTGCCTTGCATCGGGTCACGAAGGCCACACCTGGGGTGCGACGCGCAGCCATTACAAATGAAACCATTTTCGGATTGCCATCGTTAATCGGATCCCGATATCACATACCCGCGGTTCGGCCCGCTCTGTCCCATCAGGCGGTGCCCCCGGCGCGGATTGAGCAGACCGGGCTATCCTACGTGCTCGCTGAGGTTGAGAAGGCGATAGACGTGGAGCACGTCTCCAGTCGCCCTGAGGCGGCTTTCGACGTACCCCGCCATGCGCCTGCCTTGTGGTAGATCTGCGGGTAATCAGCGCCGCAGAAACATCCGGCGTATCACCGATCTCAACTGGCAAGTCCGGGCTCGGTGTCACGCTCCACTGACGGTGCGCGACCTGCATTATTGCATTGTCAGCGCATTCCGTCGACCTTTTCCCCAAACTCCCAGCGGCGCTCCGAAACGACCGTCGCGGATGTTCACGGGCCGCTTCTTTCTGTGCGGCCGCTGCCGTTCGCAGGTAACGATCTGCCGCAGCTGCGACCGGGGACAGCGCTACTGCGGGGAGGTCTGCGCCCGTGCTGCCCGCCGCGAGAGTGTGCGCGAGGCGGGGCGGCGTTATCAGCGCAGCCGCCGTGGACGCTTTTGCCCGGCAACCGCAGATCGGTCAACATCAGGGATAGGCGCGCGGCATCGACAGGATCATTGGGCCTCATGCCATGACCTCCCCGCGAGTGCCGATCAGCCTGTCGGTAATCGACCAGCTTGCCCAGATTGACGCTGACCTGCGGAACACTGGCCGGGTTCGGCGCAAAGCGGGCGCGCATGCCGTCAAGCGATGGCAGAGTTCCCACATTGAGGTCGCCCTGGATGGCGTGAGCGAGTGCGGCCTCGAGAGCCTCGACATTGCGCTCATGGGCCAGGCTCAGCAGTTCTACCGTCAGACGGCAGGCATCGCGCTCCGGCAGCGCCTCCATGGCGGCATGGTAGAGATTGCGATAGGCATCCCTTGGGAAGAGATGATCGCGATAGCTGAGTCTGGGCAAAGCTCCTGGCTTCTGGCGCAAGGAATGAATGACGTGACGATAGTTCACGACATGCTGGACAGGGGCC
>NZ_JBSKBR010000066.1:0-8918 GCF_053714315.1 Mesorhizobium sp. PL10 | reverse complement strand
AATCACGAGCACAGAGAAACGGTCCGCGCCGCATGACCGCCCCATAAATCCTCATGCTCCCCGTTTTGCGCCGAAAAGCGAAAAGCACATTGATCGTCTCTTCAATGAAGCCGAGCAGGTTGCCGATGAAGACGCCGGCGGTGAAGATGGCGAGGTCGTCGACCTGCCGGATACCGGCCTTGCGACGATCGAAAAGCCGCGGGACAAGAAGCCTGGCCGCAAGCCTCTGCCGGAACACCTGCCGCGCGAGCGTGTCGCGTATGATCTTGCCGACGACCAGAAGGCCTGTCCTTGCTGCCGTCACCAGATGCATCGCATGGGAGAAGCCGTCACCGAGCAGCTCCATATCGAGGTGAAGGCCAAGGTCCTGCAGAATGTGCGGTTCAAGTATGCCTGCCGCCATTGCGATCGCACCGGCATCAACACGCCTGTTGTCATCGCGCCGATGCCCGCGCAGCCTTTGCCGGGCAGCATCGCCACGGCCTCGACGCTGGCCTTCGCGCTTGTTCACAAATATGTCGATGGCACGCCGCTCTACCGCCTGGCCCAGGCCTTCGAGCGCGCCGGCGTTCCCGTCAGCCGCGGCGCTCTGGGGCATTGGGTGATCGGATCGAGCGAGAGGCATCTCTCCCGCATCTATGACGCACTGAAGCTGCGGCTCAGGGCGCAGCCGCTCATCCATGGTGACGAGACGACGGTCCAGGTCCTGAAGGAAAAGGATAGGGAGGCCACCAGCACATCCTTCATGTGGGCGTATCGGAGCGGAGAGGACAGCGACGAACCGATCGTGCTGCTCGATTATCAACCCGGCCGCGGCCAGATTTATCCGCAGGCCTTCCTCGGCGATTACCACGGCATCGTGATGAGCGATGGCTATTCCGCCTGGCGCACGCTGGCAGGGGCTACCCATCTGGGATGCATGGCCCATTCCAGGCGTCGCTTCGTTGAGGCGCTCAAGGCAAGGAAGAAAGGTGGCGGCCCGCCGGAGCAGGCGCTCCGGTTCTTCGAACAGCTCTACCGGATTGAAAGCCAGGCGCGCAACGAGAAGCCAGACAAAGGTGAAACGCGAGATCACTGCATTCGCCGTTTCCGCCAGCAACACAGCGTGCCCATCCTCAATGCTCTCAAGGCATGGCTCGATGAAATCGCCCCGAAGGTCTTGCCTGACAGTAAGATCGGCGACGCCGTGTCCTACACCCTGAACCAGTGGGAGTACCTGACGCGCTACACAGAAGACGGCAGGATGCCGATCGACAACAACCTCCTCGAACGCGACATCCGAATCTTTGCCACTGGAAGAAAATCCTGGCTGTTCAGCGACACCGTGGACGGAGCCAAGGCCAGTGCCGTCGTCTACAGCCTCATGCTGACCTGCCGCGCCTGCGGCATCGAGCCTTTGGCCTACTTGCGCCACATCCTTAGCGAACTGCCGCAGCGCGCCATAGGTGCTGACATCACCGATCTGTTGCCATTCAACTTCGCCAAAACCGCCGCGGCTTGATCCGATAAAGCCGTCTGAGCGACCCACGTCACATGGGCCACGTCAACGCGCACGGAAATGAAGCGCTTACGTCCGACCAGCGTCGTCTGCGCTCAGTGCCGGATATGATCTCCATGCGAGCCATGCAACCTCTTCGATCTGGTATTAATGTCAGCACTAATGCTGGTTCTAATGCCAGAACATCGCCCGATTTGCCCGATCAGCAAAATCCGCTCGCCGGACGCTCACGCTTCAGCATAGTGATCTCGCACGAGCTTACTGGGCGGGTGATGACTCTGGCAAAACAGTACAACCACCCCTGCAGCCAAGACAACCCCAGATTGGCCGTTAGGGGCCAGGCGGAGGCGCCTCGCTTCACCCACCCTGTTTCCGGCTGTTCGGGGTCGCCCCACGCAGTTCGTGGACGAGGCCGCCGACAAGACCAGTTACGAGGAAAAGGCGCCGCCGCCTGCAAGGCAGTCCGTAATCGCTGGATTGGCGGTTGTCATAACCGGATAAGGGGCTGGATTGACCCGGAAGTATAGGCTGGGATTCCACCATCGCCGTAGCATCGGCAGGGTTGGCCCAGCCAGCCGGTCAGGTCATATCGGCTCATGCCGATGCTGAAACAAATGATCGTCACAAGGGAAAGCCCAGCGCGATCAGAATCCATACATTTTCGGGTTGGCCAGCACAGTGTCGACCGTCAGATGCGGATCGGAAACTTCAACCTGCTGCAACAACTCAATCATCGTGCCCCGATCTCGCCGCCGAACTGTGGCGTCCCACCGATCGAGAACGCCAACGTGGAATAACCGCTCGTTGATCGTCATGCCTGCCAGGCTCGGCTCGTCTTGCTCACCCATGGCCGCAGATTGGCATGGCAAAACTCCAGCGCCAACGATTTATGAGTTCACGACCTAATCCACGCGTCGGCCGGCGGAGACGGAACTGCGCGGCCGTTTGCGCGACCTCGCGTATGACCCGTGTCTGGAATGTTCTGCCAGATTACATCTTTCGGCGAAGTCGGGGTGAATTACTCATCCCCGTCGATAGGACCAGCCTCCCACAGCCACACCCACTGTCGAAGCCTCACGATGCTCGCCCTTTGCCCTTCATTGTCCGTGGCGACAGTACCCTTCCCGAAGTGCTTTGTGTTGACCGCTACTGTCGGGTTTGTCGAAAGCGCGACCATGATGTTCGACCCGGTGCGCTGACGCAGCTCAGTGGAGTCGTTGAATAACCTCCAGAAACTCTTTCTGAGGCGCTTGCCGCTCAGTTGGCATCATTCTTGAGTATCTCTCCTGTGCGGCGGCGCAGTCGGCCGACCCGCGTCACTGACCGATCTTCTCTCACTCGAAGGGAACCAACAATGAGCAACGATATGTCAGCCTATGGTGTGACCGAGTTGTCTCCTGAAGAAACATCTGCAATTGCGGGCGGAAACCCATGGGCAATAGGTATGGCCGTTGCTGGATTTATTGCCGTGGGAGGTCTAGCCATATGGTCAGCCTGGAAGGCCCGGCATCACTGAATAGCAGTCATTGACTGCTAGGAAAGGAGACGACGATGAACGAATATATGCCATCTTATGGTGTCACCGAATTAGCTCCCGAAGAAGCATCTGCAATTTCGGGAGGCTACTGGGGACTGCTTTGGGCAGGTGCTGCAATAGCAGCTTACGTGGCGGCGACTTTCGGGTGGTAAGGGGCGGTACGTTCCAAAATCCACGATTAGAACAGAGGTGCCAAGGCTGATTATGCTTCGTCCTAGCAATTCCCCTTTCGCCCGAAACCGCCTGCTACACCGCAGAGAGCATTCTCTCCCGAAGATCAGGACGATCTTTGGCCATTTATAAAATGCTTGTGCTCTCTGCGGTGGCCACATTGGTGTCGCTGGCCCTCATCACTGTCACGGTTTCGGTTCAAAGCGCGGGTACCATTCGCCCCGTCATCGAGAAGACGCCCCTGGTCGCGCCCGTTTCTGGACGGCTCTTCCTCATGTGACTTTTCGACAGCCACACTTTGGCACATTGCGATGCCGGGAGCGGAGGTCGTCCACCACATCAGGTCATCTGCGCGACCTCGCCAATGACCCTTGTCTGGAATGTTTCTGCCCGACTATGTCTTTCGGCGAGGTCGGGGTGAATCGCTCATCGCCCCCGATGAGACCAGCCTCCCACCGCCACACCCACTATCGAAAGTTTCACCATGCTCGCCCTTTGCCGTTCATTGTCCGGGCGACAGTACCCTCCAGACGTGCTTTGTCGGGTTTGTCGAGAGCGCGACCAATGATGTTCGACCCGGCGCGCCGACGCACGCTCAGTGAGGTCATTGAATAACCTGCAGAATACTCTTTCTGAGGCGCTTGCCGCTCAGTTGGCATCATTCTTGAGTATCTCTCCCTGTGCGGCGGCGCAGTCGGCCGACCCGCGTCACTGACCGATCTACTCATTCGAAAGGAATCAACAATGAGGACCGATATGTCAGCCTATGGTGTGACCGAGTTGGCTCCTGAAGAAGCGACTGCAGTTTCAGGAGGGATGTTTTGGGCAATAGGTTTCGCCATTTTTGGAGTATTTGGCCTGGCAGGTGTAACAATATGGGCAAACCTGGCCAGCCGGCATCACTGAATGACAGGTACTGACTGCTAGGAAAGGAGACGACAATGAACGAATATATGCCATCTTATGGTGTCACCGAATTAGCTCCCGAAGAACAATCTGCAGTGTCTGGAGGTTACTTGTGGGGACTGGTTGCGGCAGGTGCTACGATAATAGGTATTACGGCAACTATAGCGAATTGGGTGTATGGCTCACGCCGGCAACATTAGAACATAAGTGCCGGAGCTAATTGTGCTTCGTCCTGAACATAGCCTGGCAATTCCCGTTTCGCCCGAAACCGCCTGCTACACCGCAGAGAGCATTCTATCCCGAAGATCAGGACGATCTTTGGCCATTTATAAAATGCTTGTGCTCTCTGCGGTGGCGACATTGGTGTCGCTGCCGCTCATCACTGTCACGGTCTCGGTTCAAAGCGCAGGTATCATTCGCCCCGTCATCGAGAAGACGCCCCTGATCGCGCCCATTTCTGGACGGATTTCGCGTATCCTTGCCGCTGACAACGATCAGGTTGCCCGTGGGCAAGAAATCCTAGCTCTTGATGATCAGGTGATCGAGGAGAAGCTCAAGGCGCTCACAGGCGAAATCCGTGCGAAGAGCGATCTTGCCCATGATCTCGCAATCCTGATTTCCTCCGGCGCACAGGCCGACATCCCTCTCCGCCTCCTGACCGAGCTCGCAACGGCCGAGCGGCTACATTTTCTCAACCTGCTGCAAGAGAACCAACATGCTCGCAGTAATGCCGCGACGGAACTCGATCGCGCCCAGCGACTGGTTTCCGGTAACGCGGTGCCCGCAAAGACGGTGAACGACAAGGCTTTCGCCCTCAACAGCCTTGACATCAAGGGCGAGATTCTTGCCCGGCGCCAATCCGCGGAGTGGAACCAGCGGCTCTTCGATACTAATCTCCGCCTTAAGGAACTGAGAGCCAGCTTGCATCAGCTCGAGCATGAACGGGAGCTAAGCCGTATTCGCGCCCCTGTGTCTGGCGCTCTGGAGCAATTTTCCGGCCTCGCGCCGGATAGCTACGTCCAAGCCGGGCAAACCGTGGCTTGGGTCTCGCCGGACGGCGACCTTGTGGCGGAAATCTACGTCCTCCCCAACGATATCGGCTTCGTGCGGCCCGGCCAGTCGGTACGACTCCAGGTAGATGCCTTCAACTACAATCAATGGGGTGTCATCGACGCGACAGTGCTCGACGTGGCACAGGACGTCACCCTTCACGACAAGAATCCGGTGTTCAAAGTCCGCTGCTCGCTGTCTCGCAGCTACCTCGTTCTCAAAAACGGAGTTGTCGGTCACCTCAAGAAAGGCATGACCGTGCGGGCCCGCTTCCTCATGGCCGACCGCACTCTCCTGCAACTCCTCTACAATGGGGTCGATGATTGGCTCAATCCGGTCCTGACGTATTAGTTCCCCCTCCAAGTAGCGAGCCGCCATGCGCAACATCACCAAGTTCAAGCAGCGCGACATCACTGATTGCGGCGCCGCCTGCCTTGCCTTCGTTGCAGCCTTCTATGGTTACAAGCTGCCACTGTCGCGGATCCGCCAGTATGCCTCGACCGACCGTTCCGGCACCACGGTGTCAGGCCTCACGCAAGCGGCTCAAAAGTTAGGGTTCATCGCCAAGGGCGTAAAAGGTGGCTTCGACAGCCTTTACAAGATCCCGAAGCCGGCTATTGCGCACGTCATCATAAAGGAGGTCCAGCACCACTTCGTTGTAATTCAGGCCATCGATGCCAAGTGGGTCAGCGTCATGGATCCAGCCTACGGCGAAATCCGCAAACTGTCCCATGAGGAATTCAAGCTGCAATGGACCCGGGTCCTGGTGCTCCTGGTCCCGGCAGACACCTTCAACCGCCGTGACGAGACGACATCACCACTCACCCGTTTCGCCCGTTTGCTTTCGCCCCACAGGCACGTGATGGCGCAGGCACTCATCGGCGCACTGGTGACGACGATCCTCAGCCTCTCAACCGCCATCTACGTCCAGAAGATCGTTGATAATGTGATCCCGGCAGCCAACCGTAACCTGCTCAACCTCATGAGCGTAGCCATGCTGCTGATCCTGGTGACACAGATCCTGATGAATTTCCTCAGAAACCGGCTCATCCTGCAAACGGGCCAGAAGATCGATGTCCACTTGATCCTCGGCTACTACACTCACATTGTCAGCTTGCCCCAGAAATTCTTCGACAGCATGCGTTTGGGGGAGATCGTCTCCCGCATGAACGACGCGGTGAAGATCAGGAGCCTCCTGAACGACGTCTCGATCACCATGTTCGTCGACGCGATAGTGATAGTGTTCTCGTTCGGATTGATGTTCATCTACTCGTGGAAAATCGCCTTGGTCGCGGCGACCTCCATCCCACTGTACCTCTTAGTCTATTGGACTATTAACCGGCTGAATAGAAAGCACCAACGCACCATTATGGAGGATGCCGCCGACCTGGAGGTGCAACTGGTGGAATTACTCGGAGCTGTCTCCACGATCAAGACCTCCGGCATTGAGAGCTTCGCCAACTTCAAGGTTGAGACCCGCTTCATCAAGATGCTGCACTCCGTCTACAGCTCCGGCCTCATCTCGATCTTTGCAGACAATGCCTCGACTTTCTTCTCGACCCTTTTCACCATTTTGCTGATGTGGTTCGGTGCGACGCTTGCCCTCGATCAGACCGTCACGCCCGGCGAATTACTGTCCTCCTATGCCTTGCTCGGCTATATCACGCGGCCGGTCGCGAACCTGATCCAAACCAACCGGATCGTTCAGGATGCTTTTATTGCGGCGGACCGCCTGTTCGAGATCTTCGACCTTGAGCCGCCAAGTGGCGGCGGCATTGATGCCACCAAGTTCGACCTTGGAGATAGCCGCCTGGAGAACGTGACGTTCCGCCATGGCGCGCAGCCGGAGCTTTTCCAAAATCTCAGCGTCACCTTCCGCCGGGGCGAGATGACGGCAGTGGTGGGGGAAAGCGGTTCGGGTAAGAGCACTCTTGCGGCGCTGCTGCAAAATGTCTACCCGCTTGAGGGTGGACGCATCCAGATCGGCCCACATGCCCTTCAGGACTTCTCGGCCGTATCCTGGCGTAAGGTAATCGCTGCGGTACCGCAATCGATCGATATGTTCTCGGGCTCGGTGATCGAGAACATCGCCCTTGGCGAGTTCGAGCCGGACGTTGAGAAGATCGTGAAAATCTGCGATCGAATAGGCCTGCTGGAGGTGATCCAGCGCTGGCCCGGTGGCTTTCAGGCCCATCTGGGCCAAGGCGGCGTACGCCTGTCCGGCGGCGAGAAGCAGCGCCTTGCCTTGGCTAGGGCGCTGTACCGGGATCCGCAGATCCTGATCCTCGATGAGGCGACTTCCTCTCTCGACTCGGTCGCCGAGGCGTTTGTCCTAAGGGCCGTTGAGGATCTGCGTCGGGCCGGTAAGACCATCGTCGTCATCTCTCATCGACTCAGCACCGTATCCGGGGCCGACAAGATCGTAGTTTTGGATAAGGGGCGAGCCGTCGCGGAGGGAAGGCATGCCGATCTGCTGGCAACAGATGGCACCTATACTCGGTTGTGGCGCGCGCAAATCGCATCCAGCTGACAGGGCTCAGGTTAGGGTTATCATCGCAGAAGCTTCCTGGACTTTACGGTACGAGGAAGAGTCACGGCGCCGTCGGGGGTGGCGGCCAAGCATCAGTCTCTGCTGCATTTCGTGGGACAGGCGCCGTGGTCGGACGCGGCCTTGCTAGCGCGGGTTCGCGACTGGGTTCTTCCACAGATCGAGCAGCGTGGACCGATCCGCGCGTGGATCGTCGACGACACCGGCTTTCCCAAGAAGGGCAAGCACTCGGTGGGCGTAGCGCGCCAGTATTGCGGCCAGCTGGGTAAGCAGGACAACTGTCAGATTGCGGTTAGCCTATCGATGGCAAATGACGCAGCCTCGCTTCCGATCGCCTGCGAATTGTATCTCCCGCACAGCTGGGCGGAGGATCCGGAACAACGCAAGAAGGCCAAGATTCCGGCAGAGATCACGTTCCGGACCAAACCGCAGATCGCGATCGAGCAGATCAGGACGGCCAAGGCCGAGGGCGTCGCGCCGGCGTGGTTCTGGCCGACGCCGGATATGGCGCCGACGGCGGTTTCCGCGCGGGCCTGTCCGAGCTCGGTCTGATCTATGTTGCCGGCGTTCAGCCCACACTCAGCATCTGGCGCCCAGGCGAGAGCCCGCTGCCGCCCAAGCCGTGGAGCGGAAGAGGCCGGCCGCCGTCTCGAGTCGGCCGAGCCGACGATCACAAGCCGATCTCGGCCAAGGCCCTGGCCGAGGAGTTCGACGCCAAGACTTGGCGCACGATCGCCTTGCGTGAAGGAACCAACACCGCGCTCAATTCCCGCTTCGCCGCCGTGCGCTTGCGGCCGGCATCCAGGGACTACAATCGGCCCGAGGCTCACGCCGAAGAATGGCTCTTGATCGAGGGCTCTGTCGCAAACCTATCGGTAAGCGGACTCTGGAACGCCCCTCAGCTTTGGAGGAGTCGGTCGGTGATCCTGCTGTGCGTACGGTGGTACCTGACCTACAAGCTCAGCCTTCGCGATCTGAAGAGATGATGGCCGAGCGCGCTTGAACGCCGATCACTCCACCGTGCCTCGCTGGATCGTGCACTTCTCACCGCAGCTGCTGGAGCGCTTCAACCGGCGCAAGCGGACCGTCACCGGCAAAGGGCATGTCGACGAGACCTACATCAAGGTCCGTGGTCAGTGGATGTACCTCTATCGCGCCATCGACAGTGTCGGCGACACAGTCGAGTTTTGGTTCAGCGAGCAGCGCGA
>NZ_JBSKBR010000065.1:0-9526 GCF_053714315.1 Mesorhizobium sp. PL10 | reverse complement strand
TCAGCAGACTTCAAGCTCGCGCTTTTGCGGTTTTTCAGCTTTCAAAAGAGGAGGGTTTCGGGCTTGCACTTACCAAAGCGCTCTTTAAATGTCGGCCGTAGTGGTCTCAGACGCGTTCGGGTTAAAACGGCAAATTCTCGATGGGGTCAATGGAATTGTTGTACAGAGTGAAGCCGCTAATGTCACCTGACGTTCAGCGTGCAAGCCTGCATATTTGCCCGGTCAGAACAAAATAGTTCCTCCATTGCAGCCAACATCAACGAGTTCTCCGGCGCGCCTTTATGCTTGCGAAGCCGGAATGCCGAAAAATGTTAGACTACGCGTCGCTAAATCGCGCGGATACCGCAAGAAATCCGCCTTCAAATTGCCGATAAATTCCTCCTATAATTCGACTTCCAAAAAACGCTGGTTTGTTTTCGTTGATAATCTTAGCCTCGAACGACCCGTCCGCATCGTCCGTCCCGACTATTACATCTTGAAAATCCAAGAACTCACCAGTCGCAGGCGCGTATGACTTGTATACGGCCTCCTTGATCACGAAGATCAATTTCGGGCAGAAGCGACTGCTTGACCACTCTTTACGCTCCATTTCCACAGGGGTGCATATGATTGGCAGGAGCTCCGCTTCGAGCGGCTCTTGATCTTCAATGTCTAGTCCCAGAGCGAGTACATTGCTGGAGCGTCCAGCAACTGCTCCGCAATCAGACGAAGAGTGGGAAATGCTCCCGACAACTCCCGAGGGCCAAAGGGGGGCCCGATCTCTCGACAAAATTGGAACAGGAGCAAAGCCTAGATGACGCAATGCCTCACGAGCGTGATGACGTCCCCAGCTGAACTCACGCCGACGGCGAAGCGACACGTTCCCCAACATTTCAGCTTCATCGGGAAATGGCAGGGGAACCGGGTCACGTATCTGCCCGCCCGAAAAGCTAATGTCATCCCCCAAGGCTGCGCCGATAGCGCTCCCTAACGTAGCAAGCGTTTTCATAGCTGGGGCGCGCCCTTGTTCCGGTGATTGTGAAGGTGCGAATTTGCGGTATTATGGCGGCATCCTTCTACTACATTGACGCTGAGGTCCGGCAACGAGGTGCAACTCTCACGTATCGCAGCTCGAGAGGTTCCCCTTATTCGTAGCATGCTGAGTGGGAAAATCCATCGGGCGCAAACGCCAGCTTAAGGTCACAAGTGACTGAGGGTCCATAGCATCCGGAACGACGTCATGCTCTCCAAGCTCAATTGACGTCAGATCGGTATGAAAGCGCGATCCCTATACCATTGAGTGCCAGGGCACCACTCCGACAGACGCCAGTGAGGAGCGGTACGTTCAAGGCGCTTTTGTGGGCTGATCAGTTCAGACATTGCAGAGGCGGGCGCGCTCAGATCGCATCGCCCCCGAGTAGATAGCTCTCGTCGTGGTCGCTGCGCTGGTGGCGACGTGGTGCTGCTGATGGCGCTACTGACGGTCATGATCGCGCATTAGCCACCGAATGACGATGACATCCGTGGCGCCGGGTGCGCTCTTTTTAGCCGCTTTAGGAACTCCAGATCGAGCGCCTGTTTGCCGGCGAGGCGATCCAGGGTGGCAATTCGTGCGAGGTATTGCTGGACCAGAGGTTGGCGGTCTCAACTTCGTCGTCTCGCACGCTTGATGCTTCTGGACCTCCGGATTTCGACAGTGCGTGGCGCTTACCTCATTGATGTGGACTGCAACGAAGTACGCTCTTCTGTTCCAGGCGGGGAGGTACGACACCTTGGAGTCCGTAAGCAAGCGTCGTCCGCCACGGCGCCGCCAGCAAAGTTGGAGGTGGCCGCCGAGCCCTCGGTCGTGACGTCGCTTCGGCGACTTCATCGTTGCGTGGACGCTAGAGTCAGCACGGGAGGCGAGAGGCGTCTTGATGTCCATGTTGTTCTTCAAGCTGTGTCCGGTTCAAGACGTCCATGTCCAGACCCCGACATCAAGACCGAAGTATTCCCGCCGTCGCGGCGCGAAGCACATGGTTCCTTGGGGCAAGGCTCGCAGAATGTCTTTGGCATGCTGATTGCTAGACATTGCTGAGACCAGGAACCCGACCATTTGGCGGTCTCGCGGACGTGGCCCCAAGATTTCCGTGGATAGGAGATCATCATGAGAACGATCGGTTGCGAGCTGAATGACATTCAGACGTCTGCGAGTTCGCTGTCGCAATTCCGTAGGGTCGACCACATTGCGATCGCCGTGCTCGATCTTGAGGCCTCAATTAAGTTTTTTCGAGACGTACTTGGATTTGAATTGAAACGTCGGTTTCACATCAAAGGCCGAGGGACCGGTATGCGGTCTGCCGAACTCGAGAGCCGAGGCATTAGATTTGTTTTGTGTCAGGGCACTGAACCGGCTTCTCAAGTCTCGGAATTCGTGCGGCACCACGGCATTGGAGTTGCTCATATCGCACTTGAGGTGGACGACGTGGATGCCACGGTAAAGACACTAAAGTCTCGCGGTCTGGGATTTGATACGGATGTTATTCGTGGTCCTGGACTGACACAGGCCTTCTCGAGTCGCTCCATTGAGACAGGCCTAAGCTTCGAAATCATTCACCGAGATGGAGAGACTGGTTTCCTCGAATCGAATGTTCAGCAGCTCTTCGATCAACTTGAACGGTCTGGCAAATATTGAGCAAAAGCGCCTAGGCCTCCGAGTCAAGTTACGCTCGCTCCCCGCAAAGCGGTCGATCCACAACTCGGTGGAATCTCGTGCAAGGTTCGATGATGGATGACAGGTCGCAGCTCTCAGTAATGAATTTCCTGAACGAAGTCTCAGGTGTGTTCCCCTCGGCTATTTCTCTGGCGTCCGGCAGACCGAGTGACCGGTTCTTCGATAAACTTGACCCCCAGGTGCTGGTGAATGCGCTGAGAGTATATGAACGGTATTCAGCTGGCGGTCACCGGAGCGGGCAAGGATGGTCAGACCTGTTGCAATATGGACGAACCGCCGGGATCATTAGCGAGTTCGTTGCGCAACAGGTGCGATCCGATGATGGGGTTCCTGCGAAGGCGGATCGCCTACTGATCACCTCAGGATGCCAGGAAGCACTTGCTATCTGCCTGCCGGCGCTGTGTCCTGAACCTGCGGATGTGCTTCTGGTCTGCAATCCCACCTATGTCGGTGCGACCGGTGCAGCTAAAGCTGCGAAGGTCGCCATTGCAGCGTTGTCCAACTCAGGGCCTAGCGTCGCGGACGCAATCGAGGCCGCCGTCCAGCATTTGCGCAGGAATGGTCGGAGGGCTCGGGCGATATATCTTATTCCCGACTTCGACAATCCGACCGGGCGGGTTCTCGGTGCGGCCGCACGACGCGATATCCTTCAAGTGTGCGCCAGACATCGTCTCGTCGTTTTGGAGGACAATCCATACGGGCTATTCCGCTATGAGGGAGATGCGGTTCCTCCGATGGCCGCGTTGGATCAGGTCGGAAGTGTTATTTACCTGTCCACATTTTCCAAGACGCTAAGCCCGGCTCTCCGTGTCGGAGCCGCAATACTGCCCGACACCATGTTTGGAGACGCGGGTGTTCGCCAGGCACTTTGGAACGACCTGGTTCAGCGCAAGAGCTTCGTTACCATCAATACGAGCCAGATTACACAAGCGATCGTGGCAGGGCTCTTGATCCAACAGGGGGCAAGCTTGCGTGCCTGGATCCGCCCGGCGCTGGATTGGTATCGTGCAAATCGCGACGTCATGTTGCGACAACTCGATAGTGTGTTTTCGCCTTTTTCGGATCGGATTCGATGGAATCGTCCCTCCGGCGGGTTTTTTCTGACTCTTGACCTTCCCTTCAGATTTGGGGCGGACAACGTGGACGAGTGTGCAAGGCGTGACAATGTCATTGTCATGCCGATGAGCTTCTTTGCATTGGATGATTCTCAAGACTGCCGGGTCCGACTGGCATTCAGCGCGGTTACTCCCGAGCAAATACGAACCAGTGTGACAGGCTTGAGCCGCTACATCGAGCGGTGCCTGGGCGGGAAACTGCCTGGCTTGGTGGGTGGATTGGCTGGGGGGTGAGATGCCATATCTGTCTTCTCCGGTGTGCGCCGGCGCTTACGAACCAGGCGATCGGAATAGGCAACCTGCCGGCCCACCAATCAAGTCCAGCATTGTTGTTGGTAGTGGTACGTTAGCTATTAGCTGTGCTCAGCTCGCAATGGAGATGGGCCACGGCATCCGCGCGGCTCTGTGTGGCGACGCCATATTCGCGGATTGGGCGGCTGGCGCGAATATCCTGCGTGTTGCAAGCGTTGAAGAGCTCTCGTTTTTCTTGAAGGCCGAGCCAGTAGATTGGATTTTTTCCGTCGCCAATCCGTTCATATTGCCGCCGCACGTGTTTGGGCAAGTGCATCGAGGTGCTTTTAATTACCATGACGGTCCATTGCCCCGATATGCCGGAACGCACGCGACCTCCTGGGCGCTGCTGGCGCAAGAGACCGAATATGCCATCACCTGGCACCGGATCGATGAAGGCATTAACGTGGGTGACGTAGCGGTTCAGCGCCAAGTGTTGATTGCGCCTACTGATACCGCGTTGACCCTGAATCTCAAATGTTACGACGCCGCCGTCGAGGGTTTCGGCGAGCTCTTAACTGGCTTGGCGAAGGGAGAGCTTACTGCCCGTCCGCAGGCACTGGAAGACAGAAGCTATTTTGCGAGGCATCGACTCCCTGATGCGGCAGGCTGTCTACTATGGGATCGATCCGCGCAAGATCTATCGGCGATGACGCGGGCCTTGGATTTTGGACCGTATCATCCCAATCCATTGTGTGTGTGCAAGGCTCTCGTTGGGGAAGAGGTTGTCGCCGTCCGGCACCTGGAGGTGCTGCCGTGCCGCTCGGGCTTTGCGGCCGGTCGCCTGCTGGAGATTCACTCCAGCCACTGGCGTGTGGCGACGGGTACGCAGGATGTCGACGTCTGGTTTGGCAGCTTGGACGGTCAGGCTCTGGAGGCGCGAACACTCGCCAGCCACTGCAATCTGGATGAAGGCGACGACCTCCCGCTCTTGAGCGACGATCAGGTGCGGCACCTAACTGCTATCCATGAGGAGATAGCGCCGTCAGAGGACTTCTGGCGACAGCGGCTTGAGCAGTTTAAAACAGTGCAGCTTCCTTTCCTGTCGTCGGGCGCAGCCGAAGCGCTGGCGCGATGGCAGTCGAGTTCGTGGCTCATTCCAGAGGCCTTAGCTGAGCTGCCCGCCGTTGATCGGGTGGAATACTTGATAACGGCTTGGCTGATCTATCTAGCCCGCATCACGGGCCAGGCAGAGCTTCAGCTCGGATGGACACCGGCGCCGAAAGCGTCGCGAGCCGGCGTGCAAGCGGTAGGGGCCGTTATCGCTTCCGCCGTGCCTATGGAAGTCACCATCGATCTTGCCAATGACTTCGAAGAAATACGCAAAGCGGTGGCGGCCGAATGCGCTCAACTGAGGGAGCGCGACAGCTTTGCGCGCGATCTTATCGGGCGCTGCCCGCCATTGAGGGAGATAGAGGCGCTGCGATCGCAACGGCCCTGGCCGGTTGGTATGGCGATTGCGGCAGAAAACAGTTCTGCCGTTGTTCATTCAGCCTCGAGCCTCCATTGCGCGGCAGCTTTGCTGACATTTGAGATTTGTGCTCTCGATGGGAGCTTTCGCTGGCACTTTGATGCCAGTCGATTGGCGCCGGAGCAGATCGAGCGCATGACTCAGCATTTGCAAACTTTGTTGTGCGGTATGCTGGCCGATGCCGGGCAGCCGGTCGGCAGCATCGACATCCTGCCGGCCGATGAACGCACCTATCTGCTGGAGGAGCTGAACCGGACGGCGGCGGACTATCCGTCGCAGCTGTGCATCCATGAACTGTTCGAGCAACAGGTCCGGCGTGCACCCGAAGCCGTCGCCCTCGTCCATGAGGACGAGCGCCTGAGCTATGGCGAGCTCAATCAGCGCGCCAACCGCCTGGCGCATCACCTGATCGCACTGGGGGTCGAGCCCGGGGATTGCGTTGCTACGGTACTGGACCGCTCTGTCGCGCTTGTGGTGGCGCAACTGGCAATCCTGAAGGCGGGGGGAGTTCATGTGCCGATCGATCGCGCTCTCCCATCCGCTCGACAAGAATGGCTGATCGCCGACTGTGCTGCACGCCTGGTGCTCGCCGGGACAGAGCAAGGTAGTCTGGATACTGTCAGTCCTGTTCTGGCCATTGAGCCGCTCATGGCTGGGACAGGAAGTAACGCCGATCCTGGGCTCCCCTTGAGCGCCGAGGCGGCCGCTTACGTGATGTACACCTCCGGCTCGACCGGCCTTCCCAAGGGAGTTGTTGTTCCTCACCGTGCCGTCAATCGGCTCATCATCAACAATGGCTATGCGCAGTTCAGCTCAAAAGATCGTGTGGCGTGGGTAGGCAATCCCGCGTTTGATATCAGTACGCTGGAAGTCTGGGCGCCGCTGCTACACGGCTCACGCCTGGTTGTGATTCCCTACACTGATGTGCTGCAGCCGGAGATGCTGCGCAGCCTGATTCAGCAGCACCGCATTACGGTCCTGCATTTGACAGCCGGATTGTTCAGCCAGAGCGTTGATGATTTGGGCTCGGTGCTGGCGAGTTTGCGGGTTCTATTGGTCGGCGGTGATGCGGTTGATGTGCCAGCAATGGCACGGCTTTTGCGCCAGAACCGACCGCACCATCTCTTGCACTGCTACGGTCCGACGGAAACGACGACTTTTGCGGCAGTGTGCGAGATCACCGCGATTGATGAGACATTCGGCCGTCTCCCGATCGGCCGTCCGATAGCGAATACGCGGGTGTATCTGCTTGACGGTCATGGGGCACTGGTGCCGTTCGGGGCGGTGGGTGAGCTCTATGTTGGCGGGGCAGGCGTTGCGCGCGGCTACCTGAACCGGCCGGAGCTGACGGCGCAGCGGTTCATCGCCAGTCCCTTTGTGGACGGCGACCGGCTGTATCGCACCGGGGATCTCGCGCGCTACCTGCCCGACGGCAATCTGGAGTTTCTGGGCCGCAATGACGACCAGGTGAAGATCCGTGGCTTCCGCATCGAGCCTGGTGAGGTCGCGGCGCGGCTTGCCGAGCATGAGTGGGTGCGCGAGGCGGTGGTGGTGGCGCGCCAGGACCGGGCCGGCGACAAGCACCTTGTCGCCTATGTGGTATGCGCGCCTGAGGCGGCAGCGCCGGACGAAGATCCAGGCGCGCTGGCCGGCGGCTTGCGCGGTCATCTTGGCGCGCGGCTGCCCGACTACATGGTGCCGGCGGCATTCGTGCGGTTATCGGCGCTGCCGCTGACGGCCAACGGCAAGCTCGACCGCAAGGCGCTACCGGCGCCGGAGGACGACGCCTATGCGCGCCGCGGCTATGAGGCGCCGCAGGGCGCGGTCGAGACGGCGCTGGCCGCGATCTGGGCCGAGCTCCTCGGGGTCGAGCGGATCGGGCGCCACGACCACTTCTTCGAACTCGGCGGCCATTCGCTGCTGGCGGTGCGGTTTCTCGGTCGAGCATTAGATCTTGGGTTAAAGTTTAGCGCCGCAGATCTCTTCCAAGCTCCTGTTTTGAAGGAACTCGCATCGAAGATCGACGCGGAGCCGCACCGCAACGTAGCTCAGGTGTTTTCTGTAGTGCTTTCCGTTCGGGCTACAGGATCGCAACCGCCGCTCTTCTTTGTTCCCACAGGGTTAGGAGATTGTTCGTATGCCCTCAGTCTGGTGAATGAAATGAACGTGGACTGTCCTGTCTATGCTTTGCCATGGCCGTCCTTCAACGAATTGTGCCCGCCGACTTTTGAAGGGATAGCATCGGAGGTGATCCTGGCGATCAAAGAAATCCAGCCGCGAGGTCCATATCGCTTCGCCGGATATTCCTCAGGCGCAATTTTGGCCTACGCGATTGCCCAGCGCTTACTGGATCTCGATGAAACTGTGTCATTCATCGCTTTCATCGATGTTGCGCTACCTGCAAATCCATCAAGCGTATCACCTGCCCAAATGGCGCGAGAAGTAGTGCTGGAATCTCTCGAATTCTTGGATGACAAGCGCTTCGACATATTGGAGCAATTCGCTGGACAAAGTTCGACTGTTCAGCTGCTTGAAAAGGCGCAGCAAATTGGAGCGATCCCTCTGGGTCGTGATGTCCACAACGACGCTTTGACGTATGAAACAATTGCCCAATTCCACACGGCACTGCAGTTGTATCGAGTTCCACGCCTCTCAGTTGAAATACATCAGTTTTACGCCGCCGAGCCTCGCCGCAGCCGGTCACCACCAGCCAAGAATTCACCAGGTCCGGAGGCAGGTTCGCCCTTGCGGGGCTGGGATCGCGTTTTGAGTGAGACGGCCATTCATGCCGCGCCAATTCCAGGCAACCACATGACGATGATGAGTATTCCCGACAACCGCCGAGTTCTGGCCAGAGCCATGTCAACTGCTTTGAATAGATCCACTGTGACAACACGTAGCCCTGCAGCGGTCGATACTGGTGGGCTAATGACGTGATCTGGTGGCTGACCTCCGCTTCCGCATCGCTGAAGAGGAAGGCGACATCCCGGAGAATGAGCCGCGCTCACATCTGGTCGACAAACCCGAAAAGTGTTCGGATCGCCTCCTAACGGCTTGCTGTTGTCGACAGGCGATTCTCTCGTCGTCGATCAGGGGGCCGGAACAAGTGCTGTGCAGAATCTTGCGCTAAGGTCGAACGGAGGGAACGCCCGGATGTTCGCTGTGGCTACGCCATTTGCCTCCTGTACCGTCGGGCTGCCTTTGGACAGAGGCTTGGCCACTACCGTTCTGGAGTGGATTGGAAAGTGGCCCCGACGAGCGTTTCTCCAAGAACACGAGCGAAAGACGTTATTCGACATTCCGGTCGATGAAGACAGTCTGATCAGCCACTATTCTCTTTCACAGGCCGATTTGCTGGAAATCCAGCTACGGCGGCGCGAACACAATCAGCTCGGCTTCGCGATCCAACTCTGCTTGATGCGCTACCCCGGCCGGCCACTGTTGGTTAACGAGGCTCCGCCGAAAGCGATGCTCGACTATGTTGCCGAGCAAGTAGGCGCAAGCTCGACCGCATTCAGACGACATGCCTTCCTTCGATCAGGGTCTTTCCCGCCCGCCGACGAGCGATAGCGCGAGCCGCGAGCCCCATCCGCTCGATAATATTGGCCAGCGGGAGCAGCGAATTTCGATTTGCGGAACTCCGCCACAATGGAGCGACAGCAATCGATGTACCAAGGGGAGCAGCCGAATGCTTGCGGCCGCGGGCCGTGATCGCGGGCCTTTCCCGCATCGGCGATAGGTTGATCGAAGGCTCGGTCCAGATCAAGCGCGCTGTTTCGACCTTGGTCCGAGCGGGCGTGTTAGAAAATGGAGGCCTGTGGACGCGGGTTTTTCCTGACTGGTCAGCTTCTCGACAGCTGATTGCGACAGCTTGTTGTTTGGCGTGCGAGCCCAATCCATTCGCCGCTGAGGCTTTGATCTGAGCCTGTCTGCGCAGACTTGCGAGCAATCAATATT
>NZ_JBSKBR010000064.1:0-10151 GCF_053714315.1 Mesorhizobium sp. PL10 | reverse complement strand
GGCTGGGCGAGGAGATCGAAGAGAAGGCTGAAGCTGCGCTTGCGCCGCGCTGCGTGAAGGACGCATGCGCAACGTCGGGATAGTCAGCTGGTCATGCCGGAAAACCCAAATATCAATTGTACCCGTCTGCCTATTCGAGTTCATGCATCACAACGTGCTCCACCACACGCCCCGTCTCATCAGCACAACCGTCAAGTCGTTGACGCGTCGGCCGTTCACATTCTTCATCTGCCTTAGGTGGCATGGGTCGTATTGGTAGGGTTCACTTCTAGCCTGCTGACGGCTCGCGAAGTGTAAAGATATATTAAGTCACGTTAACCATCGCTAAACTGGATCGATACTCCGGAGTGAAGGGGTAACATTCATAGCGACAGTTTCACATAAACGAATGAAAAATTTATCTGATAATTCAAACCGTTTCCAAGAAAATAGGAATAGCGTTCTCCGCACAGCTAAGTGACTGGAGAAAGCAATGGATCATGTTACACGTCCGCTGTCGCATGGCCAGATGGGCCTTTGGATACATCATCAAAAACGACCGACCGGCAGCGAATACAATCTACCAGTCGAGCTGCGCATAAAGGCTCCGTTTGACATTGATGCCTTGCGGCGCGCGCTCCAAGCACTGATCGACCGCCATGAAATGCTGCGCACGACCTTTCACCAGGATGGCGAGCAGGTGGTTCAGCACATTCATGAGACAGCCTCTCTGAGCTTTCATGTCATTCAACGGGAAGCTGTCGAAGAGGCGGACTTCCGTCAATCCATTGCGGCGGAAGCCCGCTCGCCTTTCGATCTCGAACATGGGCCGGTGTTTCGCGCCCGCCTGTTCATCAGCAGTGCCACGGAAGAGGTTCTCCTCCTCAATTTCCACCACATCATTTCCGACGGCTACAGCATTCGCACCTTCCTGCAGGAGTTCGGCGGGCTCTACCAGGCGTTTTGCGGCGACACGGACATGCCGGATCTGACCACGGTGGCTCCTTACGGGGAATTCATAGCCTGGCAAGAGCGCCTGCTTGCGAGCGACGATGGAGAGCGTATGTGGGCGTACTGGCGCAGCCAATTTGTCGATCACGAGCCCGACCTGGCGCTTCCGACCGACAAACCACGAACTGCGCCCGCGACGCACGCAGGGTCAGTTTTCTCCCTGGATATCGACAAGCCTGTGGTCGCGCGCTTGGAGCGACTGGCGCACGAGGAAAAAGTGACGCACGCGACCGTGCTTCTAGCAGCCTATTATGTCCTGCTGCATCGTTATGGCGACCAGGACGACATTACCCTTTTCGTACCACGGCTCGGACGTCCGGCAGGAAATTTTACGGGGACCTTCGGCTACTTTGTGAGCCCGGCTGCCCTACGCCAGAATCTTTCCGGAAATCCCATTTTCCTCGACCATTTGCAGCAGGTGCGTCAACTCATGCGCGGCGCGCGCAGTCACGAATATTTTCCCCTTCAACTGCTTTTAGAGAAGCTCAAGCTCCCCACTGCACCAAATCGCAATCCGCTCGCGCAAGCAGTTTTCAACTTCATGCCGGAGGCGGTTAGTTCTCTTGGCTTCTCGCCATGCGACGTCGACCTCTCCGGCATGCCTGCGCAAATCCGACTCTGCGAGACTGATATCTGGATCGACCTCGATTTCCGCATCCTTTCCGGCAAAGGAGGCGTCCGACTTTACGTCGTGTACAATGCGGATTTGTGGGATTGTGGCACCATCGAGCGGCTGGCGAAGCACTATTGCCTATTGCTTGAGGCGATTGCAGATGCGCCAGCGCGACGGATAGGCGACTATAGTCTGCTGACGCCGGAGGAAGAGCACCAGCTTATATATAGTTGGAACGACACAGCTGCATCTTTTCCGTCCGAAATTTGCCTGCACAACCTGATCGAAGCGCAGGCTGCCACCTACCCAGACAATATCGCTGTGAGTTGCCCATCAGAGGCGCTCAGCTATGCCGTACTTGAGCAAAGGGCTAACAGGCTTGCCCGTCATTTGATTTCAAAGGGTATCCGTCTTGGAGACGTGGTCGGCGTTCTAGTTGAGCGTTCGTGCGATCTCATCGTCGGCTTTCTAGCGGTCTTGAAGGCGGGGGCGATCTATCTTCCTCTCGATCCGCGACTTCCACCCCAGCGCCTGCGCTTCATGGTGCGGGACGCTGGTGCCACTGCGATCATCAGGAAAGCGGAGCTTAAAGGACAGGCATTCGAGAAAGCCCTGTCAGGGCTAGACATTGAAGGTTCGAATGGATGCGCGGTGGTTCTCCTCGACCAAGACCACACCAAAATCGCCCTGCACGAAGTCACGCCTCCGCCCTGCCCGGCCGGCCCCTCCGATTTAGCTTACGTGATCTATACGTCCGGTTCAACGGGTCAGCCGAAAGGCGTGATGATTGAACATCGCAGCGCCTGCAACATGGCGGAGGATCTAAAACGCACGTATCAGCTGGGGTCGGATAGCCGAGTATTGCAGTTCGCTTCCTGCGGATTTGATGCGTCGCTGTTTGACTTCATGCTGGCCTTATCTTCTGGAGGGCGATTGTGTATGGCGCCCCCATCAGCGTCGTTGCCTGGAGCAGAGCTTGTCGAGTTCATGCGCCGTGAACGCATTACCGCTGCCGGTCTTACGCCGACAGCTTGGATCTCATTGCCGTTAAATGATCTTCCTGATCTCGCCGTGATCAAGTCAGGTGGAGAGCCTTTGCCGTCGAGCCTCGTTGAGCGATGGGGTGAGAAACGCCGCATCTTCAATTCCTATGGGCCTACTGAAGCGACGGTCTACTGCATAAGGACCGAGGTAAAGGCCGACGGGCAGAAGCCACCCATCGGGCGCCCTGCCATCAATACCAAGGCTTATATCCTCGATCGCTATGGTCATCCGACACCGATTGGCGGAATCGGCGAGCTCTATATCGGGGGCGTCGGCCTGGCTCGCGGTTACATCAATCACGATGAACTCACGCGAGAGGTTTTCCGGCCAAACCCGTTTGACGATGAGCCGCAATCCCGGCTCTACAGGACTGGGGATCGGGCCCGGCATCGGCAAGATGGCACGATTGAGTTCCTGGGCCGAAAGGACGGACAGATCAAGATTCGCGGCATGCGGGTTGAGCTTGCCGAAATCGAGCAGTGTCTGATGAAGCACGAAGACGTGAACGCATGCTGCGTCACCCTGACTGACCGTCTCGGCGAAAATGCGAGCCTGACAGCTTATGTGGTGAAGCGACTGGAGAGTTCGGAGGACATCAATGAACTTCAGGCTTTCCTGCGCGCCGCGCTGCCCGACCACATGATTCCCTCACGATTCGTGTTCCTACCGGAGCTGCCGACCAATCGCAGCGGCAAGATCGATCGGCGCGCTCTTCCCAATCCGGGAAACTTGTCGAGCCTACAGGCCGCAACTTTTCCAACCGGCAGGCTTCAGACGGAAGTGGCTGAGATCTGGAAGGACGTGTTGAAGCTGAACTCGGTTGGCGTTGAAGACAATTTCTTCGATGTCGGCGGACATTCGTTGGCCATCGTCCAGGTTCAGGCGCGTATCCAAGATCGTCTGGGCATTGATTGCAAGATTCTGGACCTTTTCGAGCACCCCACGATAGGAAAGCTCGCTACGCATTTGGCCGCAACTCAAGCTGCTCCCCGCCCCGGCGAAGACTCAAAGAGCACAATTCGATTGGCCGGAAGCCGAAACGAGCCCAAACCGGACCGTGATGCCGTTGCGATCATAGGTATGGCAGGCCGCTTCCCGGGGGCGGAGAACGTCGATCAATTCTGGAGCAATCTGGCCGAGGGCGTAGAGTCCATCGCGGATCTGGACGAACAGACATTGAGAGAAGCTGGCGTCGCTCCTGACACCTTTGGCAGGCCTAATTATGTGAGGCGTGAAGCCGTTATCAGCGGAATTGATCTGTTTGACGCAGCGTTCTTCGGGATCTCGCCTAAAGAAGCAGCGTGGATGGACCCGCAACAGCGAATCCTGCTGGAAACCGCGTATCAGGCGCTCGATCATGCGGGACACGGATCGCGCGAAACCGCCGAGGGCCGAGTCGGTGTCTTTGCCGGGGTGGGCCCCAACCGCTATCACGCTCAAGGTGAAGCAGGCCGGGATCTGCTGGATTCAGAGAGACTTCAAATCCGTATTCTTAACGGCCACGATTTCACTGCGACGCGCATTGGTTATAAGCTCAACTTGACCGGCCCGTGCGTGTCGGTTCAGACGGCTTGTTCCACTTCCCTGGTTGCTGTTCACCTCGCTTGCCAGAGCCTGCGTAGCAATGAGTGCGAGATGGCCTTGGCAGGCGGTGCGTCGATCTCCCTGCCCCACGGAAAAGGCTACCTCCATCAACAAGGCCATATCTTGTCCCCTGATGGCCACTGCCGTGCGTTCGACGCTCATGCACAAGGAACGGTGAGCGGCAGCGGAGCAGCGGTCGTCGTTCTCAAGCGGCTGAGCGATGCCTCTAGAGACGGCGACTATATCTGGGCAGTCATAAGGGGATCCGCGATCAACAATGACGGCGCGGGCAAGGTAGCCTTCACTGCCCCTAGCGCCGCGGGACAGGCTGCAGTCATTAAAGCAGCCCTCGCCGATGCGGACGTCTCTGCGGACACGATTGGCTATGTGGAGGCGCATGGAACGGGAACCTCTCTTGGAGATCCCATCGAAATCTCCGGCCTGACAAAGGCCTTTCGTTCATACACCGCTAGGAAACAATTCTGCGCAATAGGTTCGGTGAAGACAAACATGGGCCATCTCGACGCCGCAGCTGGTGTAACGGGATTGATCAAGCTCGCCACAATGCTGAACAGGGGCGTCATTCCCGCCAGCCTGCATTTCGATGAACCCAACCCAAATATCGACTTTCCGGAGAGCCCGGTGTTCGTAAACAACACCTGCACCGCTTGGGCCACAGGTGGTGAGCCACGACGCGGTGGCGTAAGCTCATTTGGCATTGGCGGCACGAATGCGCACGCGATTCTCGAGGAGGCGCCGGCGCGGAGCGATGAACAAAGCTATCGCAGGTTGCATGTCTTTCCAGTATCGGGGGCGAGCGAGTCTGCACTAACCGAAATGCTCCGGCAACTGGCCGGCTTTATGCGCCGCAGCGACATTCAGCAAAGCGCAGGAAACATCGCACACACCCTGCAAAAGGGTCGAGCCGCTCTCAAATATCGCACAAGTTTCGTCGGAGCCGATCCGGTCGAAATAGCCAACCAGCTCGAACGGGCGGTTCTGAATGCGGGCGCAGCCGAGGTGGGCTCCCGCAGTGAACACCGCATCGTGTTCATGTTTTCCGGCCAAGGAGGCCAGCACATCGGAATGGGTCGGGAGCTTTATGAAGAAGAGCTGGTATTCCGCGACGCCATCGACGAATGCGCAAATTGGCTTGGCCAGCTCACACATATTGATTTTCGCCCCCTGCTCTACAACGAAGGAAAATTTGATGGCGAGCTTGGGCCACAACTGGAAGCCATTGTACAGCCCGTCATTTTCGCCACGCAATATGCCTTGGCGAAGCTTTTCAGGTCGTGGGGCATTTTCCCTGCAGCTGTGATAGGCCACAGCATTGGAGAATATGCGGCCGCTCATATTGCCGGCATCATCTCATTACCCGATGCCATTCGACTGACGCTGACAAGGGGGCAGTTAACGTCCCGGGTGCCTCCCGGCGGCATCCTTGCAGTCGGCCTGTCTCCGGAAGAGCTCCAACCATATTGGAACAAAAGCCTTTCACTGGCGGCAATAAACAGGCCGCGTCAGTGCGTCGTTTCGGGCCCCGCATCGGACATCGCTGCGTTTCATGAGCAATTGCAGGCGAGATCCATTGCGAGCAAACCAATGCGGGCAAGTCATGCCGTGCATTCCTCACTGCTCGATCCAATCCTGTCGGAATTTAGGATTCATGCCGAAAAAGTTGAGTTGCATGCACCGCAAATACTTTTCATGTCAACGGTGCTTGGTGACTGGCTTGAGGCGGACGTCCCGCTTGATGGTGGCTACTGGGTCCGCAATCTGCGAGAGACGGTGCAGTTCCATCCTGCTTTCGATCGACTGGTGCAATCGGGCTACGAGTTGTTCGTGGAGATAGGCCCCGGCGCAGCCTTGTCCAGACATCCCAGGCAGTTCAGGTCAAAGACCAACCTGCACAGCCCCGTCGCCTTTGCAGCTTTGCCAGGCGGCGATCATGGGCAAGGCGATCGCCTGAGACTGTTACAGACGTTGGGCAAGCTTTGGACCTGTGGCGTTCCCATTGATTGGTCTGGCCTCCACGATCATAAACCCCCGCTGCTGACCCCCCTCCCGCCTTATCCCTTTGACCGCAAGCGTTACTGGCTCGATGCGGTTGTCATCGAGGAGCAGGTACAAAATGCCGATTTGAATCAGCCTAACACCGGCGCCACATCCGTCGATCAATTGGCTGGGAACGAACGGGTGCGCAGTCCGATTGTGGTTGAGATGTCTAGTGAGGCAGCTTTAGGTCGCCAAATTGCGGAGGTCTATCGGGACATTTTGGGCCTGGATGACGTTGCCCTGACCGACAGCTTCTTTGATCTTGGTGGCGATTCGTTGAGCGCCTTAAGCGTCATCGATCGCATCGAGCAGCTCACAGGAGAGAGATTGGATGTCTCCCTACTGCTGGAACACCAGACTCCAAGAGGGCTCGAAATAGCCCTCTCGAAAACCCGTGGAAGCGCGCGTCCGAACGCATTGGTGCCGATACAAACCGGCGGTTCGCGGACGCCTCTATTTTGCCCTCACCCTTTTGGGGGACATGTACTCCTATATACGCCTCTTGCTAGGGCACTTGGCACGGAGCAGCCGCTCTTCGGCCTGCAGGCGCGCGGTCTGAATGGTGAAGCGAGACCTCACCTGAGCATTCCGGAGATGGCGCGGGAATACGTAGAGGCTATCAAGAGCGTTCAACCGGGCGGCCCCTACCAACTCGCCGGCTTGTCTATGGGCGGTAGCATTGCTTGGGAAATGGCCTGTCAATTGCATGATGCCGGTGACGAGGTAGCAATAGTTGGGCTGCTCGATGCCAAAGCGCTCCATAAGGAGGAAGAGCACACAAGCGACCGTTATCACCGCTTGCTCGGCAACCGCCGTATTCCTCACTGGCTTAGCGAGCAAGCGGTCATATTGAGCGTCCTTTTTCCTGCGCTGAAGAAACATTGGCGAAAGCTAAAATCCATCACACGTGAATGTCAGATCACGGCATTGCTGGATTTTGGAAAGCAAGCAGGCAGTGTCCCCGACATGAGCGAAACGCAGCTCAATAATATCCTGGCTGTTGCCGAGGCAAACAGAATTGCACTCCGTGAATATACTCCTCGAGCAAACAACAGCAGATCCGTTCTTTTTGCAGCCAAGAAGGGACTGCGCACATTCACTAATGAACCTGATGGCGATCTTGGATGGAAGCAATTCGCGCGGGAGCGCCTGGAAATTCATGAGGTGCCAGGTGACCATTACACGATGGTTGCTCCGCCTCATGTGCGCGTCCTAGCAACGAAGCTCAAAAATTATCTCAATCGAAATGACTAACCGACGGCACCACCAGCGGATCGCAAAAATCGAACAAGGGCTGGTCATCAAAGCCGTTGCAACAGATCCTTGAACTAAATTTACAGAATCTTTGCGACGGCAAATCGCTGACTGTGGTACATTCACTACAAGGTCTAAGATCAGGCGTGGGTTAAAAAGCTTTTCCCAACGTACGCTCGGACCGCCGCACAGCACGCAACTTCGGAGTCAACGGCCAATGGCAAAAAGAGCACTCATCCTGATTGAAGGTTCAAGGTATAATGGTCCGCTATACGTCCAAGCAGCTCTGCAACTTGGTCTTCATCCAATTGTCCTGTCGGCTAATCCAGCTCAGTACGACTATCTTGGGGCCGAAGGGGTTGAGGCAATCCATGTCGATACAGCCGATCTCGATGCGCTGATCCGCGAATGCTCCCGGCTGCATGCAACCTATGACATCGCTGGCATTACGTCCGTCGGGGACTCGTTCTATGCGACAGTTGGCAAGCTCTGCCGCCATTTCGATCTACCGGGGCCAAACCCCACATCCATTGAACGATGCTGCAATAAATTCACGCAACGTCAGCTTCTCGCAGAGGCAGGCGTTCCAATACCTGATTATCGCTTGGCGGCGGATGCGGCGGAGATAGAAAGTTCTGCCGATGAAATCGGGCTGCCGGTGATTGTTAAACCAGCGGTAGGGGCCGGGAGTAGAGGCGTCCGATTATGCTGCAACCTCGATGAGTTAGCCGAACATACCGCCTACCTGTTGGGCGGGAAGCACATATGGCAATCTGCTCCGGGAATACTGGTCGAAGAATTCGCACAAGGCCCTTACTATTGCGCTGACACAATGGGAGACGAGGTCATTGCGATTTGCGCCGGCGAGTTCGGCCCCCACCCGCATTTTGTCTTTCATGAGGTCATCTATCCGGCCCTGCTGACCGATGACGAGCACAAGCGTATCGTCGATGTTTCGCTGAGCAGTCTGCGAGCGCTTGGCCTAGGCTGGGGCCCAACGTGCATTGAACTCCGGTGGACGAAGCGTGGCCCAGTCGTCATTGAAGTCAATCCACGTCTTGGTGGCGCGCCCGCTCCCCAACTGACTCAGCTGGCTTACGGCATCGATCCCGTCACCGAGCACATCAAGCTTGTCATCGGCGACAAATGGGATTTGCACAGAAGGCAGTCGCAGACTGCGGCCGCGCGTTTTTTCGTTCCTGATCGTGATGGCACCCTTGATTGGATCGGAGGGGAGAGTCGGGCGGCCGCTATACCCGGTGTAGCCGAGGTCAAATTCTATGTTGAAGCCAAGACGCCAATCGTCAGGAAAGGCGATCTCCGAGACTGGATTGGATATGTCATCGCCGCTTCCCACAGCAGTGCTCGGACAGAGGCGATACTTCAGCGTGCCGTCGACTCAATCGATTGGTCGATCACCCCATTCCCGACCCTTGGCGAACAGGAATAAACCTTCGATACCCCCAGATGTCCAGCAGTTGTCCCGGCGCAACCTTTTCCGGGCCCACCCGCCAGCCGTCCGCTCGCGAATTGAAACCGAGGCATAAACGCAGCAATAGTCGTCCCACGCTGCCCCAGTACCTAGCTACGAAGTCCTCAGACCAAATGATATTCAGGACAATTTGTTATGAAGCGGATAGCAGTCGGACGCCTCTTTCATGAATCGCACGGATATGCGCCTGGGACAGCGGCGGCAGATATCACAGTCGTTCGCGGCGAGGCTGTGATCGAGGCGGCCAAGGGAAATGGCACGACGCTCGGGGGGATTATCGACTCCTTGATTGAACGCGCTGATATTGAAATCTTGCCCGTTTCAGATTCGATGATTGCCCCAAGTGGCGCCATCGATCATGGTTTCTATGTTGAGCAACGGCAGTTCTGGGGCGAGGAACTCAAGAGGCTCGCGCCCAATGCGATTGTGGTCGACCTACATGGATCGATGTCCACGACTGAGTTCGAAGACGCGGAAGGTGATTTCCTCTCCTACATTCGCGGCGTCAGCGGCGGAAACACAGTCATCGGGGTAGGTCTCGACCTTCATGCCAATATCACCCCGCAGATGTTGAAGGCAGCCGACATCTGCATCGCCTGCAAGAACAATCCCCATGACGATTACTACGACAATGGCAAGAAGGTCGTCAGGTTGGTTGTCGATGTACTGGAAGGCCGTCTGCACCCGGTCTATACCTTCGCGAAAACCCGGATGATTGCTCCCGGTAGGCTCGAAACTCATCTCAGCCCTCTTAAGGAAATGCACGCACGTGCCCGTGCGCTCGAAAAGTCCGAAGCGCCAGTGGTGGACCTCAGCATCTATAACGCCTATCGCTTTGCGGATCTAACGGATATGGGTCAGTCCGCTGTGATACTGAGCAACGGGCCATACGAGCGAGCCAAGGCGATCGTGGAGGATTACGCCCAGGAGTTCTGGGATCTGCGCGAGAGCTTCAAGGACGAAACTGTGACGATCGCAGAGGCCTTGGATGCAACTGCCAAGGACGAGAGCGGCATTACCAAGGCCCTTGCTGATCTTGGTGACCGGACGCTGGCCGGCGCGCCGGGAGACAGCACCTTGATCCTTCAGGCCGCGCTGAAACATCCTGTGAAGCTC
>NZ_JBSKBR010000063.1:0-10821 GCF_053714315.1 Mesorhizobium sp. PL10 | reverse complement strand
AATTACCCGAGGATCGTCAGCAAGATCGGCAAGGCTCCCCCGCAGTACCCAGACATCGACGTCGAGTGACGACGCACCATGCCGCATCGAGGGGGCGAGGGGGTGGGTAATTACGTCGGGTTCGCGACACAGCCTTGTTTGGCCGATACATTTTTCTTGAGGCTACATAGCTGAAAAGAAATCACTATCTTGTTCTTTATCTCGATCAGCCAAATTGGCACGAGTTTTGTTTCCCTGCGTTGAGTGGCGGCAGCAACTGCCGACCGGTATTCATGGCACGATGACGGAGGCATAACAATGAACAAGGCGATTTCAGCTCCGATGAGCGCCGAACTCTTGCCGATCTCCTTGGCGGTTAGGTATCGAGATGACAATGAGGCAAGCTGCACGTAGGTTGTGGATGTCATCGAGCAAATGGTCGAGGCGACGAACATTCCAGTTCTCGTCGACGGGGACAGCGGCTTCGGCAATTTCAAAAATGCGCTTCTGGTTGCCCGGAACCGCCAGCAGCGTTGCGCCGCCGGCATTTGCTCGAGGAGAGGGGCTTCCCGAAGATGAACTCCTTTGTCGTCGACAGGCCCTTGACCGGATATCGAAGAATTCTCCGGCCATCTGACGGCCGTAGCCGCATCCGGTGTGTTGGCGGCACAGGGACTACTTTAGCAACAATGCAAAATCTGATGGAGGAAGCAATGACTATAGCCAGCCCTATCGCATGGGGAGATCTCAGCGCGGTCGCAGAGCATTACGTAAACCGCCCAGCATATGCGCCCTGCGTGATCGATGTGCTGTGCGGGTTGGTATCTTCAGCGCACCGTGATGCGGTGCTTGTTGCTGACGTTGGTGCCGGAACAGGCAAGCTGACGTCTATGCTCGCCGCGCGAGGCCTTTGCGGATATGCGGTGGAACCAAGCGACGGGATGGCTGGCGGCCGATCCTTGTCCGATGGGTCCTCGCAAGCCTTCGAATGGCGTCGAGGATCCGCCGAGGCTACTACTCTTTCAAACGGCTGCGTGAATTGGACCACCATGGGTACGGCGTTCCATTGGACAGATCAAGCGAAGGCGATCAGCGAGTTTCGTCGCATCCTTCGTCCCGACGGTTTCTTCACAGCCATTTGGGATCTCAACGATCCGAATGACGACGCATTGATGAGGGACATCGAAGACCTCATCGAACGGCAGGTGCCGAACCTGAATCGCGTACAGGCGAACATCTACAGCCTATTCGAACGGATCGAAGACGTTCTTCTATCATCAGGCGAGTTTACGCACGTGATCTCGATAACGGCCCCCCATTCCGAAAAAATGTCGCCGGCCCAATACCTTGGCATGTGGAAGTCATATCATGATGTGCCCAGCCAGATCGGCCAAGAACGGTGGGGAAAAGTTCTCGGCCAGATCGAGGAGCGCGTAAGTGGGCTCGACGTCGTGACAGCCAATTACCGCACCCATTCGTGGACCGTCAGAGTCGTTTGAATTCTCTCGATGCCGGGTAAAAGCTCAATTTAGGAAAATGACATGGAAAACTCAGTTGCAGGGGCCAACTCGTCGTTGGTAAGCGATTTCCCTGGCGGGTATTGGCGATATGATATCGTTGACCATGTACTTCTTGTCAATTTGTACTTCCCTCCGAGCTCATTCTATAGGAAACTCACGGAGAGATTACCCTCTCTCACAGCATGCTATCCCTCTCCTCATTGGAAGATTGCCGAGGAACTGGCAGGACAGCTTAACCAACACCCGGATCAATTGGTCGTCGGCAATGGAACGGCTGAATTAATTTCAATCCTGATCGGACAGCTCAATCTCAAAGTGGCTGTTCCCACGCCCTCCTTCAACCCATACGAGCAGGCGGCCTTGCCATCCCGACTCGTGCGGTATGAACTCCCGCCGCCACACTTTGAACTCGATGTCGACCAGTTCGCTCAGACGGTTGTCGACACCGCATGTGATGCCGCAATCGTGATTTCACCTAACAACCCGACGTCCCGAGCTGTCCCGAGGGTTGACTTGCTGAGGCTCGCAGAACGTCTTGCCAAGGAAAAACGTCTCCTCGTTCTCGATGAATCATTCGTTGAGTTTATGCCGAACGGGCGTTCGGAAAGCATCGCGCCTGAACTCGACCGGTTCCGGAATGTGATTATCCTGAAAAGCCTTGGGAAAGTCTACGGCGCTTGCGGATTGCGATTTGGCTATATGCTGTCCGCCAATAAAGAGCTCGTTCGTCGCGTCCGTGAGCGCCTGTCGGTGTGGAATATAAACACCCTGGCGGAATTTTTTGTTTCCCAGCTGCCGAACATGCGGACGGAAGCGGAGGCAAGCTGGGAATTCGTCAGGCGCGATCGCGACGATCTTTTCGAGCGGTTGAATTCGATTCCGTCCATGAAGGTGCTTAGGCCTCACGCCAATTTTGTGTTCTGTCGTTTGCCGACCGATTGGCCGGATGGTCCAGCGCTAGGTGAGCGCCTACTGGCGGACTATTCAATCTTAATTCGTCACAACGGAGGCAAAACGATTCGCGATGGCACCCGTTACCTCCGAATCGCTACGCGTTCGATACCTGAGAATGAACGATTGGTTGCATGCCTGATTGAGGCCGCCTCTCGCTGAACCTTTTCCTACCTTAATCACTGGAGAATGCCATGCAAAAGAGTTCTGGATCAAAAATTTCAAGGGTGCCCGGCGTAGCGCCGGGACGCAGTTCCGGCACCAGTTTCGGACAGTTCGTTTGGTCGGTGGCAACGGCGGGAAACTATTTAGTCGGTATTGAAGAGCAGACCCGTCTCACCCTAGCGGAGCTCGACCGCCTTCTCGCTGCCTCCGGCACAAGCCGCGGAAACGTGCTTTCCGCTACAATCTACCTTTCGAATATTCAAGAAAAGCCGATCTTCGATAAAATCTGGACCGAGTGGATTGGCCCCAATCCCGCGCATTGGCCACAACGAGCCTGTGTCGAAGTTAAGCTCGAGGAAGATATCCGGGTCGAAGTTGCCGCCGTTGCTGCCCGATATTGATCGGCTTGGAACCTCACTTTTAATTTGGATCGAACTTTTGAGAGGCGTGACATGGCCTTGTTGTTCTTTAAGGACCCAGATCATCCCGAAGGCATTGACCGCGAAATCACACGCCGGCTCCCGTGCCTCCCGGTCCAAGTTTATCCGGAGGGTGAGCGATCGGAGATCCGATATTTGCTTGGATACGATCCCCCGATGGAGTTGCTTCAGCAACTTCCAAATCTGAAGCTTATCCTTTCCACCGGTGCTGGGGCGGATGTTCTCCTACAAACGCCCGATCTTCCCGATGTGCCCGTCGTGCGGATGGTACATCCAAGCCTAACCCAGCTTGTCAGCAATTTCGTCGCCGCCCATGTGCTCGCTTGGCATCGGGATCTCTGGACCTACCGTGCTCAGCAGCAGGCACGGGTATGGCGACCGCACCCGCTCCGCCAGGCTGGCGACTGGTGCATCGGCGTTCTAGGCCTCGGTGCAATCGGCAAGAGTGCAGCCGGCGTGCTGCGTTCGCTTGGCTTCGAGGTTATCGGATGGAGCCGAACGCAGAAGGAAGTGCAGGGGATACGGACCTTGGCGGGCATGCCCGGGCTATACCAGGTTCTGAAGCAATCAAATATTCTCGTTTCCGTGCTCCCGCTTACCGATCCTTTGCGAGGCCTCCTGAATAGGAAGACCCTCATGATGCTACCCACGGGCAGCTTCCTTGTAAACGTCGGTCGAGGCGCCCATGTTGTTGAACACGATCTCCTTGATGCGCTTGATTCTGCTCATCTCGCCGGGGCAACTCTTGACGTATTCGCCAATGAACCTCTGCCTGAGGACCATCCATTTTGGCGACATCAAAAGATCATCGTCACGCCTCATGTGGCCGGCGCACTAAGTGCATCCGCTATGGCCGACGTCGTCGCAAGCGAGATCCAGCGCTTCGAAGGGGAATTGCCGCTGCTGAATTTGGTAAACCGCGAAAACGGATATTAGATGGGGTTCTCTGATCGCGGAGCTGATTGCAAGCTGGACGCTCCTATTAACCTCGCCATTTCTCCCGAATTGTGGTTCCAACGGCACTTGATGGCGAGGGGGCTGCGTCCGCACCGCTACGCGATACCTGTTAGCGGGTGCGGCTCAATTGAACGCCCATAGCGGCCACTCGTGCCGGCGGCTTAGTCCAACCCCCGCGGGTCACTTCAAATTCCCCCGGTTAGGGTCAGTCAAACTCCCCCACCTGCAAGGCAGGACAAGAAGTGGATTTGTTAGTTTGACTTTGTTTCCCGGGCAAGGGCTTCAGCGGCTTCTTTGAGACGATAACTGCGTCCATCGAACTCAAGCAGATGGCAATGGTGCATCAGCCGATCGAGTATCGTCGTGCTCATGGTGTTGTCTCGCAGGTATGTGCCCCAGTCTTGGACGACGCGATTGGAGGTGACGATGACGCTGCGGCGCAGTTTGTAGCGCTGATGGATCAGGGTCTGCAGCCATGCGCCGGCCTCGTCGGGGATGGCGCGTGCGAGGAACAGATCGTCCAGCACGAGAAGATCGCAGTCGATGATTGTTCGCATCCGGGCCTCGCGTTGCGCGGGGGCGTTCAGAGCGTGGCGGTGGAAGAAGTCATCGGTCTCGAGGTACTGGACCTTGTGGCTGTGCAGGATCGCCTGATAGGCAATCGCCTTGGCGATGTGGGATTTCCCGGTGCCCGGTTTGCCGACGAGCAGCGCGTTCTCGCCGGCGGCGATGAACGCCAGTGTGTGGAGCTGGAAGCAAGTTTGGCGCGGCAATTTGGGATTGAAGGACCAGTCGAATTCGGCGAGCGTCAGTTTTTCGTCGAGCCCGGATTGCTGATATCGCCGCTCGATAAGGCGGGACTGGCGACGATCCAGTTCGTCCTGCAAGATCAAGGAGAAAGTCTCCAGAAAGGGTTGGTTTGCGCCCTGCGCCTGCAGCACGCGCGTCTGCAGCGTGTCGCGGACTCCCGACAGGCGTAGCTGTCGCAGGCAGCGTTCAATTTCGGGTATGGTCATCATGGGATTGGGTCTCCAGTTTGAGGTGAGAAGGCGCAGCGGGAGCGCTCGTGGCGCCGAAGCTGGTCGGGGTTGCGCAGGCGTCACGAGCGTGGATCGTAGGGGTTGTCGTGGGCGTCTGCCTGCCGGCCATCGCTGCCGGCATCGTGTCGCGCAGCACGGCTGAAGAGGTCGCCATATTCCGCGGGGGCGCGGATCAATGGATGATCCTGGGTGAGCTGCGATGCCGGCTGTGGGGCTTCTTCGACCTGTTGCAGCGCCTGCTCAAACAGCCGCTCGACAGTCGCGCGTACGTGCTTGTAACGGTAGATGCCGTTGCTGATGGCATGAGCACAGGCTTGCTCGACCAGCCGTGTCGGATATTTTCGGCTCAGCCCGACAATGCCCCACATTGCGCGCTGTCCGGGCGTCCCTCGGCATCGAACATGTGTTGGCACAGGGCCCTGGTTTGGGGGCCGATGCGACCGGCATTCGCCAGCAGCACGGCGGTTTGCCGCGACGGATTGAACGGCCGTTCGTTGGCGGGAAGGATGACAGAACCGGGGTGCGTCATCCTGGTATGAACGCGCAGCAGCGCATGGGTGTGGCGATCACGGATCTCGATCGTGGAAGTGTAGAGGCGCACGTTGACCTGCCCGCCGATGGGCGCGGGCCGCGCGGCGTAATAGCTGTTGTCGACGCGAACGGTGCTGTCGTCGCAGACGGTCCGAACCACTTCAGTGAACATGCGGAAGAGTGCGATAGGCAGCGGTCGCAGGTGCGGCTTTTCCTCCTGGAACATGGCCTCGACCTGACGGCGAGTGCTGCCGTGGATGCGCTTGGAAGCCCAGTTCTCCTCCCAGTGCCTCAAGAACTCGTTCTGGGCTTCCAGCGTCTCGAAGCGCCGTCCGGCCAGCGCGGTGCCCTGGGTATGTTGAATCGCGTTTTCGACGCTCCCCTTCCGATTGGGGTCCGCCGCGCGGGCCGGGTCGGCGACGACGCCGTAATGGGCCAGCATCGCACTGTAGATCGGATTGAGCTCGGGTTCGTACAGATCGGGCTTGAGGACGCCTTGCTTCAGGTTGTCGAGCTTTTGTGTCCGACGCCATTATGTGGCTGGCGACGGGTTTGAGCCGGTCTTCGAAGGTGGGCCGCGGGCGAGAGGACACATAATGCGCTACAGGGAGTTGAGCCAGTTGAGGAGGGTTTTGTCATCCTTCCAGGCAACACGTGGTCGGGGTACCGTTGAAATACCTGAACCACTCACTTCGCAGGCCCGCAGCGCCTCGGCCTTGGCGCGCAGCGTCAGCTGGGCATAACGGTTTGTCGTGTCGAGACTCACGTGCCCGAGCCAACTGCGTATGACATTAACTTCGACACCGGATTCCAGTAGGTGGCAGGCAGCGGTGTGCCGGAATAGGTGCGGGCTGACTCGTCTGGATTTTGGCCCGTGTGTATCGAAGGAAGCGCCGTGTCGTCGGACAATCTTGTAGATCCCGAACCTCGTTAGGGGACGAGTCTTCGGAGCGCAGAAGACTGGCTCGCCTGGCGCTGCGCGGCGCGGGGCCAGCAGTGCCTGGATATGCTTCACTGTCTCATCCCAGAGCGGGCACGTCCGCCACTTGTCACCTTTGCCGTGCAAGTGGACTTTGGCCGGCGGCTTGAGGAAGTGCGTATCGGGGAGTGATGTGCGCTTGACGGGGATTGCCGCGACCTGCTGGCAAACTGCCAGCATCTCGGGTGCACGCACAGCGAGGTAGGCAAAGAAGGTGTTCAGTGCAGCGCGACGTTGATTGCGAGTACGCACCGAGTTGCCGCGTTGTTGTTCCAGATGCTTCAGGAATGCCAGACACCGTTCGAACGTCAGATCATCAAGGGCCAGTGCAGTAATTCTGCGGCCACGCTGCTCGGACACGAAGCACAGGAACAGGCGGATCGTGTCACGATAACTGCGGATCGAACCGAGCCGCAGCCCCTTCTGTACCGGGAGATGATCGGCAAAAAATGACTGGACCAGTGTACCGAGGGAGTGGGTCATGACCGATCCTCCCCGAGTGTTGCCGCTGCAAAGGCACGGAAGCGTTGGTTGGCGTGTTCGAGCAGTTCCGGGGTCGGCGCCAGATACACGGCAGTGGAACTGATGTCGCCGTGCCCCATGAAAGTCGAGAGTGCAAGAAGCCTCGTCTGAGGATCGAGGCCGAGTCTATACCAGCGCATGAGTGTGCCAGTGGCAAACGAGTGCCTCAGATCATGCAGGCGTGGAGACGAAATGCCAGGTGGGATCCGCAGGTTTAGGCTCGGGACCATAGCGTGAAAGGTCTGGCTGATGGTCCCAGGATTGATTGGGCGACCTCCGCGCAAGCAAAACAGCGGCTGATCGTCCGCAGTACTGGTTGCGAGGGCCGTGGTCTGCCGTTGATGCAGATGCTCACCCAGGAGTGCTCCGAGCTTCGGCCCAAATGGAACGAGGCGGCTCTTGTAGAATTTGGTCTCCCGGATAACGAGCAGCCGCCGTTCCAGATCGACGTCTTTGAGGCACAGCCGGCAAGCCTCGCCGACGCGCAACCCCAATCCGTAAAGGACAGCGAACAGTACGAAATACGTGTTGCCACGCTCGATCGTACCGCCGTGGTTCGGAAGCGCCTTGGCAAGAGCGAGCAACCGAGTGGCTGCATCTGTGTCGAAGATAAAGGGGGTGCGCTGATAACTTCCGCGCCGTGGTGGGGATCTCAACGGTGTCTGGGCGAGCTTCTCGTGATCGACGAGATACGAGAACAGTCGCCCTACCGTACAGCGCAGGTGGTTATAGCTTCTCGGACGCGACCTTGGGCGCGAGAGGAGAAACTCATCAACCAGTGCCGGGGTTATCTCGGCAAGGCCACGAATGTTGTTCTTCGACAAGTAGGCATCGAACAGCGCGAGCGTCTTCTCTTCGGCATCATAGCGCCGTCGCAACGAGCGCTTGTGGGCAAGGAATTGCTCAATCTCATGGCGGAGAAAACTCTGGAAACGTCCATCGTGGCTCACAGCACGTCCTCCCCATTGCCGAGTGCAATCTCGCGCAGCTGTTCGACAGCGATCTTCCCGTAGATCTGGGTGGAGGAGGCGCTGCGGTGGCCGACGTAGTCGCCGATGTGCTTCAGCGGAAAATTGGCGTTCAGCAGTCGCTGCACACAGCTGTGACGTAGGACATGGGCACCGGCGCGTGGCACGGTAATGCCGGCTTTGCGGATGAAATGAGCGGCGCGACAGACAACCGCCGCCGAGCCTATCGGGGCATGTGGAGCGCAGCAGCGCATAAATACCTCGCGACGTGTCGTGGCAGGTCGCCCGTTTTTGAGGTATTCGATGATCGCACCCCCCACCGCCGCCGAGAGCGGATAAGTGGTGGTATTGCCTGCTTTGCGATCCCGGATCTTGAGCCGTTCGTTGCGCCAGTCAATGTCATCAAGCGTGAGCGTGGCGACCTCCGCAGCCCGCAGTCCATAGGTTGCAAGCAGCATCATCATTGCGTAGTCGCGCTTGCCGGAGGCGGACCGTCTGTCGATGCCTGCCAGCACCTGCTCCACCTGTTCCCAACTGATCGATCGCGGAACACCAGCGTGTCGGTACGACTGTGGAAACTCGACAAGCGAACTGAGATCTTTGGCCAGAACCCCCTCACGATGGAGGTAGCGCAGGAAGACCCGTAGCACCCCGCAGGCATTGCGCACCGTCGACCAGGAAACTCGCGGCGGAGCGTATTCGGCAATGAACCCACTGAGCAGGGTGGGCGACAGGTTTGCGAGGTCGCCGACGCCGATGCGCTCAAGATAGGTTGCGAACTGACGCAAACTAAATCGGTACTGGTCTATCGATCTCTGACGAAGCCCCTTCTCTTCGGTCAGGTACTTGAACAGCCCCGGCGCTTGACGTTCGAACGGGTTGTCCGGTTTATGGAGACGACCCCGGCCGACATAGCCGGAGACCGCCAGCCTCAGCATCTGTCGAATGGGATTGCGGACTTCATAGCCGATCCGGTTGCGTCGCCGGCCGGAGCGTCGTCTAGCATGCTCACCAATCCACGCTTGCACGAATGGCTCAACGTGATCAGGTAGGTTCTTAACTTCCCGGGCTCCATGAGCTTTTGCGAACTCGCCGAAACTCACGACGATGGGAATCCGGCGAAACACGCTGCGATCGGCATAGCGGCGTTCTGCCATCCAGGCGACGTATTGTTCGATTGTGGACGCAATCCAGGAACCTTGGATGCGATCGATAGTAGCAGGGCGGATGTAGTACTTCTCCAGCATGATAATCTCCTAAGGAAACAACGAGATCACCATGCCATGAGCGCTCCGTTATGTTGCCACTGGCACAACGATATTGTTCGCAAACGCGGGTGTTAACTGCGCTCGCCACATAATGGCGTCGGACACAAAAGCTCGATTTTGTTCCCGGGAACAAAATCGAGCACGACATAACTGACCACCCCGCCAAAATGTCGAAATGCCTCTTCGTGAAGCTTCGCCCAGACTTGCTGGCTGGATTTCCAGACCACTCGCCGGAAGCTGCGCCGCGAATAGCGCAGCGTCATCACGAACAGGCGGGGGCGACGGTACCGGCCGCTCTTGGGATCGATCGTCAGCGCGCCCTCGCCATAGTCGACCTGAGCCTCCTCGCCGGGGAGGAATTCAAGACGATCAAACTGTTCTGGATCGCTGTGTCGCAACGTGCGCACAAATCGCTTGACGCTCTGGTAGCTGAACGGAACGCCAAATTGATCGACCAAGTCCTGGTAAATCGCTTGCGCATTCCGTTTCAGGCGGACCTGGTCTTCGATCCACGCCCGATGCGTTTCGCAGGCCGACCGGACCAGGCCGCTGGTGACTGCCGTTCCCGACACTCCAAAACCCGGTGGTCGGGGTGGAGGAATTTGATCCTCCGCGCTTGCCGAGCCGGTGGTCACTTCCCCGGGGGAATTTGCCTCCGCACCGCCCCGCTTCGCTTGGTAACGCCGTATGGTCTTGCGATCGACCCCCGTCAGCCTTTGAATCTCGCGCTGGCTGGTGTTGCGATCAAGTAATGTCAGTACGGTGCTTTGCAGATGTGCCTTCAAGACGTTCAACTCCCGGCCCCCTCGCTGTATGAAAGGGGCGAAAATAAACGTCCTGCCTTACCGGCTACCGCTGTTCAGCAGCGCTGCCGGTGGATCATCAGGTGGGGGAGTTTCAAGTGACCATACCCGGGGGATTTTGACCGACCCACGGGGGTCCAACACGTTTTTAGCTAACCGTCGCGATCCGCCACAGCGCGCTCTCACCATCCGTCTTTCTGCGCGACGCCAAGCTAAAAACGCTCTGGATAATCCAGCGCTCCACATAATAGAGAGCGTTTTTAGGTTGGCGGCGCTGTTGCGACCGCGCGCCATGCAAGCACCGGCATATATTGCGCCGGTAAGCTAAAAACGTGTTGGACGAAGCCGCGGGCGCGACGTTGCCGCTATGGGTTTTGAATGCTGCGTCCCTGCGCATGCTGGCGCAGATTTGTCCGAGGGAGGTGGCCGAACGCGGCATCAGGACGAAGAATCCGCGTCAAAGCATGCCAATGTGGCAGGGAAAGACCGCGCAGGTGAAGCGTCGACCTGCGCGGCCAATTCCGAATGTCCGGCAACAGGGTGCCCATTGCCCGACGCGGCAGGCAGCATGGCTGGCCAACGATGGTTTCGTGCATCCGCTCGTCATGATGTATCCGAAGAAAATGGCACGACCTCCTCGCCGGGTCTGCCGCGAGCGCAAGACACTGACCGCTGAGCGCGTCGCCCACGTCAATCGC
>NZ_JBSKBR010000062.1:0-10920 GCF_053714315.1 Mesorhizobium sp. PL10 | reverse complement strand
TCGACGACTGCCTCTATGCGCTTCAGGCAACCATCCCGCATCTGACGCGGTCTTCATTGCACCGCTGTCTGCAACGCCATGGCATTGGCCGTCTGGCGGATGTCGAGGGTGACAAGCCGGCGAAGAGGAAATTTAAGAGCTACCCGATCGGCTACTTCCACATCGACATTGCCGAGGTCCGAACCGAACAGGGCAAGCTGCACATGTTCGCCGCCATCGACCGCACCTCGAAGTTCGCTTTCGTCGAACTGCATGAGAAGGCTCCGACGGCCATTTCCAGAGGTCTTTTCACTTTCGAAAACGGCTTCGCAGGCGGCAAGGATGTGGCCGCAGGCGCGCTGCAGCTCTTCAATCGAGGCGGCGTAGGAGATGCGGACATAGGGCGAGGCCATGAAGCCGCTGCCGGGCACGACGGCGACGCCGAACAATATCAACCACAAAAATGAACCCGCTCGGCAGCTCCTGCCGTCGCCTAGGAGGACGTATCAAGTGTCGTGCCAACTCCGCTGGGAGGCCTGAGAAAAGTGTTCTCGATTTTATTATTTCAATGACTTGAATGATGGTGGGAGCTGGAGGCAAACCGGACAGCTCGTGTCGTTCACTCGACAAAGCCGACGGCAGCGTCGGATGACACGGCGCGGAATTCGGTTTTTCGCGTTCGAGCGTTTGCCAGTGGTCCCATCAGGCTTGCGCCCACGCCTTCTGCCGGCCTTGCAGTGTACTGCACGCTTATCGCGTGTAAGTGCACCACTTGTCAGAGATAGTTCACATCGAACCACACACTGCGCCGAGCCTGGACATTTTTAGTCATAACCTCAGCAAATGCTACACCAGCCGCGATTTTCCGATGCTTAGTTCTCCGGCTACTGGGGCGGCGCCCTGCCCCTTGCAAACCTCTGCTCTAAAGTGTTGCAAGAAGTTTCCATCTCGCATTCGTGGCTGACGGAGGAAGACCGGGTGTTCTGTCTCTCGCCAATGTCGAAGCGGTTGGTTGCAACCAATTCGCTACGAATTTGGTAGGCGCCGGTGCTGTGCCCGGGGATCGACACTTCGCTGGTCTTGAATACGCGACGCAGCAGTGCCAGCGTCGCTCCGCAAACAAGGACACCGATCTCGGTTGCCGTGTAACTTAGAGTGGTCGCCTGAGTGATGAGTGGGCCCGATATCTGAGCTACGCTGAGTGAACCCTCCTCCCCAGATCGAACCAAGGCCTCGCCACTGGCGACGCCGCAGCATATCCGCACCACTTGCCCGCTTGCGGCACGCAAATATTTGCCTCGAAGATCTATTGCGGCAAGGACCGCACGTTCGGCGTCCACTTCACTCGCAGCGGGGTAGCCGAACACGGCCAGGCACCGGTCTGCTACGCATCCGATTATCTGACCGCCGAATCTTGGAACCGTCTCACGGCAAAAGACCTCCATCGGCTGCACCAATTTGCTGATATCTTCAGCGTTGAGTTGTTGGCCGGCAGCAGTTCCGGCGGAAATGCCGAAAGCTGCAATAATGACTATGCGCCTTTCTGGTGTACCAAAGACGTTTGCGGCAACGCCGCCCGAATCACAGGAGACAGTGGGGCGATCATGCTGACGCAGGCGCCGGTAGACTTCGACTGTCTCCGCGCTGGGGCCAGCGTTCCGCTCTTGCCGAAGGGTGCTTTCCAAACGGTTAAATTGCATTAGAGCCTCAGCACTCCTCCCCAGAGAGTGCAGGCTCCGCATTGCGCCGCAGTGCGCTGCCTCATGCGCCGGATCCATGGTGATTATAGCCAGCGCCGTCTTTAGCACGATGTCCGGCTCACCATGCTCTTCATCGTGTGCCAGCACAGTTTCGAGCGCCGAGACCGCGAGATCGCAAAGTCGTTGTCTTTCAGCCTGCAACCAGGCTGCAAACGGTGCCGACCGGATGCTCAAGCCCGCAGCGAAGTCACCTCTGTATAATTGTGGAATGCTCCGGATACGTTCGGTGTCGCCAGAAAGAGCAATATCCTCCAACTTCCGACTGTCGACAGCAATGACTTCGTGCCGTAGCATCAAGGTCCCTTGACGGGCCTCAAACGGATCCGGACAACCGACTTCTTTCAGGAGTTTGCGTAAAGCAGCCAATTCCTGGCGCAAGCTCGCACGTGCTTGCTCTTCACCGCTCAGAGGCCACAGGCTGCCGGACACCTGTTCTCGCGTACAGCCACTTACTCCGCATTGCGCCAGCAATGCGAAAAGCGCCCAGGACTTCCGTGTGCTAAGGCGAAGCTGTGTTTGCTGTTTGCCGCTGAGCATGCACCGGCCGAGCAGTGTTAGTCGCAAATCCAAGCGTGCCTCCTGAAGCCGGGTGCATATAAGCCTCGTAGAAGACTGCAACATATACGAGTGTTGGGCCTCCTGTTCGCTTTTTACGCGCTTTTTACGCCTGTCGGCTGGAAGTACAGTTAATAATTATATAGCGACATATGAGTACATATAACTTTTCAAATAATACACACAAACATTAGAAGGAGCGACTATAATGGAAGAGCCAACGACAAAAATCTGAGATCTTTCTATGGCAGGCCAGCCGCTACTCAATGATGCCGAACCGTTCCATGACGCCGAAAAGTACGCAACGATCCCGACGATCTGAAGGACACACCAACATCAAAAGCTGCGTCTGTGGACGGATACGCCTGCTGGAAAACCTATAGGTCGGAAATCACAGATGCAATGAAGGCACCCTCAGCTGTCCACGGCTGTGCCTTGGTCCGAGACATCAAATCCCAGACCATCAACCCGGCCAAGTAAACCACGATGCGGCGCGCCCTCGCCGTCGCCATCGCACAAGACCGACCCACGACCGCCAATTTCTTCATTGAGGACAGTTCAGATACCGAAGCTACCGGTGAGGCATCGCTTGAAAATATTGACCGCAACAACGCGATTGAGCCTGCTCTGTGGCGCCGACCATGGCGTGGCCTATCAGCAGCTTTTCGTGGGGCATAAGGCTTTGAAAATCTCCAGCGGGACAATCGGCTGCTTGCTTGCGCCCCCTACATCACGTTGGGCGCAAAACGCGATATCCTCCAGATCCGCCCTGGGCCGCAATGGACCTTAATCCTGATGAATTGGAACAGGCCTTGAGGCCCGAACGCATGAGGCCCTATCCTGGCAGGCAGCGGAACGGACTTCCGGTCTCTACTCGCGTCACCTGAGCAAATCTTCGCCACCAGACCCAACCGAAGAACGGCCGCAGGCAATTCAGACCGCATCCATTGTCAAATGGCACGTGGGTACGGCCTGAACGAAGTTGCCATCTCATGAGCGGAGAACATAGCCCCCTGGGCGAAGGTCTAACGCCACACAGAGCCCTTGAACTGGCCTGTCGCGTCTTTTGGGGTTATGCCGGAAAGATCGCAATGGTTGGCGTCGCCCGAGATAGGTGCTTGGATTACACGAGCGCTCTTTACCGGCGCATCGATGACGCAATAGGCATCGAAGCGTGCGGGCAGACCTGGTATCGTGTTCGCAAGATTTCCGTCGGGGCGGCAGTTGACGCTAGCGCCGGTCAAGCGTCCGTCGGGTCCGACCTCTTCATTGCTGAAGTCGCATGTTCGGCCCGTCGGGGTTCCCGGCGCTCCGGGAGGGCCGCCTATCGTTACGCCACGAATGACCACGCCCGTAGTGACGGGCTTTGTCCCGGCTTTAGTACTGGAGTCCTCTGCATTCGTTGGCGGAACGGTGGCATAGGCTGCGGTGAGAGCCACCAACAAGCCGAAAGCTTTTGATTTCAAAGTCATCACTTCTCTCCTCTTATTGAAGTCAGTTCTACGTGGATCACAGCGGCTCCTGGAATGAGGACATGCCTGCACAGCCGCTAACGGAACCTGATGATGTAGTTGACAGCGATGTTCTTCGGGCGCGTTTCGTCGGCGATGCGTGCCGGTGCTATCGGCGAACTCGTTGCTTTGCTCGACAAGGATGTTCCGGCGGCATTGCCCTGCTGTGAAATTCCGGCCGGCTGAATCACGTCATAGGAGTGGGTGTGATCCTGCATGGCATCGCATTGTAGCGAGCCGACGGTATTTGCGACGTGGTTTCCGGTCGGATCGATCCGCTGGTCCGCATCTGGGTCCATCCCGGCACCCGCGTCGAGCCCGCGCAGGAACAGCCCGCGGTAGTCAGGAATTCGAAATTCCACTTCAGCGCCTGAAGACCTTTCGCCGTAGAGTGCACCCAAAACAGCGTAGAGCTCAGGGTAGGCAGTCAAGCTCAGATATCGTCCATCACAAAGCATCCAACCCTGGCTTTCGATATGACTAAGTGGGGCGTCAGCTTCTGTCCCTGGCTTCGATCCCGAGCTTGAGCACGCCGCGTTGGCCCAGATCGTGTTCCTGGAGCCGGTAACGGGATGGACCTGGCCGGCGAAAGGGCACACGGCACCGATAGGAATTCCCGCAAACATGATGGCATCCCTCCATTGCTGTTGGGTTTCTACTTTGAGAAATGCGATGGTTGGCACGTGGACTCGTGGTTCCTGTGAACCTCTCGAAAGCCACAATTAGCCCCGCTGGCTCCGCAACCTTGAGCGGAGCCAGCATTAGGATGCCCGGTCGACTAAGCCGCGGAAATATCCCAAGTATTGTCGCCCTGGAGCACGCAGTCGAGGTTGTAGACTGCGGACGGAAATTTCGCTTCGCCCGTCTGTGTGACCGTGTTGATGTTGAGCACCGTGCCGATCTTCAGGTTTGTTCCCGCAGCTACCCAATAGCTCGGCGTGGGGGTGAATGTGTGCTTCAGATTGGTTCCTGCCTGCACACAATAGGTTCCGGTTCCCGACATGCCGATGCCAACTGAAAATCTGTTGTTCGGTACGTCGGCGGCATCGTTGATAACCAGAGAACCACTGGGGGGCGCTTGGGCCGGATCGCTGAGACCAGGTCCGGGCGACAAGGAAAACTCGGTCGTATTCTTCGCGGCCGGGCTGCAATTCTTCGCCCCAGACGCCAGAAAATCGACGCCTGGGATCAACTGGCCCGTGTCGCTCCAAACAAAATTGTAGTCGATTTCCCAGGTGAACCTGATCTGGTCACCGACCCGAATTTGATACGGCGAGCAAAACCATGCCAGGGAGAAGACATCTGCCACCTGCTGCGGCATCTTTTGATAGACGTAAAAGGTCCAAGGTTGGGCCGAATCATTTTTAAGCAATAGCGAATATTGCGTGCCCTGAGCGAGTGCGGCCTTCGCCTGTTGAGATGCACGCAGATCATGTGACATCTCGTTTCGGGCATAACTGACGTGAATAGACATTGATATCCCTTTCCTGGAGCTTCATCGGATTGGCCGATGTTGGGGTCCGATTGCCATCAAAGGGTACTTAGAGGCCTCCACTTTCGAACAATCAAATATGCGTAAAAATTCGACTTCAGGCGTCAAATTTCAACTTTGGATCTTTTGCGCTTGACTAACGCGCTGGCGACATCAAATGTGTCACACATATGCGACCAGGCCGCAATCGGCCCTATGAACATGCCTTTCCATCCGCTAACGGATGAATGGACTTTCGTGATACTCGCATTTACTAACGCTTTGCGAGAAACATTTTCAAAGCAATGATTAACACGAAGGACTCCCGAGGATCGACTGTCACTTTCGCATGCCGGGGTTGTTCGATCCGCCTTCACTCAACTGGAGCGTCGTGCCGAGAGGCATGGCCGACCGCCGCTGTCGGCGTGACGCCGTTGGACCTCGGCTGGAAACCTTCGCTGCACGCCGAGCGCGCTTTTCACTCTGGTGTGGAGACATCTTTGGACGGCCTCGCCCCAACTGCGAACTCAAGCGCCGGAACGACATCCTTGACAAGCCACGAGCCAAGTTCATTGGCGTCGGGCCAATCCTCACGCCCGCCGAGCTTGTAGAGAACCATGGAAACCTTCCCCCATTGGCTTTCGCCCGGGAAGGTCGCGGGATGCACTCTCCAATCGGTGCCACTTTCGGGGTTCGGTTCGACGAAGACGGCCACGCTCTGTAGTTCAGTGCGCGCGCGGCGTGCTGGGTGCTCCAGTTTCGCGACCAGCGCTCCCTTGGCGACGTTTTTGCCCTCGAAATGTGGCTCGAGGGCCACCTGAATGTCGCCGACTCCCACGTTAAGCTTATGCGGCTTTTTCCATCTGTCGTCTGTGTGAATGCTTTTGTTCGTATTCCTCCGGACTGAGATAGTCGAGCGCCGAATGCAGGCGCTGCGTGTTGTAAACGGCATCGATAAAAGCCCCGATGCGCCTGCGGGCATCGTCTGCATCCTTATAGGCGAGACCTTGCACCTCTTCCTGCTTCAGGGTTTTCAAGAAGCTCTCCGCCTGCGCGTTGTGATAAGGATTGCCGACACGGCTCATGCTCGCCTGGATACCGTGCAGGTGCAGAAGTTCGGAGTAGGCCCCGCAGGCGTATTGGGCGGTCGGAATGGTGCACCAGGCTCCCGAATTCGGGGTGGCGAGTAGTGATGGCCATCTCGAGAGCCTCGATGGCAAGGCTAGCTCTGAGATGCGTATCCAACGCCCAGCCGACCACCTTGCGGCTAAACGCGTCGAGCACAACGGCAAGGAAAGCAAACTCCTCAGCCAGATGCAGGAACGTGATGTCGGCGACCCACAGCTGGTTGACCCCATTGAGGATCATTCCTCTGGCCAGGTTCGGCACGACGTGCCACCCATGCCTCGAGTTCGTCGTCAGAGGAACAAAGGGTCTTGCGCGCAGGCACAACAGATTGTCTTCACGCATGATCCGTAGAATGCATTTGTGATTGACTTGCCACCCCTCCCGCCGCAGCAGGGCTGCGATCCGGCGGTAGCCGTAGTGCGCGTTGCCGAGAGCCATCCTCTGAATGAGATCGCGCAAACCTGTCTCGGCCCGACGAGGGGTCGAATCCAGCCAGTGACGGTAATAACTCGCGCGGCTGACGCCAGCGAGCCAGCACATTCTGTCGATGTTGAATTCGCCTTGCGACAGGCCGGTCATCATCTTTTCGATGACTTGGAAGATCCCGTTTCGCCAGGAGCGCTGCTCCGACGATGATCTTCCTCGAAGTGCCGCAAGGCTCGCGAAAAAAATCGAGATCGAGCTGCTGTTGCCCGACTTTTTGCTCCAATTCCCTGATCCGGCGCCTGGCCTTGATCAGCGCCTTTTCCTGGGGCGCCGGCACGTCGACTGCGCTCTGCAACTGCGCGGCCCCGTCAACTCCTGCTGTCGATCTGGCCGGCCGGCCGCGCCGGCGTGACTTCAGATTACCATGGAGCCTGAGCTGATCACGCCACTCGTAAAGTCGTTGGCGACTGATGCCAACCTCATCTGCCAACTTGCTGACGGTTTCGCCCGCCTCCATGCGCTGGAGAAGCTCCAGCTTTTGTCCCTCATCAATAACTCTTTGCCTTCCGGCCATGCCCCAGTTTCGTCTCCTTGCAGGGAAACTGTCCGCGATTTTCTGTGTCTCAGTCCAGGGGTGCACTCCACCCTTTTCGGCTAAACCCCGGACATAACCAACCTGTTTGGGCCAGCCGCTTCAGGTCCTCCGGCACAGGTCCAGACACGAGCTGAAGCAGCCGCCGCCATGTGGGCAGTAGCGAAAATATTCACCATAAGCGGCCATCTTGATTGAAGGCCCCGCCGGCATAGCGGCCTCGCACCACCCGTGCCCCAATCACGGTGCGCCCCGCCTGGACTGGCAACCAACGGTTTTGTCACCCCCTAGGCTTAGGCTAGCCGGGCGCAGCACCAGATGACACGAACCTCTCCGAAATTCGGGCTATCATTGAAGGGCCGCGATCGTTTTCTACCCCAAGAAATGACTAATGCCCCGAAACCGGAGCTTGGAGCATTAGGTCGGCCTCATTCGGAGACCCCACGGGCTAGGCCCATGTCCTAGATGCCGCATCGCCGGGCCTACTTCAATAGCTGATCGCAACTCCAGCGTGAGGCTGCGGAAATCTGATCCAGCGAAAGGGTCGTTTGTTCAGTGCGGAGCTCCGCCGGCTAGGAGATATCGGTAGCCGCTCGTCGTCATCCATTGCGCACGGGCAAGGTGGGTCGACCAAGCTTTGAAGCCCGGTCCGGCTCTTTCTCCGGATCGATGTGCAGAACAATCTTGGCCACCTCTCGCCAGTCAGCGTTCTCGGCTGCTGCATCGAGAAGCCGAATATAGGTGAGTAGGCGCTCCTCGTCATAGCCGGTCAATATCGGCGAATCCGGTGCCTCGTCGGCGACATCGGGATCTAATAGAGGCTTGAGCATGCGCCATTCGTAGCAAACGCGGTAGGAATGGAAAAGCCCGCTTTTGCCAGCCTTGGCCAGCCAGGCGGCCCGGGATCACTAGGGTTGCCGCTCGGCTTCGGAACCTGCCTGTTCGCGCTGGCATCCCTTCTTCTTTTCCCATTCGGCGTAATGCCGTCGCCCGGTCCTTCCGGTTCCGCAAGCGGGGGCGGAGATCCTGCGCCTCGTCATCGATCATGCGCAGCGTTCCCTCCCCAGCGGGCTAGCCATCCCAAGTTCCTCGCAAGGGCGCGCGACCGCAACCGCGGGCTGACCTGCGCCCCGCAGGAGGTTACAGGTTTCATGGAGTCCTGCCAGTGATCGCCACGGACGATCCGATGTCCCCGAGAAGCCGAAAGCGGCAATTGAAACCAAGCATTTCAGATCAGGTCCGGTCGTGTAGTCCTGCACCTTAAAAACATTGTGTAACGCCCTCCCCTGAGCGAACCGCCGCCGCTCTAGAAACATGGACCCGAGGCGGGCCGACATCGGCTTCACGGGCTGATGCTTCAAAGCTGCGCAACGACTTGCACCCGCGCCTCGGTCGCGCAATGCTGCGCTCTGTGTCCAGGACAACTCGACGGGATAGACTACCCTCACTCCACGTGACGAAAACGGGGGAAAGTAACTTCTGCCGCCCGCTCTATGGGTGGCTATGTAAAAGCTTGCGCGTTGGGTTGGGGGGTAACTTTCGATGCTTTGGCGCGACCGTCAATCGGTACCTCTATTCCCTTGCCGCCTCTCGATCCGCCTCTGAGCTCGCGCCAGGCTAAAGCCTCATAGGCTTACCGCGTCCTTGTATCGCCACGACCAGGCTTTTTCGTTTCTTCTTCCGTCAAGCGTTTGGTCGACAACACTTCTCGCCTCAAGGCTCAACAGCATCGATCGCGCCTTGTCATCCAGGCTTAGCGGACGCGTTTCACCCTCCTCGTCCCGCCACATTGCGATGGTTCTATTTGGCGGGAACTTGCCAGCCGCAGTGCTTCGCTCCATCAAGCCGAGCGAGGTCACGGTCAGCACTGATGTACCTGGATCGTCCGCAAGGGTAGCAGCATACCGGGCTGGCCATCTCGCAGGTATTTGCGGCCCATCCATCAGGATAGCGAACAAGAGATTGGGACCGATTGCCCTAAGGATGTCGTGGCAAGGATCGCTCCGAGCCAAATCTTCACATATCATTGTAGTGAAAACGGAGGTCTTTCTGAAATGGAAGAAATGTATCTCGCGTTGCGCAATTTTGTGGCTCTCCCACCAGGCAGAGCTACCATCTAGAGATTTCGCAAGATCGTAGTCCTTGATCTGCGATTGTGCCAACCGCCAGCGGTGATGCTTCCTTCGGCTTGTCAGCAGGTATCGGCTTTCTTTGTCTTTTAACGCCGATAACTCATTGTTTTTCCACATAGCTGTCAGCACGAAATTGCCCTCTTCCCCTTCACAATTCGTGCTGCTTCCTGTGATTGCGAACTCTAGCTCCGGCGCGATCTCTTTGACCCGCCCACAAATCTTGTTAAATATCGCCTCCGTCAGCGCATATTCTGGGAAAATTATCCCATTCAAGGATTCGCCTTTGAGCTTGAGTTTCGCTTTGCGGACCTCGTCGGCCACTAGCTCGATAATGGAATCCTGGTCCACCAGCCATTCTTGGACCACTTCGAAATTACCCCATTTGGGGCGTCTGTCCTCGTGAGGCAGTGCGGTATCCTTGGTTCGTATCCAGTTGTCCCTCATTTCGAAGGGCAGTGGAATAATCAGGATATCCAGGGCATCGGCATCTTCTTCCAGTTTCGAGTTAATCGGTTGATGCCAGTGGCATCGAACGTTTCCAACGTGGGGAATATACGCAACGTGACGGGTCAAGTTCCGCATGTTGCAACCAACGGCGGATATTCTGTTTTTTGGCTGGACACAGCCCACATCTGGATCGCTGTCGCGGCCGAACGTTGGAATCTGTCGCTTCGCCCTATAGGCGCCCTGTTCCGTTAGCTTTCGCGGCCGTGCAAAGGGTTGGGCAAAAAACTGTTCGAATGCATTCACCAGCCATCGGGGTTTGTCCGGGTCGCGGGGCGATCCAAGCCCGGCGCAGGCTTGGTCTGCAATTATCAGCAGCTGGAGGCCTGCTTTCCACCATTTCGGTACATTTTTCCGGGCGCTTTTCTGCGTATAAAAGGATGCCCTTATCGGCTGATTCCACGCGCCGATCACCACATCCCATAGGTCGTAAACGAAATCGGGAGTCTCTTCGTTCTCAGACCACTCAGTTCCAGCTCGCTCGCATCTCGCCCTGTCCTCCAAGCTCAAAGTGAAACTCAGGGGCTGCTCTCCTGCTCGGGGAGTCACGTCCGGATCAGGATCGAAATAGGTGAGCAACCCAGATATATGGAGGATTTGCGCAGCAGTAGCGAAAAGGTCGGTAGGCCAAATGGGCGGGTCGAACCAAGGTACCGACGTATCTTCCAGGCTTTCCTCAAGCGTGATAACGGGTTCTTGGCCGTCTTGTGATGGAATAAGGGGCACGGTTCCCATTGGCATGATGCTCATCACGGTATCACCGACCGTGTGACGCGCACTTTCCTCAGCCATTTAGTCCCGCCCCCCTCATATGAGGCGTGTCGTGTCAATGGTAGCGGCGGCGGCCTAATCACTTTCGGAC
>NZ_JBSKBR010000061.1:0-11029 GCF_053714315.1 Mesorhizobium sp. PL10 | reverse complement strand
ATGCCCGCCTCGTCGACGAATGGGTCGAGGCGATCGGGCTTCGACCCCAGGAATACGGCACCCATTCCCTGCGTCGCACCAAGGCTTCGATTATATACAAAGCGACGGGAAATTTGCGAGCCATCCAGATCTTGCTCGGTCATACGAAGATCGAGAACACGGGCCGCTATCTGGGAGTCGATGTAGAGGATGCTCTCGAACTTGCCGAGGCAACCGAGGTTTGATCAAGAGCGGCTCCACTTCACGAGTGGAGCCGTGAACAATTTGCGCCGCAATTGTCGCCATCCAGCGAGATCCACGGCTTCGCCAATCGAAGGCCCCTAACCGCCCTCGTAGTGGATTGCCGCGGTACCAAGCCGAGTTTACGGGCGACGGCAAAGCGCCCAATGTCGGCCGTTGAAGTCAGGTTTGTCACTGCCCGCAAGCAGACATTGCCGGCGACAACACTGTAGGTCACGGTTGCGCCAGAGGCTGCCATTGCCAGAGGCTGCCATTGGTTGTTACTCGCGGAACGACCGCTTCCTTGGCGATTTCGAGATCGGTTGATGGCTGGGCTGCTTTGTGCCGGCCGTTCGACGGGTCGTATCGGCCGACCGAGTCCAAGTGCGTCCAACGCTAGCCCGGTCGACCGAACCACCGCACGATTTCATAGGCAGGCATTGGGCGGCGAAAACCCTTCAGCGTCAGATCGCCAACAAGAACAGATTCGACCAGCGACTCGACAGCGCCGAGGACCCGTTGGCTAACGAGAATCTGGCGGGATTTGGCCTCCTCGCACAATCGGGCTGCATGGTTCGACACAGTGCCGATGACGGCATAGTCCGAGCGCTGATCAAAACCGATGCGCCCGATGGTTGCGTGGCCCCTGGCAATGCCGATCCCAAAGCCAAGCAAATAGTCCCGCTTGCGCCATCGCTCTGAATGCTCGTCAATCGCGTCGCGCATTGCGGTAGCCATTGAGACAGCTCTCTCGCTGTGGTCGGGACATGGCAGCGGATCGTTGAAAACCACGACGATACCGTCGCCCACGAACCGCTCAAGAGTCCCCTCGTGGCGGACAATTTGTTCGCCAAGACAGGAATGATACTCCGCCAGAACTGTCATTACTTCTTCGGGTTCGGCGGTCTCTGCGAAGGCAGTAAAGCCGCGCAAATCGCAAAAGACAACCGTCACCTCGCGGCGGTGGCTCTGCAAGAGCGCATCTCCATTGCCCGCCGCAACGATGAGGTCGGCGACCTGTTCGGGCAGGAACCGCCTGAGCCGCACCATTCGCTCGAGCTCCGACAACTGCTCAGCCACGGTTTGCTCGAGCGAGCGGTTCCAGTCGGAAAGTTGCGCGGCTTGGTCCTCAAGGCGTTTGGCCTGGCTCGCGACAGTGTCGTGAAGCGCCTTCTGGCGCAACATCGAGCGCACCCGCGCTAGCAGCGCCCTGTGCTCGAAGGGCTTTGTCAGATAGTCGTCGCCACCGGCGTCCAGCCCCTCGACCACGTCGCGCGTATCGGCCTTCGCGGTGACCAGAACAACGGGGATCGATCGCAGCGATTGATCGTGCTTGAGCATGCGGACCACACTGATGCCGTCGAGCTTCGGCATCATGATGTCGAGCAGGATCAGATCAGGCGTGAGTTCGCGGGCTTTCGCAAGCCCCTCTTCACCATCGGCGGCGGTTGCAACTTCGTAGCCATTCGCCTCGAGGCGCATGCGCAGGATCTCAAGGTTTTCCGGAGTATCGTCGACCGCGAGAATGCGAGGCGGATCGTGCAAGGCACTGCCTCCCTCAAGAAAGGAACCCGCGAATCTCGGAAAGCAGCTGGCGCGGACTGAATGGCTTGGCAATGTAACCATCGCACCCAGCAGCAAGGGCTTTCGCCTCGTCGCCCGACAACGCGTAGGATGTGACGGCGATAATCGGAATGTGCCGGAGCGCCGGGTCGGCCTTGATGCGGCGGGCCGCTTCATACCCGTCGATCACCGGGAGCTGGATGTCCATAAGGATCAGGTCTGGCCTGTGCGCTGCGGCTGCAGCTATGCCGGCGGCGCCGTCCGTCGCCTCAATCAGTTCGTATTCGGTGGTGGCAATGAGATCGCGGATGATCTGGCGGTTGTCCTCGGTGTCTTCCACCATCAGGATTCGTTTGCTCATGCGGCCCTCGCGTCCTCATTCACCCGGATTGGTACCTTCAGACGGAATGTCGACCCTGACCCGATCATGGACTCGACGTCTATGGTTCCGCCATGCATTTCGACGATGCGCTTCGAGATCGCCAGCCCAAGACCTGTGCCACCCTTCTGCCTGGTGCTGCTGTTGTCGACCTGCTGGAATTCTTCGAAGATAAGAGCCTGGTCCTTGGACGCGATGCCGGGACCGGTGTCTCGGACCGTGATCTCGAAGTGCCCGTCGATCGCATCGGCAAGAATGTCGACCGCACCCGTTTCGGTGAACTTGACGGCATTGCCTGCAAGATTGAGCAGGACCTGCGTCAAACGGCGTTCGTCCCCGCGGCCGATTGGAAGGTTCTCGGCAACAGTCGTTGAAAGCTCGAGACCCTTCGCTCGTGCCAGCGGCTCAACAGCTGTAACGGTCGATCGAACAATCTGCGCGACGGAGTAGTCCTCGATCGCCAGCGTAAGCTGGCCGGCTTCGATCTTGGAAAGGTCGAGTACGTCATTGATGAGCCCTAGGAGGTGACGGCCGTTTGCCTGCACGCGCGCGACGGTCGTCTTTGCCTTGTCCGGGAGTTCGCCGTAGATGCCGTCGACCAGCAGTTCTGTGAAGCCCAAGACCGAATTGAGCGGTGTCCTGAGTTCGTGGCTCATATTCGCGAGGAACTGGGACTTGTGGCGGCTGGCTGCCTCCAGTTCCTGGCCTTTCTCCTCGATCTCGCGGAACAGCTTGGCATTCTGGATCGCGAGCACCGATTGGGCTGCGAAAGTCTCCATCAGGTGGACAACTTGCTCCTGGAAGGCACCTGGCTTGTGGCGCCTGACGACCAGTGCGCCAACGATCTTGTTGGGCCTCAGCAGCGGAACGATCAGGATACCGCGATATCCGGCGTCGACGATCGTCTTTCTTACAAGGAAGGAGGAAGTCTCCTTGCTGAGGTCGGGAAACTGTACCGGCATGCAGCGCCCGGGTGCGTCGCCGATCCCCATGTCGCCCAGCCCGATCGTCTGGTGTGAGACTGCGGCGATAAGCTCATCGCTCATACCGAAGTTTGCGCGCGGACGGAATTGCTGCCGCGTGCTGCTGAACACGTAGATCGTGCCAGCATCCGTCTCCGACAACTGGACCGCTTTGGCGACGATCGTTTTCAGCACCGTGTCGAGATCCAGCGTCGAATTGACCGCCTTGCTCACCTCACCAAGCGCCTCGAGTTCACCAACAGACGCGGCAAGCTCGCGCGTCCGTGACTGCACCGCCTCGAAGAGCCGCGCATTCTCGATGGCGATCACCGCCTGGTCGGCGAATGTCTCGACGAGCGCGATCTCCTTGGGATTGAAAGGTTGCGGCACAACCCTCGTCATGACGAATACGCCAACGAGATCACCTTCCCGCAACAGCGGGGCAGCGAGGACGGTGCGGAATCCGCCTGCCTCAGCGATCAAGGCAACGCGGTAGTCCGGATCAGCGGTCACGTCTTCGATTTGTACGATCCGCCGTTCTTCGATTACGCGCCCTACGGCGGAGCCTTGGCCTGCGGCAAGCGCTGGAACTGGATTGGCGTCGACATAAGCACGGAAACTGGGCGGGTAGCCATGCGTCGACACATAGCGGAATACGCCATCCAGCAACTGCACGATACCACCCTTGTCGGCACGGCAGAGCCTGACAGCCGATTCCACCAACGTATCGAGCACCACCTGCAGATCGAAGGTAGAGCGGCTGATGACCTTCAGAACGTCTGCAGTGGCTGTCTGCTGCTGAAGGGCTTCGTCGAGCTGCTGGGTGCGCGTCTCGATCTCCTGATACAGGCACCCCAGCTGGTCGGAGGTCTGGTTGACGTTAGCGGCGAGCACTCCAAGTTCGTCGCGATTGGCGACGGCAACCTGTTGGGCGAAGTCGCCGGCCGCTATCTGGCTGAGACGCGTCTCGATTTTCTTGACCGGTTCGATCAACGACCAGGAGATGATGTAACCGAGCCCCAACGCCAACAGGATACTGCCCACGGCAAACGAAACCACGATCAGTCTGGACGTGCCGTACGCACTCTCGGTCGTTTCGATGGCCGCCAACATGTCGGCTTCGGCCATGTTGACCAGCTGGTTTGTCAGCCGCTCGAGGCGATCAGCCGACGGTATGATTTCATCAAGCTGAACCTTGCGCGCCTCCACAGTACGGCCGGCGCGGACGAGTTCTACCACGTGCGTCACCCCGGCCGTCACTCGTTCGTACTCTTGCCTGACTTGGCCAAGCACTTCCACCTCGGCTTTGGCGACGAACTCCATGCGGTCGAGGTCGTAGCCGAACTGATTGAGCTGGCGCAGCGCCGCATCCAGCATCCGGTCGTCCTGAAGCAACAGGGCGGTGGAGATGCCATAGAGCTGGGTGGTCGTATCGTGCTGTACCTGGCGGTAGGCTGCGATCCTGCGCTGCAGCTTGATCAGCTCGTTGGTCTGATCGTTGACCCCACTCAGCACCTGCAACCCGACGGCCCCGAGCACGATCAGCAGGCCGACGATCGACAGGAATGCGATCAAGAGCTTGGTCTGGACGCGCGCCGGCAGCCGGGCAACCCAGCCAACGAGCCGGTTCGTTATGCTATTTGGATTCGTCCAAGAGGCTGACAAGGTCATCCCGGAACTCCTCCAAGTCGAACCGGACGCCAAGATACTGTACTCGCAAGATGCCATTCGGGTCTACGAGCGACGTCAACAAGGTATGGTCGACATCTCCGTTCGCCACCTTCTTCGCGATGATCCCATATTTCCGTCCAACCTCATGGACAATCGCCGGGTCGCCGGTAAGAAACGACCAGCCCTTCAGATCGGCGCCAAAATTCTGCGCATATTCCTTCAAAACATCGGGCGTATCGCGCTCCGGGTCGACGGTGATCGAAATGAAGGCGATTTTGGATCCGAACGCACTGCCCAACTTTTTCTGCACGCTGGCCATATGGGCGGTCAGCATGGGACAGACGTCGGTACAGTACGTATAGATGAATGAGACGGCGACCACCTTGCCGCGAAAGTCGTGCAGCGACACGCGCACATTGTCCTGCGATAGCAAGGTAAAGTCCGGCGCCTGTCCGATCGTCGGCAGGCGCTCGTCGTGCGGCGCGTCCTGCGCATGTGCCGGCCAAGGAGCAAGCAGCGCCAGTGCCAATGCGCATGCCGACCAGCAACTCACGCCTTCAACTCGCGCTTGACCTCGTTGAAGAACTGCCAATCAGTACCCTTTGCGATGATGTCGTTCGGGTTCGACTTGACGATGCCGGCTTCATGCAGACGCAACGAGAAGAACCTTACCGTATCCTCGGGATCAAAGTCGCGCCAACTCGAGTACGGGAGTTCGCGGAACGCCTGCACGGCGTAGTCGTATTGTTCGGTGCGCCCGCTGTCCACCAGGAGGCGTGCCACCCGTTCCGGCTCGGCCGCACAGATATCGGCCGATTTGAGGATGGCGCGGACGACCCGCTTGGTGGCGGCTGGATTTTTCTCGGCATAGGCGGCGTTGACCGCCAGCATGCAGCAGTAATACTGCGACCACGGCCGGTCCTTGGAACTGTCGAGGATGACGTGGCCGATGTTGCGGGCGCGCAAATCCTGAGCCTCAGGCGGGAAAGCCAGGAAAGCATCGACTTTGCCGTCGGCGAAAAGCTCCGCGGGTTTTGTCTCCCCGACGATCCATTCGATGTCGCGTTGCGGATCTAGTCCGACGAAAGTCGCCATGGCGCTAACGAAGATGTGCGGATCCGATTTTAGAATATAGCCGACGCCGACCTTGCGGCCTTTGAGATCCGTGATGCTTTTGATGTCCTCGCGCCCAAACAATTCGTAGCAGCCCACGTGCACGCCGGAGATCACCTTGATCGGGGCACCGGTGTCTATGGGGATGACAAGCGCGGTTGCAAAGTTGATACTGAAGTCGATATCGCCCCGCGCCAACATGTCGGTTTGCGCGATACCGGCGTCTGTTGCGATATATCGCAAATCTAATAGGCCTTCCGCTCGGATCAGTTCCGCGGCGACATATTGCGGAGCGATGCAGATGGCTGGTCCCGCCGAAATGCGGGCGACCGTGGTTTCAGGTGCTGCTTCGGCGGCGGCCGCGTTGCGGCCCTTTGCAAGACCCGCGGCTGCGAGCGCAGACAGGCCTGTGAGGAAACGGCGACGGTTCTGGACAATCTGCACGAGTCTCTCCTCCCTTGAAAAAGGCACCGCGTGTCCGCGATAGGTCTACGTCTTCAGCTCTCGCTTTAGCTCGTTGAGGAACCGCCAATCCGTACCGTCTGTGATGATCTTCTGCGGGCCCGACCTGATCATGCCGGCCTCTTGAAGTCGCAGCGCGTAAAACCGGATCGTGTCTTCCGGATCGTATTCTCGCCACTTGTTGTAAGGCACGTCGGTCATCGTCTGCAGTGCGTAGTCGTAGTTGGCCGTGAACCCGTCATCGACGATCTGTCGTGCGACGCGCTGTGGCTCAGCGACGCAAAGGTCCGCGGCTTTCAGAATGGCGCGAACGACGCGCTTGGTCGCGATCGGGTTGTCGTGAACGAAGCCGGCGTTGCCGGCCAGCATGCAGCAAAAGTACTGCGACCAGGGACGATCAACGGCGCTGTTGACTACTACGTGGCCGACGTTTTGGGCGCGCAGTTCTTGAGGCTCGGGCGGAAAGCCGAGGAACGCATCGATTTCCCCTCGCGTGAAGAGCGTCATTGGTTTGATGGTCGGGCTGGTGACCCAATTTATGTCCTTCAGTGGATCCAGTCCAACATAGGCCGCCATGCCCGTCAAAAATACATGCGGACTCGAGCCCAAGGCTTGGACGCCGACACTCTTGCCCTTCAGGTCTCTAATCCCGCGGATATCCTCGTTTCCGAATAGCTCAAAGCAGCCAGGGTGCACCCCGGCCAGCACCACGACCGGGCCCCCTGCATCCATCGCCACCACGAGCGGCGCGGCGAAATTCAAAGTAAAGTCCACCTGGCCACTCGCGACCGCGTCAGATTGCCCCGCGGCTGTCTCGGTCATTACATAGCGAACCTCGGTGAAGCCCTCCGCATGCAACAGCTCCTCGGCAACATATTGAGGCGCGATGCAGATGCCCCTGATCTTTGCAAGTCGGACGCTCGTTGTTTCCGGCGGTGGCTCCGCGGGGAGCACTTGCTGGACCCCAACGAGGCTCGCGGCGCCAGCTGCCGAAAGGCCGGCCAGGAAGCGCCTGCGGCTCTGGATGATTTGCATGGCCTCTCCTTCCCTCGATAGGGCGCGCGGCGCGCCGGCGATTACCTATGTCTTCAATTCCTGCTTTAGTTGATCGAGGAAGCGCCAATCCGTTCCGGTGGCGATTATCTCTTGCGGGCTCAACTTGATCATGCCCGTCTCCTGCATGCGCAGCGCGTAGAAGCGCATCGAGGCTTCGGCCTCGTAATCCCGCCAGACGTTGTACCGGGTGTCGCTCAGCGTTTGCAGCGCGTATTCGTAGCTGTGCACGAAACCTCGCTCGACCATCTGCCCGGCACTCCATGCGGGATCCGACGCGCAAAGGTCGGCGCCCTTAACGATGGCCCTGAGCACGCGCTTTGTCGCCACCGGGTATCTGTTCACGTAGTCCGCAGCGGCCGAGGTCATGCAGCAGAAGTGCTGCGACCAGGGGCGATCGAGGGTCGTGTTGAGGACGGTGTGGCCGATTTTCTTGGCGCGCAGTTGCTGCGTCTCCGGCGGCGTGAAGAGGTATGCATCGAACTTTCCGTCGGCGAAGGCTTCTACCGGCTTACTTTCCTGGACCCAATCGAAGTCGTTGTCGGGATCCAGTCCGATATACGCGGCCATCAGGGCAACCAGCACGCGCGACGGCGCATTGATGTCATGCATGCCCACCCGCTTGCCCTTGAGGTCCGAGATGCCTTCGACGCTGTCGTTGGCGATCAGCTCGAGGCACCCGGAGTGCAGACCGCCAAGCACCTTGATAGGCACCCCCGCGTCGATCGATGCGACATGGACTGGCGCGTAGTTCATGCTGAAATCTGTCTCGCCGCGTGCAATCCACACCGCCTGATCGACTTTCTCGTCGCCCTGCACGTACTGGACGTCGGTGAAGCCCTCCGCTTTGAGCAGCTCTCCGGCCAGGTACATTCCCGCCCAGCAGTAGGCACCATCAATCCACCGCGGCAAGCGAACGGAGGTCGTTTCAGGAGGTGCCTCTGCCCAAGCGTCAGTCGTTGCGCCGATGAGACCTGCAGCGCCTGCTGCCGCAGCACCGGCCAGGAAGCGGCGGCGGTTCTGGATGATCTGCATGTGGTTCTCCCTCTTCGATAGAGCGCACGGTGTGTTGGCGATTGCCTACGTCTTCAACTCCTTCTTCAGTTCGCTGAAGAATCGCCAGTCGGTGCCTTGGGCTAAAAGCTTCTGGGGGGTGCTCTTGAGCATCCCGACCTCGTGGAGGCGCAAGGCGTAGAAGCGCAGGGTGTCCTCAGCGCTGTACTCACGCCAACCGTAGGGGAGGCCCTTTATGACCTGGAGGGCATGGTCATAGCGCCTCGTATAGCCCTGCTCCACCAAATACTGGGCGGACTGCTCCGGCTCGCTGGCGCAGAAATCCGCCGCTTTCAAGATGGCGCGGAGGGCGCGTTTGGTGGCCACCGGATACGTGCGGACGAACTCTCGGTTCCCAGCCAGCATGCAGCAGAAGTATTGCGACCAGGGCTGGTCCACGGTGCTGCTAATCAACACATGGCCGATCTGCCGCTCCCGCATCTCCTGCGGCTCCGGGGGGAAGCCTAGATAGGCATCGATCTTCCCCTCACTTAGCAGCCGAATGGACTCGGGTCCCGGATGCGTGACGAAGTGTATGTCCTTATGGAGGTCCAGGCCCACATACGCCGTCATAGCGGCGAGAAAGACGTATCGGCTGGAATCCAGCGACGGCACGGCCACGGTCTTCCCCTTGAGGTCGCGGATCGCTTGCACGCGATCGGTGCCGAACAGCTCAAAGCAGCCGACGTGGAGTCCTGCCAGGATGACGATCGGATCCCCAGCCTCCAGGTGGAGAAGGAGCGGGGCGGCGAAATGCGCACTGAGGTCGGCTTCACCAGAGGCGAGAGCCGGCGCGATGTCTGCGGTCCCCCTCTTTTGGAGGTAGTGCACCTCGGTGAACCCTTCGCTGCGCAGCAATTCTTCGGCTACATACTGGGGGGCCTGACAGATGCTGGGAATCCGGACGAGCCGGATCCGCGTCGTCTCTGGCGGTGGCTCTGAGGCGAGCGACTGGCGGACCCCAACTAGGCTCGTAGCGCCGGCTGCCGAAAGGCCGGCCAGGAAGCGCCGGCGGCTTTGGATGATTTCCATGTCCACGTCTCCCCTTGAGACAAATGGGATCAGGTTTTCAGCTCACGCTTCAACTCATTGAGGAAGCGCCAGTCCGTTCCGTCGGCGATGATTTGTTGCGGGCTCGATTTGATCATGCCCGTCTCCTGCATGCGCAGCGTGTAGAACCGCAGCGAGTCTTCAGGATCGAATTCGCGCCAGCGGTCGTATCGAATGTCCTTGAGCGTTTGGAGCGTGTAGTCATACGATGGGACGAAATCGCGATCGACCATCTGCCGGGCTACCAGTTGCGGATCCGACACGCAGACGTCGGCGGCCTTGAGGATGGATCGCAAGACCCGCTTGGTCGCCACCGGGTATCTGTTCACGTAGTCCGTGGTGGCGGAGATCATGCAGCAGAAATACTGTGACCATGGGCGGTCGACGGCATTGTTGAGGATCGTGTGGCCGATCTTCTTGGCGCGCAGGTCCTGCGGCTGGGGCGGCGTTCCGAGGAATGCGTCGATCTTCCCCTGGATGAAGAGTTCCGTCGGTTTGACCCCCTCGGTCAAGACCCACTTTATATCGTTGACGGGATCGAGCCCGACATAGGCGGACATGAGGGTCAGCCACACGTGTCGCGAGTTATTGAAACCATCCACGCCGACCCTCTTGCCCCGCAGATCCGTGACACTGCGGATGCTCTCCTTGGCGATCAGTTCGAGGCATCCCGAATGCAGGCCGGTTAGCACCTTGATCGGCACGCCGGCGTCGATCGACGCGATCTGATTCGGCGGAAAGTTCACAGAGAAATCGGTCTCACCGCGTGCGATCCACTCCGATTGGTCGACGCTTCTGTCGGCTTCTATGTAGCGAACGTCGGTAAAGCCATCTGCACGCATCAGTTCTCCGGCGATGTATGCGCCTGCCCAGCAGTACGAACCACCAATCCACCGCGGCAGACGAACCGTGGTCGTTTCCAGCTGCGGTTCCGCGTGGAGTGACTTCGGAAGTCCGACGATACTGGCAGCGCCCGCCAGTGCACCACCGGCCAGGAATCGGCGGCGGGTTTGGATGATCTGCATCGGAACGCTCCTCCCTTCCGAACTGCAAAAAGGCAATTCTGGCCGGAACCGAGCAAAAGAGGTTTCGGCAGAGGCAGACAGTCTTGTGAGCGCGCCGAACACAGCGAATTACGAGCGCGCCCAGAGTCTTGATGCGGGAGTCTTGCGCTCTCAGTCGCCGGCCCCAGTATTAGCAACCGACGATATGCCACGATACGCCCAATTTTCGCTGGTTGCGAGCATAAAACTTACTCCGCCAAACGTCCCGCCAGCACCTCGCTGTCAGGGAGACTGTTGCGCGGTTGTGAATAGCCACGTCGAGTTTACCGGCCGGCCGAGCCATCGACGCACAGGTCTGCACAGGGGCAGCTTCCAAGCTTGGTTCACCGGCTGACCGTCCGCTATCGTTGTTCGGACGCCAAAAGCCGCCATACCGCTGTCGGCCCCGCAACCGTCTACCGGCGTTTTCTCCGATGGCCAATCATGGCCGAAGGAGGAAC
>NZ_JBSKBR010000060.1:0-11115 GCF_053714315.1 Mesorhizobium sp. PL10 | reverse complement strand
ATGGAACGAGGACTTTCTCGTCAGCCTCATCTCCTGAAAATTAACTCACCCGATTCCCCTGCAGGCAGGTGAGTTCGCGAAGGTGAGATTGCTGGGCGGGCGAAGCACTGGACTGGCAGGCGGCCTGTTCAGAAACCAACCACCAATGCCCCACCGGCAAGGCCGGCACCGGCCGCCGCCAGCAGTAGTTTCTTGCCCGGCTGAATCGGATTGGCGCTGTGCGCGATTGACAGCGACAGCGGGATGGTTGCGGCTGACGAGTTGCCATAGTCGGCGATGGTCTTGACGATGCGCTCATCCTCAATGCCTAGAACCTGGCCGACCGCGTCGAAAATGCGGGCGTTTGCCTGGTGAGGCACAAAGCGATCGACGTCTGACGCTGCGAGGCTAGCTGCCAGCAGCGCCTGCCTGGAGCAGCGGCTCATCATCTCGACGGCTTTGACGAAGACCTCGCGGCCATTCACGATAGTCATGCACGTTTCGGCGATATCAGTTTCATCAGAAAACGGACGGTTGCTGCCGCCCGCCGGAATATGGATCAGGCCATAAGAAGCGCCATCCGAGGCAAGCGAGGAGCCCAGTATGCCGTGACCAGGGTCCGCGGAAGGATCGAGTACCACTGCCCCTGCGGCATCGGCAAACAGCACGGCGCTTGCCCGCTCGGCCGGATTGATCCGGCGGCTCAATATGTTGGCGGCGATGACGATGGCCGGCTTGTTGTGCAGGCGCACGAAGCCATCGGCGAAGTTCATCGCATAGATGAATCCCGCGCAGGCGCCCGCCAGGTCGACCCCGCCGGCGTTGTTAACGCCGAGCCTGTGCGCCACCAATGGCGCGCTCGGCGGCAGCAGATGATCAGGCGTCGAAGTAGCCAGCAGCAACAGGCCGATGTCCTTGCGATCGATACCGGCTGTCTCGAGCGCCATGTCGCCGGCCTTTGTCGCCAGTCCGGAAAGCGTGTCGCCCGGCTCCGCCCAAAAACGCGAGCGGATGCCGGTGCGCCCCTCGATCCAGCCTGCCTCCAGCCCGAGGCTTGTCTCGATCTCGGCATTGCCGACTTTTCGCGCCGGCACGTGATGGCCAAGGCCTGCTATACGCGCCGTGCGGTTCATCGGCCGGTGCCAGCAAGCTCGGCTGCCTCGTCTATCGCCGCGTAGAGTCGGTCGAGTTCATCCGATGTCACGCAATAGGGCGGCAGCACGTAGATGACATTGCCGAGTGGTCTCACCAGCAATCCGCGCTCGAGGAAGAAGGCGCGCAGCTTTGGGCCGACCTCGGCGAGATAGCCGGCACGGCCGGAACGGAGGTCGAGCGCGGCGATCGTGCCGGTCGTGCGCACGTTCTCGAAACGAGGATCCTGGCTGAACCGGGCGACTTTCTCCGCCTGCATCCGAGATAGCGCCGCCACACGCTCCGCAACGGGCTCGTCATTCCAGATGCCGACATTTGCCAGCGCTGCCGCGCAGGCGATCGGGTTCGCCGTGTAGGAGCTCGAATGGAAGAATGTCCTGGACCGGTCGCTGGAATAATGCGCGCGGAAGATCGCGTCGGTGGCGAGTGTGGCCGCAAGCGGCAGCGAGCCGCCAGTCAGCCCCTTGGAAGTGCACAATATGTCGGGCGCGACCGCCGCCTGTTCGCAGGCGAACAAGGTGCCGGCGCGGCCCCAGCCGGTCATGACTTCATCGGCGATGAAAAGTGTATCGGAGCGCTCGGCTATGCGCTTGAGTTCGGCGAGAACTGGAGCCGGATACATCAGCATGCCGCCGGCGCCAAGCACCAGCGGCTCGACGATCAGCGCGGCTACTTTGCGGTCGCGCGCCAGCCGCTCGAAGGCGTCGAGCGTTTTCTGCTCGTGTCCTGCGGCGGGGAAGGGGATGCTGTCGACCTCGAACAGCATGGGCTCGTATGTGGCATTGAAGACGCCACGCGCGCCGACGCTCATCGTGCCGACCGTGTCGCCGTGATAGCCGTGTTCCATGACGGCGATCCGCGAGCGCGGCGCACCGATGTTGCGGAAATAGCCGAGCGCCATTTTCAGCGCCACCTCGACACTGGTCGAGCCGCTGTCGGAATAAAAGACCCAGTCGAGTCCCGCGGGTGTCATGTCGACCAGAGCCGAGGCCAATTGCTCGGCCGGCTCGTGGCTGAGGCCGGCAAAGATCACTTGGTCGAGTGTCTCGGTGGCGTCCCGAACCGCGGCCATGATCTTCGGGTGACGATGGCCGTGGGTGATGACCCACCAGGACGAGATCGCATCGAGTATGCGCTTGCCGTCGCGCGTCTCGACATAGGCGCCCTCGGTGCGCACGATCGTAGGCGGCACCGGCTCGGTGGCATGCTGGGTGAAGGGATGCCAGACAGCGGAGCTCATGGCCGGATCTCCATAAAGTCGGTGACATTGAATGAGGTCTGCATGGCGGCGGACAGCGTTCCGGGCGTTAGGGATTCGAGGCGCGGCAGGCGCCCAAGCACGCGAACCTTGCCCATCTCGGTGATCGTTTTTTGCGTGTCGACTACCCTGTCGCCGATAAACACCACTCCGAGCAGCGGTATGGAGCGGGCGCGAAGAGCCTCGATGGAAAGCAGCGTGTGATTGATGGTGCCAAGCGTGGTGCGGGCACAGAGCACCACCGGTGCGTTCCATCGCGCGAAGACGTCGATGTAAAGCGCGCGGCTGTTGAGGGGCACCATCAACCCGCCGGCGCCTTCGACGACGAGCGGCCGGTTGGTCCTTGGCAGAACAAGCGCCTCTGCATCGATTTCCACGCCATCCAATTTAGCGGCCAGATGTGGCGACAGCGGCTGCCGGAGGCGCCAGGCTTCCGGCAGCACCCGCACTGCAGGCAGACCGGCGAGCAGGGCGACAATTTCGCTGTCGGTTTCTCCGCAGGTGCCCGACTGCACCGGCTTCCAGTAGATGCCGTCAAGCAGGCCGGTCAGCCCGGCCGCGAACACCGTCTTGCCGATGCCGGTGTCGGTGCCGGTGACAACGATCTGCACTGTCATGGCGTGCGCTCCCATTCGTCAGCTAGCGCATCGAACAGCGCCGAAACGTCGGCCTCACCGACATTCAATGTGAGCGAGATCCGCAGCCTCGCGGTGCCTTCTGGCACAGTCGGCGAGCGGATGCCGCGTACGTCGAAACCACGCGCCTGCAACGTCTGCGCCAACGCCATGGCGCTTGCATTGTCGCCGACGATGATCGGCAGGATCTGCGAACCGGCCGCCGGCAACCCAAGCCCCTCGGTCCTTTTGCCGGCAAGCGCGACGAGGCTCGCCAGCCGCGCACGGCGCTGCGGCTCGTCGGCGACGATATCGAGCGCCGTTGCCGCCGCCACCGCCATCAGCGGGGAGGGCGCGGTGGCGTAGATGAAGGGCCGGCAGCGGTTGATGAGGTAGTCGCAAAGCACTTCTGGTGCGGTGACCAGCGCGCCGGATGCGCCCAGCGCCTTGCCGCAGGTGTGCAGCACCACGACATTGTCGCGGCCTTCGAGATCGTGCGCCATGCCGCGCCCGTTCGGGCCGTAGACGCCGGTGGCGTGCGCCTCGTCGACGAACAGGAATGCATCGTGGCGATCCGCGACCGCGATCAGTTCACCGAGGGGGGCCCGGTCGCCGTCCATGCTGTAGAGGCTTTCCACCACGATCCAGGAACGGCCCGTCCCACCCATCGCTCGCCAGGCAACGATTGCGTCGTCCACCGCGCCCGCATCGTTGTGCGTCGCTTCCACCACTTCGGCGCGGCCGGCTCGCGCGCCCTCATGCGCACTGGCATGGATGAGTTCGTCCAGCACGATGAGATCGCCCTTTTGGGGCAAGGTCGTCAGCAGCGCGAAATTGGCGACATAGCCACCGCCGAAGAACAGCGCGCGCTCGGCGCCGAAGAAGCCGGCCGCCTTGGCTTCGAGCGCCTCGTGCTCAGGGTCGTTGCCGCGCAGCAGCCGCGAGCCGGTCGCCCCGACGGGCGTGCCGGCTGCGAGTGCCGCCGCAAGCGCCTGCGCCATTCGCTTCGAGCGTGCCAGGCCGAGATAGTCGTTGGAGGCGAAGTCGAGCCCTGAGGGGGCGCTCAAGGTGCGCAATCGATCCTTGCGGGCCAGCCCGCTCAAGGTCGCCTTGTAGCGGTCGAGCAAGGCTCGCCCGCTCACTTGGCCTCGGGCTCCATCGGCTTGATGCCGAGCCGGCGGAACAAAGCCCTGTCCTTGTCCTCGCCCGGGTTCTCGGCGGTCAGCAAGGTGTCGCCGACGAAGATCGAGTTGGCGCCGGCAAAGAAGCACAGCGCCTGCATCTCGTCGCTCATTGCCGTGCGGCCGGCTGACAGCCGCACAAACGATTTCGGCATCATGATGCGGGCGAGCGCGATGGTGCGCACGAATTCGATCGGTTCGATGGGTTCGGCCTCGCCGAGCGGCGTGCCCTCGATCGGGATCAGCATGTTGATCGGCACGCTATCGGGCGGCTCCGGCAGGTTGGCGAGCGTGACCAGCATGTCGATGCGGTCGGCCTTCTCCTCGCCCATGCCGACAATGCCGCCGCAGCAGACTTTCATGCCGCTGTCACGGACATTGGCAAGTGTGTCCAGCCGGTCGGCAAAGGTCCGTGTCGAGATGACCTCGCCGTAGTAGCGCTCGGAGGTGTCAATGTTGTGATTGTAGTAGTCGAGGCCGGCCTGCTTGAGCCGCTGCGCCTGATCGAGGTCGAGCATGCCGAGCGTCATGCAGGTTTCCATGCCAAGCGCTTTGACGCCCTCGACCATGGCGACCACGGCTTCCATGTCGCGCTCCTTGGGGCTGCGCCAGGCGGCCCCCATGCAATAGCGCGTGGCGCCCGCGTCGCGCGCCTTCCTGGCTTCGGCCACGACACGTTGCACTTCCATCAGCTTCGAGGCCTTGAGGCCGGACTGGTGATGGGAGGACTGGCTGCAGTAGCCGCAATCCTCGGGGCAGCCGCCGGTCTTGATAGAGAGCAGGCGCGACAGCTGCACGCGATTGGGATCGAAATTCTCGCGATGGATCGACTGAGCCCGGAACAGCAGGTCGTTGAACGGCAGGTCGTAGACAGCCTGCGCCGTTCCCCGGCTCCATCGGGGGGGAGCCGCGCGGGCTGGTACCGAGGCGTCATTCAACTGCAGTTCGACGTTCATGCCATCTCCATCTCAAAGCTTCCGGGACTACCCGCAAGAGAAACAGGCGTGATGCCCGTCATGATCTACCCACCAGGGCCGGTATGGCGAGTGCGTTGCCAGCGTCGTTGAGTATGGAGAAGCTGTAGCCTCCGTCGGCATTCGTCTCGACCGAATAGGTCAGGCGCTCAACGATGCGATTGTCTTTGTCGAAGGTCAGCACGCGCGGTTTCAGCGCAGTCAACTCTACGTCATGGATATAGACCGAGTTGCAGATGATGATCTGGTCCCCCGGCTGGCAGGTGCGGGCGGCGGCGCCGTTGAGGACGCAGCAGCGCGACCCGCGCTCGCCGAGGATTACATAGGTCGAGATCCGTGCGCCCGAATTCTTATTCCAGATCTCGACAAATTCCATCGGCAGAATGCCTGCTTCTTCGCAATGATCTGGGTCGAGCGTGATTGAGCCATGGTAGTCGAGCTTGGCCTCGGTGACGTATATGCCGTGGAGCTTGCCGGCGACGATCCTACGCATGCTTTTTTCTCCAGAACGACTTGCAGTCCTAATCCACCGCGTCTCGCGGTGCTTGGTCGTCTCGGCGCCTATCGCGTGGTTTCTTGGGCTTGAGCAGATGAACGCTCCCTTCTGATCGCGTCACAGGATTCCGTGAAGGTGACATCCAGGAGATAGCCGATAAGCTCCAGCCCATGAGAGGCCGCCAACTGGCGCATCTCGTCGAGCCGGCAGATGATGAGGCCAAGGGCTTCGACGCGGTCTTTTGTTCGTTGCTGGTCCGTCGCTCCTGCCTCGGCCGTTGAAGCGTGTCCCCTGGCATCGAGCAGGCTTGCCTCGGCAGCCGGTGGAACTAGGGACGTGCTGACGCGGGTCGGTCTGCGACCAAAGGGGTTCCTGCAATCCCGGTTCATGTCCTCTCCCTCAGTTCAGGTGCCTGTTGCAGTTCCGGTCGGACGGTATGTCAAGGCCGATGTCGAGGATCGGAGCGCTGTGGGTGAGCCAGCCGACCGAGATGAGGTCGACGCCGGTTGCGGCAATGGCCGCAGCGCTCGCCCGCGTTATCCGGCCGGAGGCTTCAGTCACCGCGCGGCCCCCGACCATCGCCACAGCTTGGGAAAGGTCCTCAACCGACATGTTGTCCAGCAGCACGGCGTCAACGCCGACTTGTAGTGCCATCTCCAACTGGTCCAGCGTGTCGACCTCGACCTCGATCTTGACCGTGTGGCCAACGGCGCCGCGCGCCCGCTCGATCGCGGTGCGGATGTCGCCGGCAAGCGCGATGTGGTTGTCCTTGATGAGCACGGCGTCGTCGAGCCCGAAGCGGTGATTGGCGCCGCCGCCAGCGCGCACGGCGTATTTCTCCAGCGCACGCAGGCCCGGTGTCGTCTTTCGCGTGCAGACGATCTTTGCGTTATGGCCGCGCACCGCGTTTACGAGTGCGGCTGTGGCCGTGGCGATGCCGCTCAGCTTGCACAAGAAATTGAGCGCCGTCCGCTCCGCCGTCAGCAGGCTGCGCGCCGGCCCGTTAACGATGGCGATGGTTTCGCCGGCCGAGATCTTGCCGCCCTCCGGACACCGCAATTGCATGCTGATCCCGGGATCGACGAGGAGGAAGGCAAACATCACAAGATCGAGCCCGGCTACAATGCCGGCCTGCCGGGCATTCAACGCGAGCGTCGCCTTGCAGTCGGCAGGGATGACGGCATCGCTCGTGATGTCGCCGGCTCTGCCCAGATCCTCCAGAAGGGCGTTGCGAACGATAGGCTCCATGATGATCTGGGGAAGCGGTGCAAGGGATGTCATATCAACAGCTCCGTTCGGATGCTTGCCAGTTGAGGGCGACGGCATTCTCAAAGGCGGGGCAGAGCGTCAGTCGCGAGGGGAGGGCGGCAGCATCGCGCCCGGGGAAATCGGATCGGCAGTGGGAGCCGCGGCTTTCCTCGCGCCGAAGCGCCGCGATGGCGATTAACAGCGCCACCATTGCCGGGTCGGCCGCCGCCGTCTCGCCAACGGCAATCGGCAGAAGGGTAGAGATCGCCTCGCGCAGCACCTTGCCATTGCGAAAGATGCCGAGCGCATCGGAGACGACTTGGCGTATCGATGAAGGGTCGGGTCGCAGTGGAAGGATTGCGGGGAGCCTGGGCCATTGCCAGCCCGCGCAAGTGCCCGCCACGCTCTCGGCCACCCAAACCGCTGTTGCGACCGCTTCGGCCAGCGAGTTGCTGGCGAGCCGGTTGGCGCCATGCAGTCCGGTGCATGCAACCTCGCCGCAGGCCCACAGGCCGGAGACGGAGCTGCGGCCTTCAGCATCCACGGCCACGCCGCCCATGTGATAGTGGGCCGCGGGACGCACCGGGATCGGTTCCACGGCAGGATCGATGCCGGCCTGCTTGCAAGCCGCATCGATCGCCGGAAAGCGTTTTGCGAATTTTTGCCCGAGGCATTGCCGGGCGTCGAGATAGACACGATGCCCAGCTGCGAGCTGATTGGAGATCGCCCGCGCCACAACATCGCGCGAGGCGAGCTCGGCCCCGGGCGTGTCGGCAAGGAAGCGGTGGCCGTGCTCGTCGATCAGCACCGCGCCTTCGCCACGCACCGCCTCGCTGACCAGGGGCATTGGCCGGCGCGCAGTAGCGAGCGCAGTCGGGTGGAATTGCACGAATTCGAGATCGGCGAGCTCCGCGCCGGCGCAGGCGGCAAGTGCCAGGCCGTGCCCGAAAGACGAAAGCGGGTTCGTGGTGTCGCTGAAGAGGCCGCCGATACCGCCGGTCGCAAGCACCACACGGCGCGTCGGCAACGCGAACACGCCTGTGTGCAGCACAGTCAGCACACCCACAATGCTGCCCTCCGCAACCACCAGGCGATGGGCCATCATGCCTTCCATGATGGTGATCGAACGTGTCCGCCGCGCCACGGCGAGCAGCGCGCGGAACAGCTCGCGGCCGGTCGAATCCCCGGCGGCGTGCACGATCCTGCGTCGCGAATGCGCCGCCTCCAGGCCAAGCCGCAGTTTTCCGTCTAACGCGCGGTCGAAGGGAGCGCCCAGACGAATGAGTTGGTCTATGGCTCCAGGTATGGCCTCAACGACGCGCCTGGCCATCGCTTCATCGCAAAGCCCATCGCCGGCGGCAAGCGTATCGGCAAGGTGTAGTTCGGGGCTGTCATCCTCACCCAGGCTGGCTGCGAGCCCGCCCTGGGCGAGCGTGCTTGAGGCATCCGTTCCAAGCGGCGTCCTGGAAAGAAGAATGACCGGCTGCGGCGCCAGGTGCAGCGCCGTCATCAGGCCGGCAATACCCGCGCCGATAATGACCGGCGCCCCGCGAATGTCATGGATGTCCGCCGTCATACGCAGAGCATGCGCTCGACGGCCCAACGAGCCCGCTCGGCGACACGCGGATCGATGGTGACGATGTGACGGTTCTGTTCGAGCGCGGTCCGGATATTGGCGAGCGTGATGCGCTTCATATGTGGGCAAAGGTTGCAGGGACGTACGAAGTCGACGTCCGGATGCTCGACAGCGACGTTGTCGCTCATCGAGCATTCCGTCATCAACACGACACGTGCCGGCTTGTGCTGCCCGACATAGTCGGACATAGCCGCCGTCGACCCGGCGAAATCGGCTTCGGCCACCACCTCCGGCGGACATTCGGGATGGGCAAGCACGGTGACGCCCGGATGCGCCTCCCGAAGTTCGCGAATGTCGGCTGCCGTGAAGCGTTCATGCACCTCGCAGCGTCCCTTCCAGGCGATGATTTCGACCTTTGTTTGCGCTGCTATGTTCCTTGCCAGATATTCGTCGGGCAGCATGATCACGCGCGGCACCCCAAGCGATTTCACTACTGCCAGCGCATTCCCGGAGGTGCAGCAGATGTCGGATTCGGCCTTTACGGCCGCGGATGTGTTGACGTAGGTGATGACCGGCACCCCGGGATAGCACTGCCGCATCAGGCGCACGTCCTCGGCCGTGATCGAGTCGGCCAGCGAACACCCGGCGGCAAGATCCGGTATGAGCACGGTTTTGTCGGGATTGAGCAGTTTTGCCGTCTCGGCCATGAAATGCACGCCGGCGAGTACGATCACATCAGCGTCGACCGTCATTGCCTTACGGGCCAATGCCAGGCTGTCGCCGACGATGTCGGCCACGCAATGAAAGATCTCGGGCGTCTGATAGTTGTGCGCCAAAATGACGGCGTTGCGCTCGCGCTTTAGCGCAAGGATGGCGTCGATGTCATCGGCAAAGACCGGCCATTCGACAGGCGGGATCACCCGCCGGACGCGCTCATAGAGGGACGCGGCCGTAGGTAACGCGCCAGTCATCCGCTCCTCCGCTTATATTCCGAGTGACAATAAGCGGTTTATATCTACGTTGACTATAACGCTGTCAAGCCCGTGAAAGCGGCAATTTTGTCCCCAAAACGACAGCACTGTTGTCGAGGACGTCGCGGCGGAAGCGATAGAGCTTTGCGGGCCGACCGCCCGTATCGAGGGACGTCTCGCCGGTTTCCTCGACGAGCTCCTGCTGTTCAACCAGCCTGCGGAAGTTCGGCTTGTTGATGAGCCTGCCAGCCAGCGCCTCGACGGTTCGCTGCAGTTGAAGCAGCGTGAAGGTCGGTCGCATGAGCTCGAAGACGACCGGCCGGTATTTGATCTTGGAGCGCAGCCGCGCGATGCCCGTCGCCAGGATGCGGCGATGGTCGGCGACCATCGCCTTGCCTGACACTGCGGCCGGCAGAGTTGCCTTCGGCCCGCCATCGGCCTCTTCGACCAGCGCGGCTTCATAGAGCAGCTCGTAGCGCTGGAGCGTGAGGTCCTCGTTCCAGGTACGATCGTCGAAGGCGAAGGCGATCGCGGCGCGCTGGCGGCGTTCGCGCCGCGCGGCTGCATCGCTGGCGCCCTTCGCCCAAGCCATCAGGCGCGGCCGCAAGACACTCAGCGCCTCCGGCGGGCCGGATCGATGGTCTTCCCAGGGAAAATACTCATACCAACTTTTCCAGCGGGACTTGCGCGATACCGCCATAGCTTCCTGACGGCTCAGCGCGAGATAGCTGATGGAGATGTTGCGCTGCTCGCGCCCAGTGCTGATTCGGTCGCGGTCGGCGAAGGTATAGAGCTGCTCGATGTAACCGAGCGGATGGCTGGTCTGTTGTTCGACCCAATCCCGCAGGCCCGACTGCAGCGAACGGTGAGTGAGCTCGAACGGACCGGAGGGCAGCGCATCCTGCTGCCCGACGGTGAGCACGCAAGGCTCGCGGTCGGTCACGGCAGCAACCACCGCGATCAAGTCCACATTGATGTCGCGGCCCTTCCGGGCGGCGCTCTTTTTGGTCAGTCTTGCCTGGTCGTGCATGTTCCAGAACGTCAGATGCGGTATGCGAGGAGCTAAACCGATTTAATAAACGTGGACTATGCGGCGCCGAGCGTCAACCGCGTACCCGTGCGGTCTTCGCACTTACACAAAACTATGCCAAACGCGACACCCGCGGTAGGCGACGCAAGGGAAGGGTGAGGGTGCAATGACAGGAACCAAGCTGTTCGACCGCCAGATATCCGCGCCCGAAAGGGTGCTATCCCGAACCTGCTTAGAAAATGGAGGCCTATGGACGCGCGTTTTTCCTGACTGGTCAGCTTCTCGACAGCTAATTGCGATAGCGTGTCGTTGGCGTCTGACTCAACCATTCGCCGCTGAGGCTTTGATCTGAGCCTGTCTGCGCAGACTTGCGAGCAATCAATATTTTCGATGGAGAGCGGTATGGATGGTTCTCAGTTCAATCCTCGGCAATTGAACCCGTCTGCGCCAGGCTTCGCACGGCAGAATACCGGCATGCACGTAGGGCAACAGGGGGACGGCGCGAATCTGCAAGCGAACTTTGAGCAGCAGCTGAACCAATTGCAGCCTGGTTCGTCCGGGGAGAGCGCTGGAGGGCGCCGAAGCGCGCATCTCGGCATTTCACGGCCGGTGCCGTCGTTGCCCGATCTGCGTGAC
>NZ_JBSKBR010000059.1:0-11510 GCF_053714315.1 Mesorhizobium sp. PL10 | reverse complement strand
CCCGCATCGCCGATCTTCCCGTCTCCCGCCTGCACGAACTGCTTCCGTGGACGTGGAAAAGACTGCGTGAGGCCAAAAAGGCCCCGGATTAGCACATCGCCAACCGTTGAAGGCTGGATGATCGGCGTAGGCGAATAGGCCGGGGCTACCGCCGGTATGTAAAAACACCGTAACCTCACCCCGCGATATCGCACCTTTCCTCACGCGTCCGCAAAGGCCTGCGAACGACTTTCCGGTATAGACGGGATCCAGGATAATCCCGTCTGCTTGCGCAATCATCTGCATCGCCTGGCGGGTCGCATCGCCTGGAACGCCGTAGCCGCCGTCGATATGGTCGCTTACGCTCGAAATTTCTTCTTCACTCACGGCTAGATCAACACCCAAGAACATCGCGATGCCATCCAACAGGGTCTTGACCCTTCGCTGCTTGTCCGCCGTAGGGCCACTGAATTTTGGAGCAAGAAGCTCAACCTATAAATTCAAGGGCTTACCGTCGGTGCAAATCGGGGTTCCTACCCCCCGCAACCAATTGCCACGCTCCGACCATTTGAGGGCGGCTGGGCAGACCGGTATGTTGAACGCCCGAAAGGTTGCCAGCTCTTTGAAAGTGGGCAGCAATGATCAACCCTCTGCCGCTCCGCTCTCAACATACATGGCATCTCCGACCTGAACACGTCGAAGGACCTGACGGAAACGGCCGAGGCCTGCTTCGTAGGCTTCGCGTCGGACCTCGGCATTTGCTTTTTCCGGATCCCAGAGCAACTCATGGAGAACACGGCCGCTCATTGTGTTCGGTCGCCCGATCTCAAGAAGGTGCAAGATCGTCGGCACGAAATCGCAAATGCCGGAGGGGACTGTCGAGACGGAACCCGCCGCCGGAAAAGCTGTGCCCGCGGCAATGCCGACAGCCGCGAGTTCGTTCGGATGCAAACCACCGTGGACGCCGAGGCCTGTGCGGCGGTCGCTGTCATAAAACGTGCCACCGATAAGGCCGAAGGGGTCAAGGCCATCATCCGCCCGGAAGGAGAACGAGACATCCGGCGCGCGCGCGTGATCGGCGAAGACCAGATGATTGCCGAGACTGCCAGGCGCGATACCGTCGATCTCGTTTCGGGCTCGCGTGAAGACGGGTCCGCACCACACGTGCGCGGTAATCGTTGCCACTAGCCGGGCGATTTGTTCGTCGGTTGGTTCGGCAAGGTAGAGCGCGCCCACCTGTCCAGGCACCACCACGAGATCGACCTTCGGCCCGGGCGCGATGCCCGGTCGAAAGCCGGCGTCCCGCAGGCTTTCGATAACCGACGCGCGCGTATGACCGGTGATGTGTCCGTGATCTGAGACTGCGATGATCTGCACATCCTCGGCGCGGCCTTCCGCCTCCCACCAGTCGAGCACGCGCCCAAACCGCCGGTCGCAATGGGCGATTATACCCCGCGTCGCCTCGGCTCCCGTGCCGTGGAAATGCGAGGTAACATCCGGCTCACCATAAGAGAGGATGGTTACGTCCGGCCGGTACTTCGGCCAGACGACCTCGAGAAAGGCCGAGGTAATCCAGTCTTGTCCGGCCTTGTCGGGCTCAATCTGCGGTGGCTCGGGGGTGAGCGGGCCGACACGAACCTCTGCCTCCGCCAAGGCATCGTGTGTGCAGGCCTCGCGAAAATGACCCGACAACCGGACATGCCCGAAATCCTCCGCCTTGTGATGGAAGAATCGCGTCGTACCGGGCGTGTTCGTTGCCAGCACCGCGAGGCTTCGCCCTTCGGAAGCGAGGATCTCGCCAAGCGTGGCCGCAGACATGAGCTTTCCGCCGCTTTCGAGATCGAGCTCGCGCAGGAGCACCGCGTCCGATGTATCGATATAGCGTGGGGGAGAACCGGAGCGATCGACATATGCGTTGCCGACCATGCCGTGCTGGCGGGTCGTGGCACCGGTGACGAGGCTGGGGAAGGCCGAACGGGTCTCGCTCGGATAGACCGTGCGATGGTTCGACATCGTGACACCCAGCGACTGCACGCGGTAGAGATTCGGGGTCAATTTCGGAGAGATGAGGTCCGGCCGAAGGCCATCGAAGCTGACGATGAGGAATTTGCTGTGGGAGCCCGATGTCATAATTCGTTCACATCAAGCTTTGGTGTTGTTGAATTGAAGCGGCGGTGTCGTTCTGAAACGAGACCTCGCTGAGCATAGTAGGGCGCCGAACTTTTTTCTATTTCTTCGATGGTCATCGCCACACCATCCTGCGATACCTCGCTTTCAGGTGAGCCGGCAAAAGCCTGCGTCACGCAATGTATGGAATGCTGAGATCATTGTAACCGTTATGTTACAGGTGGATGATATATATCGAATAAACCGATGGGAGCGACTCGCTTCTGGATGGAGGTCCGGAATACCTTCGGAGAGCGGGTTGTGAGCGAAGAACAGGATCTTTCACTCAATGCGGTACGGGCCTTCGTGCAGGTCGCGCGCGACAGCAGCGTGACCCGTGCCTCGAAGACCCTTGGCATTACCCAAAGTTCAGTGAGCCGTCACATTGCGGTTCTGGAGGAATATTTCGGGGCGAAGCTGATCGAGCGTCGCGGCCGCCAGAGCCAATTGACGGATTTCGGGAGATTGTTCGCCGACGCCGTCGCCGAGCCGCTTGACACTATCCTGTTCACCGCAAAGCGGATGCGGCGGAACGGCCGGAAAGATGACAACCGTCTTGTCGTGCGGACGTCCCTGTCGACCTTCGCCTACACGGTGCTAATCCCCAATTTGCGCGACTTCTCGAAGGAAATGGGGGGCGTCACCGTCGACGTGATCAGCTCCTTGTCGGCTCCCGCCTCTACCGACAGCTTCGACGTACTCCTTACCCGCGATCTCATGCTGACGGAGCCGGCAGATCGCTGGGACTTCTATGACGAGCAACTGGTCTGCGTCGGCGCGCCCGACTGCGTCGCCGGCCGCGGGCTTAAGGCCCTGCGCAATACGCCCGTCATTGCCGTTACCTCCCGGCCCGACATCTTACCGACCTGGCTGCGTGGCTTGGATCTGAACACATCCGATATCACGTCCGGCGCACGTTACGATCATCACTATCTCGCACTGCCCGCGGTCACGACCGGCCACAGCTTGCTTGTGGCGCCACATATCGTGGTCGCGGACCTGATCCGGCAGGGCCTTCTGGAGGTCCTCGCGGGCTCGCGCGCACCGAGCGGTATGCAATATCGTGCCTATGCGGTCGACCGCAGCTCAAATCCGGACGCGGCGCGCGCCTTTTGCCGCTGGCTTACCCGCCTATGTCGAAAGATGACCGAGGAAGAAGCCGCGGCGAAGTAGATCAACTGACGCGGATGGACTCCTGCAACTGAGCAGCCAATTGCTCCCGCTCCGATAACAACGTTCTCATTCTCGAACCCCTATTTGGATCCTTTTGCCGTTTTCGCCACAGGCAGCTTTCGCCGGTTCAGGGGTCACTGCGGTCCCTTGTCCAACCGGTCGCGTAACCAGTCGCCGAGCAAGCTGATGGAGAGCGTCGTCGTGACGATCAAGGCGGCGGGCGCGAACATGATCCAGGGTGCCCGTGTCATGTACTCGCGGCCATAACCGACCATGTTGCCGAGGCTCGTCATCGGTGGCTGAACGCCAAGGCCGAGAAAGGACAGGCTGCTTTCCATCAGGATGATCTCCGGGAAGGTCAGCGTCATGGAAACAATCAGCGTCGACGAGATATTCGGCAGGATATGCCGCAGATAGACACGTCGTGGGCTCGCTCCCAGCTGTCGAACGGCGCCGGCATAGCCTTGCGCGCTGGCGGCGATCGCAAGCCCGCGGGCGATGCGCGCATAGCGTTCCCAGCCGTAAAGCCCCATCAGGCCGATGAACAGCGGCAGCGCGTTACCGAAAAAGGCCAGCACCGACAGGGAGAGAATGAGGAAAGGCATTGCCGCCTGGAAGTCCGCGAGCATCAAGATGAACTGCTCGACGCGGCCGCGAAAGTGCGCCGCGGCAAAGCCCATCGCCGTGCCGAAGCAGGCCGAAATCAGCGTGGCTCCCAGTGCCACTAGAACTGAGATGCGAACGGAGAAGATCAATCGCGACAGAACATCCCGCCCCAGTTCGTCCGTTCCAAGCAGATGCCGCGGATGAAGTGGCGGCGCCAGCCGGTTCGGTAGATCAAGGGCGGTATGTTGGTAAGGGGCGATTTGATTGGCGAGCACTGCGACAAGCACGATAAAACCGATCCAGAGAACCCCGGCAATAACGGAGAAGGGGATCGGGCGGTGTTTTGTGCTCTTCCGCTGTCCGGCCGCCGCTTCACTCACTTTTTCCGTCATGTTCATCTCAGCGTCCTCCGGTCACGTTGGCGTTGGCCAGGCGCGGATCGAGAAAGCCGTAGAGGAAATCGACGATGAGATTGGAGAACACCATTGCGACAGCCACCAGCAGAAGAATGCATTGCACCACCGCCAGATCTCGCGCCGCGACCGAAACGACCAGCAAATTGCCAACACCGGGCCACGAGAACACGCTTTCAACCACAACCGAACCGGCGATCAGATTGCCAACCATGAAGCCGACAATGGTCACGATAGGGATTGCGGCGTTCGGCAAAGCATGACCACGCACGACCGCGGCCCATGGAATTCCCTTGGCGCTGGCGGTCCGGATGTAGGGCTGCCCCAAGACCTCCAGCATCGCACTTCGAACGAAACGGGCAAGCACGGCGGCGCCGCCGACGCCGAGCGTGATGATCGGCAGGATCAGATGTTGCAGACCTCCCCTGCCGCCGGTCGGCAGCCAGGCAAACCAGATGGCCAGGAGTTGAACCAAGACGAGGCCGAGGACAAAGCTTGGGACCGTGTAGCCCGCTACCGCCGTCACCATGACGGCGCGGTCGATGGCGCTGTCCCGGTGTAAGGCGGCATAGATCCCCGAGGGAATGCCGATCGCCAGCTTCATCAAAAGCGCCGGCAATGTCAGCATGAGTGTTGCCGGAATGCGTGACAGGACAAGATCAAGAGCTGGCCCGCCGCCGCGCATCGACCGCCCGAGCTCGCCGTGAAAGATCGCTGCGAAGTAGTGGAAATACTGCATCCAGAGTGGCTGATCGAGACCCCACTCCCGGCGAAAGGCGGCGATGGCCTCGGGCGAGGCGTCATCACCCATGATGCTGCGAGCCGGATCTCCGGAAAGCCTCAGGACGAGGAAGGCGAACGTGACGACCAGCGCTACTGTCAAAAGGGCACGTAAGACACGGATAGCAACAAACCGAAACATCAGGATCCAACCTCCTCGGCCGGCGGGTTGGTATGAACGGCATGACACGCGACGGATCGTCCTTCCGGTAGTGTCGAGAATGTGGGGGAGGCGCTGACGCACTGCGGCTGCGCGATGGGACAGCGCGGGTGGAACGCACAGCCGGTCGGACGGGCCGCGGGATTGGGTGGCTCGCCCTTGAGGATGATGCGCTCGCGCGAGCGCCGGCCTGGAACAGGCACGGCCGAAACCAGCGCCCTGGTGTAGGGGTGGGCAGGGTCGGAGAGCAGAAGCTCTGTCTCGCCATATTCAACGATACGACCGAGATACATCACAGCCGTATAATGGCTGACCTGGCGAACCACTTTCAGATCGTGACTGATGAAGAGGAGACTGAGACGCAGGTCCTTTTGAAGGTCCATCAGCAGATTCACGACCTGGGCCTGGATCGATACGTCCAGAGCCGAGACTGGCTCGTCGCAGACCAGCAATGCCGGTTCCATGATCAGCGCCCGTGCAAGAACGGCTCGTTGACGCTGCCCACCCGAAAGCTGATGGGGCAGGCTCGAGGCATGCGTGGCATAGAGGCCGACGGCGCCGAGCATCGCCAGCGCTTTGTTGTTCCGTGCGGATTCAGATCCGATGTCATGAATGTCGAGCGGTTCGCGGACTTGATCGAGGATGGACAGCCGGCGGTCGAGCGCCGGCAGCGGATCTTGGTAGATCATCTGCATTTGCGTGCGCATGCGGCGCCACGCTGGAGTATCGGTCGACGGCAGTTCACGACCGCGGAAGACCACATGTCCGCTGTTCGGCCGTTCAAGGCCAAGCGCGATTCGTCCTGTCGTTGATTTTCCCGAACCGGATTCACCGACGAGCGCCAGCGTCTCGCCCTGTTGTAGAGACAGGGACACGTCATCGACAGCGCGGACGGGAACTTGCTTTCCGAAGAGACCCTGCCGCGTCAAATAGCTGCGCGAAATGCCGTGCAGTTCAAGAATATTTGCGGTCATGCCAGCATGCTTCTCTTGAGTTCCAGGGACTGCTGGCCGGCTGTGGCCGCCCCTGCAAGGCAGGCCGAGAAATGGCCGGCTTCGGTCTGCATAAACGGCGGAGCCGCCGTTTCACAAACCGCCATGCGCTGCGGACACCGAGGAGCAAACGGACATCCCGAAGGCATGTTTGCCGGCTCCGGCACCTGTCCTTCGATGGGGATAAGCCGCTGCAAGGTCCCTTCGAACGGCGGCAGGGCCGCAAGGAGACCGCGCGTGTAGGGATGCTGCGGGTTTGCAAAGATCGCGCCCGCCGGGGCGGCCTCGACGGCCCGGCCGCCATACATGACTATGATGCGGTCGCAGGTCTCGGAAACGACACCGAGATCGTGGCTGATGAGCACGAGCGCCATGCCGGTCTCCCGCCTGATGGTGGTCAGGAGGTCGAGTATCTGTGCCTGGATCGTGGCGTCGAGCGCGGTGGTCGGCTCATCGGCAACCAAGACGTCGGGTTTTCCGGCAAGCGCCATGGCGATCATCACCCGTTGGTTCTGACCTCCGGACAGTTCATGAGGATAAGCGTCGAACCGACGCGCCGCGTCCGGCAGGCCGACGAGATCGAACAGGCGTTTTGCTTCTGCCCGAATGCTCGATGCCGACACCCCCTGGTGTCGGGCGAGTACTTCGCCAATCTGGCGCCCGATCCGGAGGACAGGATTGAGCGCGCTTGATGGATCCTGGAAGATCATCGCCACGCGCCCGCCCCTGATCCGGTCGAGCTCAGTCGCCGCTGCGCCCAAACGCTCCGTTCCATCCAGCCGAACGCTTCCGGAAATCGTGGCTGCTTTCGGCAACAGGCCGAGAGCAGCTAGCCAGGTAACGGACTTGCCGCTGCCGGACTCACCGACGATACCGAGCGCTTCGCCCGGTGCGAGCGTGAGATCGATTTCCCGAAGGACTGGCACACCGTTGAAGCCGACTGATAGACCTTCGATTGTGAGCAACGGAACCGAAGCCGCGCTGAAAGATGCTGGCGCATGACTGGCGCGGTGCGCCATCGCCGGCCCTCGTCGCGTGGCCATTAGTTTTGCGTGTAGACGGCGTTGAAGGGCCCGAAGTTGAGGTCAAGCGTCTGTCCCGCAACCCAGGCGACGTCCTTGCGCTTGCCGTAGAACTGACCAGAACCATGCAGGACGACGCAGGGCGGATCGTCCCGGTCGACGATCTCCAACATCCGGCGGATGATCGTCCGGCGTGCTTGCGGTTCGGCCGTTACCTTCAGCTTCTCGCCAAGCCCGAAATATTCGTCATTGCTCCAGATACCGCCCTTGGGCAACCCGCCCATTGGACCGAATTCGCGCCATGCGTGGGCGAGTGGATCCGGGAAGATGGCCGTCGACGAGCTGTCCGAGATCGCGTGAACCGGCTTGGTCCAGATTTGTGCAAAATTCTCCATCATCTGGATCTCAACATTGAGGCCAACGGCCCGCCACATCTCGACCATGATCTGCGCGCCCGCGACCTGGTTGGGATAATAGTTGTTCAGAAGTTTGTAGGTGATGGTCTCGCCCTTGTAGCCGCTTTCGCCAAGAAGCTTGCGCGCCAGATCGGGATCGTAGGCCAAGGCTGGGAAGTCTTCGATATAGGCTTCGCCGAAGCTCGGGAACTGAAAGCCGTTCGGAACGGGAAGCCTGTCCTGCCAGAGCGCCTTCACGAGCGCCTTGCGATCCAGCGCGAGGCTCAGAGCCCGTCGCACGCCGACCTTTTCCAGCACCGGGCCTGTCGCATCAATCGCCAGATAGCGAATGTTCTGGACCGGTCCGCCTGCGACTTCCAGTTCCGGATGCTTTTCGATTTCCGCGAACATATCAGGCGAAAGATCGGTGATGAAATCCACTTCATCGGCCATCAGCGCGTTCATGCGCGAGGCAAGTTCGGGAATGACCCGGAAATGAATGCCGGCAAAGGGTGGCTTGCCACCCCAATAGGCGTCGTACGAGGCAAGCTTGACCTCGACGTCAAGCAACTGGCTGACGAGCCGGTACGGGCCCGTTCCGATCGGCGCAGCCGTCCAGGCATCCCAGGACCCTGCCGCCTCGAACGCACGCTTGCTAACGATTTCGGCGCCCCACGAGGCCAGCCGCTTCTCAAGCAATGCATCGTCGCCCTTGGCGTGAACGATAACGGTGTGGCTGTCGATGATCTCGACTTTGCCGATCGTGTCCAACGTCTGCATGGCGGTGGCCTTTCCTGCCATGTCAGGGCCAAGCAGATGCTCCGGACTAAAGCTGAAGGCGACATCCTCCGCGCTAAACGGGCCACCGTCGTGGAAGATGACGCCCTTGCGCAGGAAGAGGCGAACGGCTTTTACATCCACACGCTCCCAACGTTCCGCCAAGCTGGGTCGCACTCCCATGTTCGGCGTCTGATCGAAGGCGATCAGCGTGTCGAACATTTGCGGGGCGACGCGGCGCGTCGCGGTGTGAACATATAGAACGGGCTCAACGGCTGGCGGGAAGCCGGACATGCCAACCCGGAGCGTCTTCCGATCGGTCCCTTGGGCCGCGGTGAACCCAGCTCCCGCCACCGACATTAAACCGGCTGCAGCGCCGGCGGCCAATATGTTGCGCCTGGTAAACTTCAGATCATGCATTGTCGTCCATCCCTGCTTGAGCGTTCGCCGAACACGCCGGTTCGCCGTCCTGATTGAAGATCGGCAGGCGCGCTTCTTCGGGCGCCGCTTTCGGCTGGACCATCGGCCGGGTCCATCACAGAGACATGACAGACATCGAATATTGCGATGGTTATCTCGTAAATTTCGATGGCGTGGAAGATAGGCGAAATGCAGCCATTCGAACCGAAGAGCGGTCAGGAAAAATCGTAAAATGCGATCATTCGGCTAAGGTTGTGCGATGGGTGAACTGGCCAGCGAAGCACTCTGTACGTAGTTCTGGGTCAAACCCAGTGCTCCGAGGAGAGTTGCGTTGTCACTCATTGCCAAGAGACTAAAAGCCGTTCGTCCTTCCCAGACCAAAGCCATGACCGCCGCGGCCGCCGGCCTTAAGGAGAAGGGTATCAATGTCATCGCGCTCAGCCAAGGCGAGCCGGATTTCGATACGCCCGAGGCGGTGCAAAACGCCGGCATTGCCGCTATTCGCAATGGCAGGACACGCTACACACCGGTCGCGGGCGTCAAGCCGCTGCGGGAAGTAATCCGGGACAAGCTTCAGCGCGACAACAGTCTCGACTACGACATCGACCAGATCACCGTTGGCTGCGGCGCCAAGCAAGTGGTGTTCAATGGGCTATTCGCCAGTCTCGATCCCGGCGATGAGGTGATCATCCCGACGCCTTGCTGGGTTTCCTACCCCGACATGGTGCGGCTTGCCGGCGGCGAACCGGTCCTGGTCGAGTGCCATGAACATTTCGGGTTCAAGCTGAAGCCGGAGGACCTGGAGGCTGCGATTACACCGCGCACCAAGTGGCTGATGCTGAACTCGCCGAACAATCCGACGGGTGCGGTCTATTCCAAGGCTGAGCTTGCCGCACTCGCCGCCGTGCTTCGCCGCCACGACCAGGTGCATGTGCTTGCCGACGACATCTACGAGAAGCTCGTTTATGGCGTGCGTTTCGCGACGATGGCAGAGGCCGCGCCCGACCTCGTCGACCGGACGCTCACCGTCAACGGTGTTTCCAAATCCAGTGCCATGACCGGATGGCGGCTCGGTTATGGGGCGGGACCCAAGGATCTGATCAAGGCGATGAACACGATCCAGGGACAGACCTCGTCGCATACCAGTTCCATCTCACAATATGCCGCAATCGAGGCGATCAGCGGCAATCAGGACTACATCGGCGATTTCGTTTCCGACTTCAGCAAGCGCCGTGATCTCGTGGTCGAAAAGATCAACGAGGCCCACGGTCTCAGATGCGGCACGCCAGACGGCGCCGTCTACGTGTTCGTCAACTGCGCCGGCGTGCTCGGGAAGGTCACTCCTCAAGGCAAGGTGGTCGAGAACGATATGGATTTCGCCATGTATCTCTTGGAACAGTTCGGTATTGCCGTTGTGCCGGGCAGCGGCTTGATGGCCTCGCCTTATATCCGCATCTCCTACGCCGGGTCGGTTGAAGAACTGCAGCATGCCTGCGGTCGCATCCTTGCCGCCTGTGAAGCCCTTTCCGAAAGTGAGACGATCTATGAGCAAAGCAAGAAAACTGCGTGAGGCCATGGCCGAACGCGGCCTCGTCCACATCATGGCGGCCCATAGCCCATTGTCGGCAATTCTCGCGGAAGAAGCCGGTTTTGACGGGATATGGGCGTCGGGCTTCGAACTCTCGGCGCTCTACGGTCTTGCCGATATGAGCCTGATCACCACGACCCAGCATCTCGACATGCTGCGCGCCATCGCCGGCCAGACATCGCTGCCGATCGTTGCCGATATCGACACCGGCTACGGCAACGCGCTGAACGTGATCCATGCGATTCGCGAATATGAAAAGGCAGGCACCGCAGCTGTCGTCATTGAAGACAAGACCTTCCCGAAGGTCACCAGCCTTGCCGCCGATGGCCGCCAGGAACTGCTGCGGATCGAGGAATACCAGGGCAAGATCGAAGCTGCGGTCTCCACACGCAGCGATCCGGATTTCCTGGTCATCGCCCGTACGGAAGCGCTTATTGCAGGCCTGGGTGAGGCGGAGGCGCTGACGCGCGGCATGGCCTATGTTGAAGCTGGGGCGGACATGATCCTGATCCACTCCAAGAGGAAGGATCCGGCCGAGATCGAGAGTTTCTCGCGCGCCTGGAAGGGGTCCGTTCCGCTTGTCATCGTTCCGAATGCCTATCCGGATCTCGACGCCACCCGCATTCGCGCCCTCGGCAACATCAAGATGACCATCTACGGCAACTATGGTATCCGGGCCGCGACGACCGCGATGCAGGATACGTTCCGGCGAATCATTGCCGATGGCGGCGTGCAGAACGTCCACAAGGATATCGTTTCCGTCGAGGAAATCTTCCGCCTCCAGAAAATGGGCGAGGTCAAGGCGGACGAAAAGCGCTTCCTGAGATAGGAAAATGCCATGCGGCTGACACGTGGCGCCAATTCGGAAAAAACAAATTTCGGCACTACCGCCGTTGAAATAGTTGAAATCGGGGATGCCAGTTTCGCCGGCGTAAGCTAGATCAGCCATTCCTCGGCTGGCCAATCCTGCGACGTGTGGCCCAACTTGAACAGTTGGAGGTGAACGGATGGCGAACACTGCCGGTTAAGCTGTTGAATT
>NZ_JBSKBR010000058.1:0-11931 GCF_053714315.1 Mesorhizobium sp. PL10 | reverse complement strand
TGCCTTGGGTCTACATCCGGGCTCCCGAGCTTAAGGCCGTGGCCTGAGAACAGCGCTTACCATTCACTGGCGATGTTGCCGCATGAACGTGTGGCAGCGGTTGGGAACGGTTTGATGCCGCCCGGGCGGCTGCAGCCGGGTCACACCAGACGAACATTACTTATGTCGATTGAGACCATCAGGAGGTCAAACACCGGCCGGTTGTCCGGCCCGCGCGCGTATGCGCGGCGGCGCGTCGGCAGCCGGATCCCGTCCGCCTCCACATAGTCCCCCGTCAACTGGGCCGCAAGCATGCCGCCGGCGACGTCCACCTGATAGTCATGGCGGCGTAGCATGCGGTCGCGTCCGAAGTAGAAATCCTGGTATCGGCTGTGTGAGACCATCGTTCCCGGGAGCCAGGCGCGCAGGATGCGCCATTCCTCCTCCTCCTCATGCCATGGCTCGCGCTCCACCACTTTGACCCCATCCATGCCAAGCAGGAAGGGAGTGTTGAGATACGTCCACATCGCATAGCCGTTGAAATGCGCCCGATGGAGCGGCCCCCAGGGCGTGCCGAGCCCATGCCCCGAAAACAGGGCGGCAAAATCACGGCTCTCAGCAACAACCGATCCGTCGAGATTTTCGATTGCCACTCGATCGGGTGTGAAACTGGTCCGTCGACCCGGAGCGCCGAACGGGACGACCGATGCGCGTTCTTCATGGAGCGACGCAGTCATCCGCCTTACGGTTGGGTCAGTCGCGAGCCCCTTGAGCGCGAACAGTCCGCCGGTAGTGACGATGTCCGCTTCTATCTTCTCGAACCCCGCGCGGCGACTGCCGCCATGCACCTCGATGACTTCATCCAGAAATGCCATGGTCGTTCCTTCTCATCTCTACGCAGCAAACGGAATATTCAGGTTGGGAGAAGCGGATGTCGGTCGTCCGGTGGTCGTCTATCCGTGGATCGGCTGCGGTCAGTGTCTAGCCTGCCTGGCCGGCGCGACAACCAATGCCCAGTGCCGCGTTCGATAGGCGTGCAGCTGGGCGGCCATGCAGAGAAGGTGGTGGTGCGTGAGCCTAAGCTGTGACCCAAGGGGGGTGCGCCGCAAATCTACACCTGTCGCAGCTAAAGTGCGGATATGTGGACCCATATGACGCGGCTAGTATCACCTCCCGTGGTCAGTGCTGCATGTGCAAATCCATTGCCTCGGGCGACAGTATCATATTGTCGTTGAGGTTCGTCATGATCCATAGCGACCCGGCAATCATGAGGAAGACGACCAGAACGCCGAACGCGAGCGCAAGCACGTTGTTGGTGTTGTCGGGGGCGGTCGTGATGTGCAGGAAGAAAACGAGATGAACTCCCATCTGGGCGATGGCGAGGACGACAAGTCCCAGGGCAACGCCCGGTCCCCACAGGAGCGACGTATTGGCAACCCAGAATGACGTGGCCGTCAGAATCACGGCCAGGAGCATTCCGATCGTGTAGATGAGGGAGCCGGATACCTCGACAGGCACCTCGGCTGGTGCCGGCTTGTCTCCCGGTGCACGATCGTAGCGGGCTTCCGTCATGGCGCGATTCCGATCAGATAAACCACAGTGAATAGCCCAACCCAAATTATGTCCAGCGCGTGCCAGAAGAGGGCGAAGCAGAGCAGCCTTCGCTGGACATTTGCACGGAAGTCTTTGACGGCCACCTGCACCATCATGACCACCAACCAAATCAGCCCGGCAGTGACATGCAGCCCATGGCAACCGACAAGCGCAAAGAAAGCGGAAAGAAAGGCACTGCGTTGAGGGGTCGCTCCCTGGGCGATCATGCTGGCGAACTCGCGTAGTTCCAACCCTAGGAAAGCGGCCCCAAGCACGAATGTCGCGAGAGCAGCCAAATAGGTGGCGGCATGACGTCGCGAGCCGATTGCCAGCGACATCAGTCCGCACGTGTAGCTCGAAGCAAGAAGGCAAGCAGTTTGGATCGCGAGGCTAACTTGGTTGAATAGTTGGGCGCCGGTCGGCCCACCTGCGGCGGCGTGTACGAGGATTGCATAAGCCGCAAAAAATGCCGAGAACATGACGATGTCGCTCAGCAGGAAGATCCAGAAGCCGTAGGCAACCACGATCCGCTTGGGAGCGGGCCCAGCTTCGCTCGAAGGGGCAAATGCCTCATGGTCGGCGTCATAAGGAGCCACAGCGACGCTCATAGGACAACCTCCGCCCGGTAAGCGCGATCGAACTGAGCAATCGTCTCAGCAGGTATCCCGAGCTCCTCCTTCTCGCGGAATGCGAACGCGAGGAATGTGACGAACACGCCGAGCAGGCCCACAGCGGCCAACCACCAGATGTGCCAGATCAGGGCGAAGCCGGTGACCACGGCAAAAAAGGCGTTGACGAATCCCACCGGACTGTTCGTTGGCATCTCGATCGGCTCGTACTTGCGCGCTTGGGCTGGCTTATGAGGGTTCGTGCCCGCGAGCGCTTTCGCCGCCCAGTAGGCGTCTCTCTCGGTGACGCGAGGCAGGACTGCAAAATTCCAGACTGGCGGCGGCGATGGTGTTGACCATTCCAGCGTTCGGCCGTTCCAGGGATCCCCCGTGACGTCGCGGAGCTCTTCGCGATGACGAATCGACACGATGAACTGGACGATCTGGCAGCCGATTCCCGCGAAAATGATGATTGCACCAGCCTCGGCGACAAACAGCCACGGCTGCCATGAGACGACGTCGTAATGCTGCAGGCGCCGCGTCATGCCCATCAGGCCGACCACGTAGAGAGGCATAAATGCGAGATGGAAGCCGATGAACCAGCACCAGAACGCACGTCGGCCCCAGCGTTCGTCCAGCATGAAGCCGAACGCCTTGGGGAACCAGTATATGTAGCCGGCGAAGGCACCGAACACGACACCCGGGATGATGACATGGTGAAAGTGGGCGACGAGGAAGAGACTGTTGTGCACCTGCCAGTCGACAGGGGGCACAGCCAGCAGCACGCCGGTCAGGCCGCCCAGGACGAACGTCACCATGAAGCCGAGTGTCCACAGGACCGGCACTGAAAAGCGGATACGACCGCCATACATGGTGAACAGCCAGTTGAAGATTTTGACCCCGGTCGGCACGCCGATGATCATGCTGGCGACGCCGAAGACGGCATTGACGCTTGCGCTGGCTCCCATCGTAAAGAAGTGATGCAGCCAGACCATCATTGAGAGAACGCAAATCGCCATGGTCGCAGCAACCATCGAGCGGTACCCGAACAGCGGCTTCCCCGAGAAGGTGGCGCTCACCTCCGAGAAAATTCCGAATGCCGGTAGGACGAGGATGTAGACTTCGGGGTGGCCCCACATCCAGAACAGGTTCACGTACATCATTGGATTGCCGCCGGCATCGAGCGAGAAAAAGTGGAAGCCGAGGTAACGGTCGAGCAGCAGCATCGCGAACGTGGCAGTCAGGATTGGAAAGACCGCGACAATCATCAGGTTCGAGGCGAGCGCGGTCCAGCAAAACACCGGCATCCGCATGTAGCCCATTCCCGGTGCCCGCGTTTTGAGAATAGTGGTGACGAAATTTATCCCTGTCAGGAGCGTCCCAATGCCGGAAATCTGTAGCGACCAGAGGTAATAGTCGACGCCGACGCCGGGCGAGAACTGCAATTCGCTGAGCGGAGGATAAGCGACCCAACCTGTCTTCGCGAACTCACCGATCACCAGCGAGAGGTTGATCAAAAGGATGCCTGATGCCGTGAGCCATAGGCTCACTGAGTTCAATGTCGGGAACGCCACATCGCGGATACCGAGTTGCAGAGGAACTGCGAAATTCATCAGCCCGATCACGAGCGGCATCGCCACGAAGAAGATCATTATCGTGCCGTGCGCCGTAAAGATCTGGTCGAAATGCTCCGGCGGTAGGTAGCCTTGCGCACCGCCCGCCGCGACCGCCTGCTGGGTTCGCATCATGATCCCATCTGCGAAGCCGCGCACCAGCATAAGCAACGCCAGCACGAGATACATGACGCCGATGCGCTTGTGGTCGACGGATGTGATCCACTCCCGCCACAGGTCAGGCACGTAACCCTTCAGAGAGACCCACCCTAAGACAACGACGATGACCAGGCCCACAACGCCTGCCGTAACCATGATGATCGGTTCGTTGAAAGGGATTGCGTCCCATGTGAGATTACCAAGGAGGTTCATTTTTCTGCCCTCTGTGAAGCCGGGAGAACCAACCGCGATGCCTGTTGGGGTGTCGACCGGGAGCTCACGATGCCTTCAAACAGATCGGGAGCGACGCCGCGATAGCTGAAGGGAGTGACCGCTTTGCTCGGCTTGGCCAGGTCCGCATAGGTCTGCGCGTCGAGCACAGGGCCTGTGGTGCGCGTGTCGCCCACCCATTGTGCAAATCTCTCGGCAGGAATCACGTCGACCTTGAAGTACATGTCGGAAAATCCCGCGCCGCTATAATTTGCTGACAGTCCCCGATACGTTCCGGTCTGATCGGCCTGTAAATTGAGGCGTGTCTCCATCCCGGCCATCGTGTAGATTTGGCCGCCCAGCTGCGGCACGAAAAAACTGTTCATCACGCCCGACGAGGTCAGCTCAAAGCTGATCGGCGTGCCAACGGGGATCGTCAGGTGATTGACGGTCGCGACGCCCTCATCGGGGTAAACGAAGAGCCATTTCCAATCGAGCGAGACGACCTGAATCCTGACAGGCTTGATCGCGGAAGCGATCGGCTTCGGCGGATCGAGGTCATATGAGCTGAGCCAGGTGACGCCGCCTACCAGAAATACGGTCATGATAGGGATCGACCAAACGAGCAGCTCCAGGCGCCCGGAATAGACAAAATCCGGCATGTGGCGCGCACGTTTGTTGGACGAGCGAAACCAATAGGCCGTGCCCAGTGTAGCGAGGATCGTAGGGATCACGATCGCCAGCATGATTCCGGTTGAGTTGAGCATGATGAGCCGCTCGGCCGCGGTGATCGGCCCTTTGGGATCGAGCACGCCTCCCGAGCAACCGCCGAGCGCAGCGGCGATGCCAAACAAAGCGATTGGCGTGGCATACCGCATGTCAGATCCTCTCTGGCTTGGCTCGGGCGGAGCTACGCGTGATGCAGAGAGGAGTATCTATGGGCACGATGGCAGGCGGAACGGCGCTCGAGGAGCTTTTGAGCGATCGATCCCCGCCGTTGCCCACCAAGAGAGCGGCGAACACCAAAAACAGGTACAGGATGGAAAACGCGAACAGGCGATGTGCATGCCGTCGATCGCTCTCACCGCTCCGGACCAATCTCAGCGCGAGCGCAATGAGCGTCGCTCCGCAGACGGCGGCGGTCGCACCATAGGTTGCGTCGGCAAACCCAAGCGCCCACGGCAGCAGGGAGACCGGGAGCAGCGGAACGCTGTAGATCAAGATTTGTCGCTTGGTCTCGGCTCCGCCGGCCACGACCGGCAGCATCGGCACACCGGCACGGGCATATTCGTCGGCGCGATTGAGCGACAGCGCCCAGAAATGAGGCGGCGTCCAAAGGAACACGATGAAGAATAACACAATCGGCGCGAGCGCGATCCCATTGCTTGCCGCCGCCCAGCCGATTACTGGCGGAAGTGCGCCGGCAGCGCCGCCGATCACAATGTTCTGCGGCGTGCTTCGCTTGAGCCACATTGTGTAGACGACAACGTAGAAGAAGATCGCAAAGGCGAGCAGCGCCGCAGCCTTAAGATTGAGCTCGACAGCAAGAACTGCGACGGCACTGCTTGCGAGGATGAGACCGAATGCCAGTGCCTCCAGGCGCGACACCACCCCGCGGGGAATTGGTCGCCCAGCGGCACGAGCCATCACCGCATCGATATCTGCGTCATACCACATGTTGAGCACGCCTGCGGCTCCTGCCCCGGCGGCGATTGCGAGAATTGCAACGACCTCAAGGAGTGGATCGAGGAGAGTCGGTGCGATCATCAATCCGACAAGCGCGGTAAACACTGCCAGCACCATCACGCGCGGCTTCATCATCAACGCGATGAAGTCCGGCAGTCGCTCCGCCAAACTCGGTGGTGAAGCCAACCGGAGGCGCGATAAGGGAATCGCGGTGGTCTTCATGTTCGCTATCTCGCATTCGCAACGGGTGTTGCGGCTTTGTCGATAACTACCGCGCCGGGCCTGAAAGCGTGAGTAAAGGCTGCCAAATCCCTGCAAACTTTCCTAAGGCACAGAACGAATAACCAATAATCTGCGACGGGGATGGTGCGTGTGCGCTGGCTGGGCGGCACCGCGATCAGCTTCGCCCACTGTCTATCGGAGAAAACGAGAAGAAAGCCGACCGCGCGAACTAACTCGCAGGAATTGCACAATGAAGCGACGCGCGTCCCCTGCCGCTACATCACCGCCCTATGACGCGAGTGCCTTGAGCACAGCGGCCGGCCGGATCGGCAAGTGTCGCAACCGAACCCCGGTCGCCGCAAAAATGGCATTGCCAATCGCAGGTGCGACGACCGTCGTGCCAGGCTCGCCGAGGCCAACGGGAACCTCGATGCTTTCGATGAACTCGATGTCGAGTTGAGGCACGTCGCCGATACGCAATGGCGTATAGGTGTCGAGATTCGTGTCCTTCACTTCGCCATTGACGAACTCAGTTCCCTCATAAAGGGCCATGCTGAGGCCCCACAAGGCACTGCCTTCGACTTGTGCGAGAGCGCCGTCCGGATGAACGAGAGTACCAGCGTCGACAACGATCGAGAGCTTTTCAACTGCAACATCGCCACTAGAGCGGTTGACGTGGACACGTGCGACGCAAGCAACCCAGGTGGGCATCGAACGTGCCTGACCGAATGTGGTGGCAATGCCGAGCGCTGTGTCCCTGGGCTTTGGGGTGCCCCACCCGGCCTTTTCCGCGGCGCGTTGGAGGACCGCTGCCTGACGCTTCGCTCCGCCCACCGAACTTGGTGCTGCCCCGGCATTGCGGCCGGAGCCATCCAACAGCTCTAGGCGGAATGCGACAGGGTCTGCGCGGGCCATCGCCGCGGCTTCATCCATGAAGGTCTCAACCGCCCAATTGGTCCAGCCGGGCCCAACTGCGCGAAGGTAGCCTGGGCGAAACGCGCGATGGGCAAGGTCGTTCTGGAGCGCGCGGACGCGCTGCGCACCCACGCTGTACCAATGGTCGGCGCCGTCGATGGCAAATGGATCGTACGGGCTTCCATCGGGCGCCTTTGGCAACGCGGGTGGCGGCACATAGACGGCTGTCGGCCAGCCAGCAGATGCGTGATGCTCCATCGCCGCCACCTTACCCTGCGCATCGAATGCCAGCCGCAGTGTCTGGATCGACGGCGAGCGGAAACCATCGAAGCGCATGTCGTCGGGACGTGTCAGCACAAGCTTTACTGGCTTGCCAAGAGCCTTGGCGGCGAGCGCGGCGGGGACCGCGTAATCGCCGTGGAGCCTACGCCCGAAGCCCCCGCCAATAAGGTAGGTGCGCATGATGATACGCTCCTGCGGCATGCGGAGCGCTTGAGCAAGCACAGGCAGGAAGAGGCTCTGCCATTGATTTCCGGTGTGGATTTCGAAGCGGCCGTCTTTCTCAAACGCGAGCGCGTTCACAGGCTCGAGTTGAGCATGAAGAACGCTTGCGGTGGTGTACGTCCGCTCAAGGGTGGAGCCAGCTGCGCGAAAGGCCGCATCGACCCCCGGGTCGTCAACCAAGAGCGCACCGCCGCGCGGTTCGGCAATCTGCTTGGCTCCATAGTCGAGGATGTCTTGCTCGGAGAACTCGCCGCCGTCACCCGCAGCCCAATCAACCTTGACGAGTTCGGCGGCGCGGATCGCCGCCGGATAGGATGTTGCGCACACCACGACCCATCCCGGAACCGTGTTGGAGGGGTCTTCTAGTACGATGCTGGTAAGATAGCCCTTCACCTGCTTCGCCGCGGAATCGTCAACCGCACGGACCACCGAACCGTTGCGGGTCGGGGGGATCTTCGGCCGGGCATAGACCATGCCCTCGACGGTCGCATCGATCCCATAACGCGCCGTGCCGTTGATCTTCGCCGGGATGTCCAGCGCATCGGCCTTTTTTCCGATCAGCCGCCGTTCCAAGGCCGGCTTGATCGGCAACTGCGCGAGTTCATCTGGCGTAAATTTTCGCGTCGGCTCGCCGCTGCTAACGATCTGGCCGTAGGAGATTGATTGATTTGCCACAAACACCGCGCCCTGACGCGCCACGCATTGCGAGGGGCTCACGCCGAGCAGTTTGGCGCCTGCGTCGATGAAAGCAATTCGGCCGGCGGCGCCGGCGCGGCTGTACACAGGGAAATCCTGCCACACCGAATGACTGCCGCCTGTCAGCATGTATCCCCACTTGGGATCGGTATCGACCGCCGACATGCGCACGTTGTTCCAGTCGACTTCCAGTTCGTCAGCGACGATACGGGCGACAGCCGTGCCTATGTGCTGGCCCATTTCCCCGCGAGTGACGTTCACGGTCACGATGCCGCTGCGGTCGACGCTGTACCAAATAGTGGGTTCGAAGGGAGCCGACCCCGATTCGTCCGCGGTGCCCTCTCCCGCCGCGAAACCGAACGTCACGGCCGTCCCCGCCAAACCGACCAGGAAAGCACGGCGCGAAAGCGGGATCTGATCACGCAGCTTACTCATCAGCGGAAACCTTCCGTGGCTGCGCAGCGGCCTGTTTGATTGCCTTGCGGATGCGAATGTATGTCATGCAGCGGCAAAGGTTTCCGGCCATCACGGCATCGATGTCCTGATCGGACGGTGACGGAAAGTCGTTGAGCAACGAGACCGCCTGCATGATCTGGCCCGACTGGCAGTAACCGCATTGAGGGACCTGAAGGTCGGCCCAAGCCTTCTGCACCGGATGCCGGCCCTCGGGATCGAGTCCTTCGATGGTGGTGACCTTCGCACCGGCGACGCTGGCCAGCGGCGTTATGCAGGAGCGCGTCGGCCGGCCACCAATGTGAACCGTGCACGCGCCACACATGCCGATACCGCAACCGAACTTCGTTCCGGTGAGGCCGATGACGTCGCGGATCACCCATAACAAAGGCGTGTCGTCCTCGGCATCGACGTTCACCGCCTGGCCGTTGATGTTAAACGAGGTCATATCGATCTCCACGGATCAATTCGCTGCGAGACTCTGCCGGCGGATCGCCGCGATCTTCGTCGCGAGGTCCGGCCAGGGTGGAAGGTCCGTTCGCGTGCGCCGCAGGTATGCCGCGATACGCGCGACGTCGGCATCGCCAAGAGCGCCGCCGAAAGCTGGCATGACGACGCCCGGCATTCCCTCCTGGGCACTGATGCCGCGCAGGATGACCTGGATCAGATTGCTGGGGTCGGGAAGGTGCACCGCGCTGTTGAGCGCGAGGTCAGGCCGCACAGCGAGCGGCGCGCTGCCTGCGTTGTAATGGCAGGACGCGCAGGCGGCCGTGTAGAGGCGCGTGTCTGGATCGGACTGCTCGCCCGATTTGGCCGATGCGCTAGACATCGCCAGACTCACCGCGCCGGAGGCGTATGGCATCCGGTCCGCCGCCTTGTCGAGATCGGCAAAATATGTCGCGATCGCGAGGACGTCCGAGTCCGGCAGCGCGCCAAGCCATTGCACGACTGGAAACATCGGCCCCGCAGCAGTTCCATGCAGCTTGCTCACACCCGTGCGCAGGTAGTCGTAGAGTTCCTCACGCGTCCAGGGCGCGGGAGCGGGATTGTCAGCCGTCAATGGCGGCGCGTCCCAGTTGTCAATCACTGCTCCGCCGTAAGCGTTACCTGACTTCTCCGCTCCAAGCAGGTTGCGCGGCGTATGGCAGGCGCCGCAATGGCTCAAACCCAGCGCAAGATAGGCGCCGCGGTTCCACTCCGCACTCTTGTCTGCATCGGGCTCGAAACGACCCGGCCTGAAGAACAGCAGCTTCCAGCCTGCCTGCAGATAGCGGATGTTGAACGGGAACGAGATGCCGCTCGGCCGCGCCGGCGCGTGAACGGGCGTGAGGGTCATGAAGTAGGCGTAGAGCGCCCGCACGTCGTCGTCAGAAAGCTTGGTGAAATGGTCGTACGTGAACACTGGAAAGAGATGCGAGCCGTCGCGTGAGACGCCTTCATGCATCGCGCGACGGAAGGCCCCCTCCGACCAGGCACCGATGCCAGTCTCCGGATCGGGCGTGATGTTGGTGGAATAGAGCGTGCCAAATGGAGTTGCGAACGCGAAGCCGCCCGCGAATGTCTGCCCGCCTTTGGTCGTGTGACACTCCGCGCAATAGCCGCCGCCCGCGAGGACTTCGCCCTTCGCAACCAGCTCCGCTGCGAAGCCGCCCGGAGCCGGCGCCGGGACCGGAGCAATGGCCGGGCGCCACGCCAACACGCCAAATCCCGCCAACCCGAGACATCCGAGAGCGACGACGACGATGAGCAGCTTCTTGAACACGGTGCCTCCGAGGCGCGCCATGTGTTTCCACTTTGGTACGTCATGAGGGGCCGGCCGCATAAGTAAAAACTGGCAAAGAACACCAAATCGATGCGACGCGACTGCGTCCGGGACCAGGCAGGTAAGGCCCATGCCGCGATCTGATTCGGGTCGCGCTACACCCGCAATCAGCCCTCAGGCTGTCTTTCAGCGCGACTTCTGAACTGGCATGCAAACTTTGGACGCCGATCCGGGGTCAGTTTTGCAAGCCGATTGCCAGCCAGCAACTGTGCTGCCCAAAAGTTGCCCGATATGTCAGATGTCCGGGCAACTTTGTCCTATCAATTGGGCAGACTGTCCGGTCGCCCTTGCCGTCAGGACTTACCTCAAAAGTCCGGGTGGTGCCTTTTTCCCCGGCACGCCGCGGCGACCCATCTCGAAGCCTGTTTCGTGCAGCGCACGCCTGTAGCTGTTGTCGAACGGGCTCTTGGCCTCGACAGTGAAATCGGTCGGGGTGTCTATGAGGTTGTAGTCGATGCCGTCGCGCTTGGCGATCGCATAGAGCCGATGGAGATCACCGATGCCTTGCGTCTTTATCAACGAAGAGACCGCCTTTTCGGCAATATCCGCCAGGGTAGCCCTGACGATGGCTGGGCTCCGGCGTCGTGCGGCCGTTGCGGATTATATAGAGCCGCGCCTTGATCCTGGTGTGGGACGTCCGGTTGAGCTCGCGCAGCGTGAGACCGGCTGGCATCAGGAAGACTTCCGTGGTTGTGCCGCCATCCACATGCATTTCATGGTAGGTCTTGCCCGCAGCGGTGTTACCTCCAGGCGCACCGGCGGAAAGATGCCGGGAATGGACGTGGACGCCAGGATGACCTCCTTGATGAGCTTCAAACGGCCGGCAAGACTCCGGCCCCGAAGGCGCCGCTGCTGCCGCCGCCTGAGCGCGTAAGCGCGTTGAGTTGATCTAGGTCTATGGATCGGTCGGTTTTGGCCGCCCTCACTCGCTGATTGTGAAATAGGGCAAGCCGTTCGGCCGGGTAGCTTGCGTAGAGATCACCCCAGACGCGTATATCGCTCGGATATCCGCTCACCTGGGCCGTTGCCATGTCCTTTGCAGGAACGCCATCGCGCGAATGCACTGCAATGCAGGCCGTAGGCTGTATCGCGGACAGGCAAAAGACGATGAGCCTCAGCCAGCCTTCAGCCGGTTGAAGTCCCGCATCGCCACGTTGTCGAGGGAACGAATGCAGGTGACGGCTGCCAATCCGACGTGACGCATACGCCGACCCTCTCTGCGCGAAAAGGAATTGACTGCACCATTGAATCCGATACTGCGGCTTGTATCGAGTCCGGCAATAACCAACCTCTCACCCGCCGGCGGCGGCAAAAAAGATGTCGGTGCGGCGAGAAACGCGCTCACTCGTCGCCGCACCCTCTAGCGGCAGATCGAGCGCATCCCATGTCTCGACCAGCGCGTCCTGCAGGCCCGCAATCAGTGCATCGGTATGGAACGGCGTCGGCGTAATGCGCAGCCGCTCGGTGCCGC
>NZ_JBSKBR010000057.1:0-12188 GCF_053714315.1 Mesorhizobium sp. PL10 | reverse complement strand
AGACATGGCGCCCACGCTAACCCATGGCGGACGGCACCCCCAACTTTTTCATGCTCCCCAAAATGGAGACCTTTATTAATCGATCGGTGAGCGATGAATCGCGAGTGGTCGGCTGGAATTTGAAGCGCGACGCTGAGAATCCACAGAAGCTGCCTGAACCAGTGTAGCAGGAGCGAGAAGTTGTAGCTGGCGTCGGCCAGGATGGTTGATGGCATCGCCCTGCTCGCCGGCATCGCAGTTGCGGCCTATCCGGTGCTCGGTTCTTAACGTGACCGATCACGGGTTCGATCGCGGGGTTGATCGAAGGCTCGGTCCAGATCAAGCGCGCTATTCCGACCTTGGCCCGAGCGGGCGAAAATGGAGGCCTGTGGACGCGCCGTTTTTGCTGAGTGGTCAGCTTCTCGAAAGCTAGTTGCTATAGCTTGTCGTTGGCGTGCGAGCTCGCAATCCATTCGCCGCTGAGACTTTGATCTGAGCCTGTCTGCGCAGATTTGCGAGCAACCTATATTCTCGATGGAGAGCGGTATGGCTGGTTCTCAGTTCAATCCTCGGCAGTTGAGCCCGTTTGCGCCAGGCCTCGCGCGGCAGAATACCGGTATGCACGGAGGGCAACAGGCGGACGGCGTACAATAGGATTCGCGCAAGATCGACCAAAGCGCCAACTGGCAGCGCCTAACCTGTGGCCATCCGTTTAGCCGGTGTTAAATTACTTCTATGTGACGTTTACGAGTATGTGATAGCTGTTTGTTCAGCAGAAAAAGGCAATCGGAGAAACGTTCTTTTCCGCGCAGAATGATCCAGCTGGGCGCGTTTAGTGACGGGACGCAATCACCTTCCGGGTCATCGGCATGACGAATCGTAAATTGGTGGAATATTAGAGGCATAGACCCATTACCTATGCGCTCGAGCCGCATCGACTCTGCCATCCGACGGACGGGCAACGTGTGCAGGCGGCCTATCGGGGCGCGGCACAGTACTTGACCGGCAGCCTTCTGGCGCCGGTCAGGTATTTGCCGCTCACCCTCGATTTCACCGCTTCGCAGGTTGCATCATCACCGCCCGTTCCACCATATTGCGGACAGGCGACGGCTTCGGACGGCGCATATCCGACATCGCTAGCTTGAAAGGCGCTCCATAGACAATGCCGCATGACACGCCCCTTATCGCTACCATCGTCGCCGGTCTGGGGCTGGCTTTCGTCTTCGGCGCTCTCGCCAATCGTTTCCGCATTCCCCCATTGGTCGGCTATCTCGTAGCCGGCGTGCTGGTCGGGCCGAACACGCCCGGTTTCGTCGCCGACGCCGGCCTTGCCAACCAATTGGCCGAAATCGGCGTCATTCTGCTGATGTTCGGCGTCGGGCTACATTTCTCGCTCAAGGACCTGCTGTCGGTCCGCGCCATCGCCGTGCCTGGCGCCATCGTCCAGATTGGCTTTGCCACCGCGCTCGGCGCCGGGCTGTCCTGGATGCTCGGCTGGTCGATGGGCGCGGGTTTGGTGTTCGGCCTGGCACTGTCGGTCGCCTCGACCGTGGTGCTTTTGCGCGCACTTCAGGAACGCCGGCTGATCGAGACAGAGCGCGGCCGCATCGCCGTCGGCTGGCTGATCGTCGAGGACCTGGCCATGGTGCTGGCGCTGGTGTTGCTGCCGGCGCTTGCCGGTGTACTCGGCGGCCAGGAACAGGCCAATGCCCATGCGAGCGACCTGCTGTCGCTGCCGGCCAGCTACGGCATATGGGGTGTCGTGGGCATCACGCTGGCCAAGGTCGCCGCCTTCGTCGTCGTCATGCTGGTTGTGGGCCGCCGGGTCATTCCGTGGATCTTGCACTATGTCGCCCATACCGGGTCGCGCGAACTGTTCCGTCTCTCGGTGCTCGCCATTGCCCTCGGCGTCGCCTTCGGCGCGGCAAAATTGTTCGGCGTCTCGCTGGCGCTGGGTGCCTTCTTCGCCGGCATGATCATGAGCGAATCCGAGCTGAGCCACCGCGCGGCCGAAGAATCGCTGCCGCTGCGCGATGCCTTCTCGGTGCTGTTCTTCGTCTCCGTCGGCATGCTTTTCGACCCGTTCAGCCTGATCAGCAACGGCCTGCCGATCCTGGCGACGCTGGCCATCATCGTCATCGGCAAGTCGCTGGCGGCGTTCGTCATCGTCGTCGCCTTCGGCTATCCCCTGGCCACGGCCTTGATGATTTCGGCCAGTCTTGCCCAGATCGGCGAATTCTCCTTCATCCTGGCCGAGCTCGGCGTCGGGCTGAAACTCCTGCCCGAACAGGGCCGCGACCTGATCCTTGCCGGCGCCATCCTGTCGATCGTGCTCAACCCGCTGATGTTCCTGGTCATCGATTGGATGAAGCTTTGGCTGGAGGCCCGCGCCGCCAGGACGGCACCACCGGTGGACGCCAAGCCGGTTGGTCCGGCGACCGAACCGGGCCAGGTGGCCTCGGTCGCCGCAACATCCAGCAAGGAAGACGGACCGCCGCCGAGGACGGCGCTTGCCGGTCATGCCATCCTGATCGGCTATGGCCGGGTCGGTGGCCTCGTCGGTGCCGCGCTGAAGGAAGCGGCACAGCCTTTCCTCGTCATCGAGGACGCCGACAAGACGCTGGCGAAGCTGAAAGCAGACGGCATCGAAACCATCGCCGGCAATGCCGCCAATGCCGAAGTGTTCGCCGCCGCCAATCCGGAGGGCGCAAAGCGACTGATCCTCGCCATTCCCAATGCGTTCGAGGCCGGCCAGATCGTGCTGCGGGCGCGCACCGCCAATCCCAACATCAACGTCGTCGCCCGCGCCCATTCCGATGGCGAGGTCGAGCATCTGACGGGGCTCGGCGCCGATACGGTGATCATGGGCGAACGCGAGATCGCGCGCGGCATTGTCGAAGAGGTGCTTAGCCATAAGCCGGTGTCGCGGCCGCGGGCGACCGAACCTTCCGCTGCCTGAGCCCACAACCCAGAGCCAGCCAGCGCGCATATGCCTGCAATGTGACCGCAGGCAGGTTCAAGCGACGAATGCAGAACCGCCATTTTGCGCGACACTGCTGATCACCGAGTCAGTCGGCGGTGAAAGCCTCGCACGGGCGATCGACCGCGTCGCACCTGGCGGGATCATCGCCATGTTCGGTTCGAGCAGTGGCGAACTCACGCCTGTTGGATACCGTCAGTTCGTTCTGGGTCACGAGGGGCGAGGCTTCAGACTTTCGCGTATCACATGTCTGTTTCAGGCATTGGCGCTGATATCGACCACGTCGGCGGAGCTCAGGCAGTAAAGGCGCTGCTGGAGAACGCAAAGGCGCTGACGACGCTGGAGATCAGCGGCCCGCAGCTGGCTCGCTCGTGTTCGGGCGCCGATAGATCGCAGAAATCCCCATGCGCTACATCAGCGTCGCTACATGGCGGCCGACCACGACACCGCCTCGCCGCAGCAGCGCCCGAAGCATCCGCGTCCCGGCGAAGGGGTAAACGAGATGCAACTCGTCGAGCCGGCGCATCAGCGCCAGGTCCTCGGCCGAAACCGGCCGAGGCTTATAGTAGACCGTACTGCGGGCAAGGCCGAGCCTCTTGGCTTGCCCGACGATCGAAAAGGCGTGCTCGCGGTCGATCATCGTTTTGCGCTCAACAGGCCGGCTTTGCTGAGCGCGCCCTCTAGGAGACGTGTGCGCGGGACGCGCTTTGCGTTGATTTTGTTTGATTTTGTCGGGTTTCAGGGCAATGGGCGGAAAGATATCCGCGGCAAGTGGTCGGCTGGGCTTTTGGCGCTCTTGTGTGAGCGCCAGTGGTGGTCTTGCCCGCTATGCGCCCATCACTGCCATCGCCTACAATATGAAACGCAGTTTGAAGGCACGTCACGAATCCGGCCCTGCGCTCATTGATCCCGTTGATCTCCGGTCGCCATCTCATATTTGATGCTTCAGGTTTTCGGCTCGGCTAAAATAATGTGGTCGCGATTTGCCATCGTTCGGACGTTGCACGGCTTGCCTGGTGGGCCAGCGTAGCGAGTTCCGCAAGATAGCCGTCCACTGCAGCTCGGGCGGTAACTGTGCCGGGGTGACGGAAAGTTAGACTGGTTCCTTCATGTGACCGGTTAATCCACAGGTATGTCTCGTGCGAATCATCACTGCCGCTGGCCAGCAATCTCACCCCCCGGCTGGCCCACAGATCCGATCCCGGGATGCTGCGAATGTCCGAGTAGGATATCATGAAGCGGTCGCGCAGCGGGGCTCCGAGCAGGTCCATGGCTCTGCTAAACGGCACCCGCGCTGTTTGCTTGGCTCGCGTTATTTCCAACTTGGCCGCGCCCATGATCTCCGAGAATCCACCTGCCGCACTGAAGCTGACCGGGCTCATTCCGACGTACCAGCCGAACGAGCTTCTCCATCGCCAATCGTGCCGAGTTTGAATCGGCGTGACGGTATGGAATTCCTGTTTATTTGCCAACGCACGGCCGACCATCGCTAAGCAGGCGAAGATCCCGGCCATGGTGTTTCCACCGTTGACCCGACACGCCCGATCAAATTCGCGAGCGGCGGCGGCGTCGAACAGCAAGATCCGTCCGCTACGTTGCGCAACCCCTTTTGAACTACCGATGGACACTGGGAAATCCGGCAGTTGGCCAGCGTTTGCCGCGATCAACTCTCGCCAGTGGATGATCGCCGGATGGTCGACTGTGAGGCCGGCCATTAGGGTTCGTTCGCTTTCCGCATAGTCCAGATGGCTGTGAACAACGGGCAAACGCGGTGCCACACCCTCTATCGCAGCGGCGTACAACTTGGAGATTTCATGGGGGACCAACGCCAATGAGTAGCCATCAGTGAGGAAGTGGTCGCAGGCAAGCACTACGGTGGTCGATCCCGGACGACTGACCGTAACCAACACGTAAGCTGGCCATTGGAGGGGGCTCGTCTCCGCGTCAAATAATTCTTCCATCCTCCCGACCAATTCACTGGTATTGGCGTAGTCGCCGAGTTCCGTCCCGTTGAGCGCGGCAGCATCGGGGCCGACAGTGAAACGCTGAATCGTCGAACCTTCCTGGGTGATGTGGCTGCGCAACGCCTCGTGTCGGTCGATCCAGTTCAGGACCGCCCGAGTGAAGGCGGGCGGGTCGAATGCGCCTGATTGTTCAAACGCCACGGCCAACCACGTCGGCCGGCCGTCTCCAACGCAGTCGAGGTGTTCCTGCTGAGCATGGGACGCGCGGCGCGAGTCGGGCCGCCACCGACTTCGGTCTGGCACAACGATCCGCCACGCCGTCATCCGGCCTGGCTGCACGGCTAGTCTATTGATGTCCATACCCGGCCTTCACTGTCGAGCGGTCATGCTCAACTTGCAAGCTGCGCATGAGACGAAAAGGGGACCACCAGATCCGAAGCGTGCAGGCCGCGCTCAGAATACTGCAGACCGCAGGCTTGGTCGGGTGCACAGGGCAGGGAAGGCGTCCATCCACAGGGGACTGTCCGCAGCCAGCACAGGCCAGCAGTCGCCGCATTACTGCAGGCCTAACAACGCAATCGCCGTCAGTGGGAACCTTGGAGCGCAGGCGCGAACCGGTTTGTCCGAGCAGCAGCGCCAAATAATTGTGCGGCAGTTCCCTAAGGCGGAAAATTTCAGTGCTGCTCATGTGTCGACCACCGTTGTCCGGCCGGCAGATAGCCCAAGCGGGACAGCTCGCAGCCGGCGATCCGTTCAAACTCCATGATCTGCTCCGGTGTTAGCTCCTCCGCATAACGACCCAGTCGGCCTGAATGCAGCGGTTTACCCGCGGAGTTGGCCGCCGGGTGCCCGTAAGGGCGCTCGAACAGCGCATGCTTGTGTTCCGCGTGCCGCAGCACAGCCTCGTGCCAGGGCAGGCCCAGGTGATTCAGGATTCGCGTGAGCGACCGTCGCGGGTGGCGCACCAGATCCTCATAGCGGAGCTCAAAATAGACGTTCGGCGGCGAGACCTGATGCGGTCGCGATACGACTTCGAGCCAACCTTCCGCAGCGTCGGCGACAGTCTGATAACCCCAATCTGGCACGGTTTTCAGATGCGACGCGGCCAGATCCCGTCCGTCCCGCACGATATGCACGAAATGAGCCTGCGGCCACAGTCGGGCGTAGGCATCCACCTGGGCGATCTTACGCTGCAGTTTCAGCCCCCAGCGCCGGGCTCCGGCGCGCTCCTTGCGCAACTCACCAATTTCATTGATCAGTCGGCATCGGTCGACGAACGATACGATCTCACCAGCCACCTCGCTCATCACTTTGGTGACCAGAGCGCGTACATCCTCGAGGTCCAAGCCGAACCTCAGGCATTGCACCAAAAAGTGTAAGCCGTCATACCAGAATGGATCGATCCCGCTTTTGGTGTAGCTGGTCACCTGGGGCAAATGGGCGGTGAGTAGGTCGGTCGCCTCCAGGATGTGAGATCCAAGATTCAGTGGTTCGAGAAAATCGATCTCTGGCCCGACGACCATGTCGGGGTGCGAGTCCAGTACCACGCTGAGTAAGGTGGTACCGGACCTGTTCTCGCCGCCAAGCAGCACAGGGGTGGTGGAAAACGGGGCGGTACCGGGCATCGGAGCGTTTCTTGTCAAGTTTCTTAGGATGGCTTTGCCGCAGTGAACCAGCGACAGAGCGAATTCGGGGTGGCCAGGAAATGTTCACCGGCGAACCGGACGGCGGCAGCCGACCTGTCCGGTTGGTCCCCCGTATTCTCCATTCGGATCACTGCAGTCGCCAGTGCCTCTCTTGCAGCTTCAAGAGCGGATTGCACGTCGGCGTCGGTCAATGCCGCCGACGGCATAAACCTGCCGCCGTACTGCATGAGAAAGCCCCGGGACCACATTTCCTGGAAGAACATGCTGCCGAGCTGGTCGTGGGCGAATACTACGTCGAACATGGTAGGCCATGCGAACGCCCATGCCTCGACCCTCTGGCTGGCGAAGACATCGTTAAGCCCGGTGAGGAGTTGCTTGCCCACTTGCTGCATTCGGGCCAGTGCAACTCCATCGCGGCACGCGTTAAGCGTGCTCAGGGCTGCCGCAAACGGTGTGACCTCACGCTGGAAGGTGTTGCCGAGGTAGGTCTTGTCGGCGGCCTTAAGGACGTCCGCCCGACCGGCTACCGCAGATAGTGCTGTGCCGTTGGCCAGTCCTTTGCTTAGCGTGATCAGGTCCGGTGTGAGGTTGGCGGCAGTGTGGTAGCCGCCGTCCGCATAGCGGAAACCGGTCATGACCTCGTCCAAAATCAGCAGGGCGCCGCGTTCGCCGACCAGCTGCTGAAGTTCCTGATGATATTCGGGTGGGAAGAAGTTGACCTCCGGGGTAACGATCACCGCTGCGACACGACGGGCCTTGGTCAGCTCTTGGAGCCGGTCCAGGTCGTAACCGAACTCGATGCTATCCCGGTCCCTATTGGGCAGTCCCATCGTTGGCCGGTCCTGCAAGTGCCAATCGTGCCAGCCGTGATATCCGCTCGTGAGCACCAAGTTCACACCAGTAGACGCGCGGGCGAGACGGACCGCCGCGGTTGTGGCACAAGAACCGGTTCGGAAGAAAATCGAGCGCTCGGCAACCGGGAATATTTCCGCCAGCCGTTCGGCCAATTCGACACGATGCAAAGATAAAGGCCCGGGCAGAATACCACCTGTGCGGCGCATTTCCTTCACAACATCGGTGACGACTGGCTCGTATCCAGCTCCCAAAGGCGCTGCCCCGCTGCAAGACGTGAGATCCACGTACCTGTTTCCGTCAGCGTCCCATACATGTGCGCCGGACGCGCGGGCGTAGACCGCCGGAAAGCGCCGGTTGAAGTCCCAATTTGCCGATGCGGTAAGCAGCAGTGCTCTATGCATTGCTGAGTTATGTAGGTCGGCCGTGCGCAAGACCGGGGAGGGCGCATTGATGGACATGGATAATCTTTCGCTTGAATGGTCGGATCACACGTTCGTCAAACCAGTTTCTAACTGTTCGGCGGGCGTTCACCTGAATCGACAAAGACGAAATGAACATCCGCATCGTTGTCCGGACCCGCTTTTGGGCACTGCCGGTCGCCCGCAAGATCGGCAACACCACCGGATAACGACAGAGCATGTTCAAAAGTCGTGCCAATCAAACCCGGCGCCTGCCGGCGTAGAGGACAGCAATGCCGCCGAAATTTTGTCGCACGTTCGACAAACGCCACAATATGCGTCGGCAATCGGACGTTTTCTCGGGACTATCCAACGACGCTTGAGCCTCTCGAGGTTTCAATTTCTCGACGTCGCAATGATCGTCCTCTCATAACGCGCAGGCCTAAGTTACCAATCCAAATCGATGACGAAACCTGCAAAATCAAAGCCTTTGAGGGCATCGCCATATGGATCGAAAAGAAAAATCCAAACTCCGGGGTTAGGATCGAAGCCTGCGATGCGTCCGTCACCAATTTAATGGGCCCTAGACTAAATTCTCGGGGCATTATGGTTGCGCTTGTGCCCACATGTCTGCCACCTCCGTAAAATGGCCTCGGGATCCAGGCCGACCGTCGCCGGCACCCGGCCTCACAACCGGTTTAAGTCTCCCACCCAATTGAAAGGAGTATGTGCGATGAAAGACTGTGTTCCGACCCCAGAGACGAGCGCCTTACGCATGGCCTGCGCGAATCCGGTTTTCAACGTTCAGGCTGCCAAGAACAAAGCGCCGTGCAACGATTGTGTCGGGGTTAAAAGGCTAACGAAAAGAGAAACGGACGTCCTCGTGTGGGCGGCCGCCGGAAAAACGACCTGGGAAACTGCACAAATACTTGGAATAAAGGAGACGACAGCGAACTGTTACATAAGATGCGCTTGTGAAAAGCTACTAGCTACCAACAAAACTCACGCCGTCGCAATTGCGGTTTGCTCCCAATTGGTTGAATTGAGTCCTTCAACCCGTCAAATCTGACGTGTGACACCGCTCGCTCCGCCGCTATGAATGTTCGTCGCGAGCAGGGAGCCAGCAGGCACGGATAAGCTGCACGCAAGCTGACCGGCTCTCGCCCAGTTCGTTCACAGGCCAAGAGCCATTTTCCAGTTTCATCGTGGCCGCATTGTCGACCGGCCCGAGGAGGGACACTTGAGCGCATTGCAGCACATCAGTGCAGCTTCACCCAATTTTGCGAAATATGACGCGGTCGTTGTGGGCTCTGGGCCTTCAGGTGCAATCACAGCGAGAACACTGGCCGAAAGGGGACTCTGCGTCCTGGTTCTCGAATTCGGCAGCGTCGTGAGTCCGGGGTCAACCTATTTTGAGCACCAGGCGCCTTACAGTAGAGGGTTCTCTCCGAGCGGAAGTCTGGACGCAAATCCGTGGACGGCATGTTGCGTCGGCGGCGGAATGGCGTTCTACGATGCGATAACTTTCCGGTACCGGGACATAGACCTTAAGCCGTCAAAATATCTGTCCTCTGACATGAACATGGATTGGCCAATAGAAGTTGAGGAACTGGATGAGAGCTACCGATACGTGGAGAGCCTGCTTCGAGTAAGCGGAAGCAATGGAATTTGCGCCTTCCCGGAAAGTCCACGGGGTGGTTGTATTTTCGATGCGATGACATCGCTGAATATACATCCTAAGAGAATCCCGCTAGCAATTGATCACCCGGAGGCGGTGAATGGATGCTTGGCGTGTTCCCCCTGTGACGAAAGAAGCTGCCCGACGAACGCCAGGGCTTCCGTCCGTTCTCGAAGAGTTCTGGATGACACAGATCTTCTAGGAAACATAACCACGTTGTACGGCTGTTTTGTGTATCTGGTGGAACTGTCGTCGGCTAGCCGGGGATCGGCGCTGGAATGTTATGTTCCTTTCTCTGCCGAAAATCTTCGTATCCCCTTTGATCGACTGTTTATCTGCACTAATGCCGTTCAATCAGCCGCTCTCCTCTTGAGATCGCAAAGCCTGAAGGCGCCGAATGGAATAGGCAACGAGGCCGACCTAGTAGGGCGCGGCTTGTCGTTCAAGGTGAGTGGCTATTCCGTTGGTTATAGTGAGAAGTGGGGCGCAACCCCACATTTCAGTGCGACACACAAGGGGCCCCATGCAACCGTTTACACCGATGATTTCTATGAAACCGTCGATTCTCCCTGCGGAATTGCCGGACTGATATACGAGGCGAACTACGCTCAGGCCAGCGACACCATCGGCAGACTTCGCCTCCACTACCTGATCGGTGAAGAATCATGGATGGCAAACAGGGTGCTGCTCGACGATCGGAAAGACAGCTTTGGCGTTCCTTACATCCGGTTCGAGTATCGGAATTCCGAAAATGACATTGCCAGGGTCCGATTCCTTGCCGACCGAGCAGATGAGATTCTTCGGGCTGCAGGAGCCAAAGACCTAGAGCGGGAGCCGTCAGTTCACAGCAAGGGCAGTTCGCACCTGCATGGAACAGCGCGCGCAGGAAGCGATCCGAGAATATCCGTCGTTGATAGGGACGGTCGTATTCACGGGTATGACAATATCTACATCATGGACGGATCGGTGATGAACTTCGCCGGCAATAGCAACCCAACCCATACAATCATGGCTAATGCCAGGCGTATGTCACTTTCAGTCGGAATTTGAGGCTTGGCGGGAAAGAAATCTCAACCGATGGCATGCGGCGGCGCCTCTCCGTTGTGCTTGAGCGTGATCTGCCTAAACCGTTTGCGCCGGCAGAGGAGCCAGGAGACTGTTGTTCATGATGACTGCTGACTTATCAAAATTCCACCACATCGCATTTGACCTGGACGGAGTTCTCGTCGACTCGCAGGCTGTTGTTGAGTTGGCGCTTAGAAGGTGGGCACAAGAGAGGGGATATTCTCCTGACCTCATAATTGAGCTCTCTGCCGGTCGCCGAGATCAGGAGCTAGTCGCCGAAGTTGCGCCGCATCGCGATCCGGAAGCTGAGGCCAAATGCATCGCCGATTTCGAGATTGAGGTGATGTCTCAGCTTAGAGCAATTGACGGTGCTGAGCAGTTTTTTCGATCGATCCCTTCCGCCCGTAGATCGATAGTCACTTCTTCAACCAAGGAGGCCGCGACCGCCAGACTGCGCCAGGTCGGCATCCCTTTGCCCAAGGTTCTGATTTCGGCAGATGACGTCACACGCGGAAAGCCGGATCCACAGCCCTACGAATTGCTTCTCGAAAAAGTTGGTGTGTTGGCTGAAGAATGCCTGGTGTTTGAAGATTCGCCCGCAGGCATAGCCGCAGCTCTTGCAGCAGGTTGCGGTTGCATCGGGGTCGGCGCTGCAGCACAAAACTGTCAAGGTATCATGGAGTGGATACCAGATTTTGGACAGGGCTCGAACCTGGCGGCAGTCAATTCGCTACGGGGAGTGTAAGGCCATGAATATCACTTTGTCAGCAGTTGAAGAAACACTCGATGAAGTCGTGTTCCATGATGACATCCTTGCGAAATATCAACGCGAGCGCGATATCTACGGCTCGCTGCTTGATGCGGCTGAGCGAGCTTACATGGCGTGCCGCGTTAGGCTGTCCGATCGCCGCGTCTGGCATATCAACTCGACAGCGTTTGGAGGAGGCGTAGCGGAAATGCTGCCACACCACATCGCCCTGATGCGGGGCTTTGGGATTGACATGAGGTGGCTGATTTTTAAGCCTCGGGACAAGCAGTTTTTTGCCTTCACAAAGGGATTGCACAATTCGCTTCACAATGTCCAAACCCCTACCACCGACGAACTTGTGGCGTCATACGAGCGTGAATCGAGACAGGGCGCGCGTGATCTCAGGCGCATCATTGGAGCGGATGACGTCGTGATCGTACACGATCCTCAACCGCTGGCTGCGGCCTCTTTTTTTCTCGAATCTCAACCCCATCCGGCTATATGGCGATGCCATATCGGCTATCCTCAACGAGCTCCTACGGTCGATAGAACCTGGGAATTCTTGCGAGGATATTTACGCCCGTTTCATAGAGTTGTGTTGAGCGATGCGGACTATGCTTTCAACGGATTTTCCGACATCGATATTATACCTCCGTCTATTAGCCCGTTTGCTGATAAGAATCTCTCCTACCCCAATGAGCCCGGAGACGAGCTGGAAAGATACGCCTCTATAAACCGGTATGATGAAGATTTAAGGATAAGCCTTGCCGATCTAATAACGGAGAGATATTTTCTTCAAGTGTCGCGTTGGGACAGGTTAAAGGGTATCGATCGCATATTAGAGGCTTTTCGACGGTTTGTTGAGAACGAACCCT
>NZ_JBSKBR010000056.1:0-12574 GCF_053714315.1 Mesorhizobium sp. PL10 | reverse complement strand
CTGTATTCGCATCCCGGCCGCACTCTCTCGTACTGTGCAACAGGTCCACAGGGGGAGAAGGGAGCGTTGGCGCTCTCAATACTTCTCCGGCACGTACAGCTCGCGCGGCAGCACCTGGCGCTCATATTCCGGATTGAACACCCGCTCGGGCAGCGTGATTTCTTCGTGCGGCACTTCCTCGTAAGGCATCTGCTTGAGCAGGTGGTCGATGCAGTTCAGCCGCGCCCGCTTCTTGTCGTTGCCTTCGACGATGTACCACGGCGCCTCGGGAATGTTGGTGCGGGCAAAGGTCTCTTCCTTGGCCTTGGTGTACTGTTCCCAGCGCACGCGCGACTGCAGATCCATCGGCGACAGTTTCCACTGTTTCATCGGATCGTGGATGCGCATCAGGAAGCGCATCTGTTGTTCCTCGTCGGTGATGGAGAACCAGTATTTGACCAGGGTCACGCCTGAGCGGACCAGCATGCGTTCGAACTCCGGCACGTCGTGAAAGAATTGCTCGACCTGATCCTGGTCGGCAAAGCCCATCACCCGCTCGACGCCGGAGCGGTTGTACCAGGAGCGGTCGAACAGCACGATCTCGCCACCAGCCGGCAGATGCGGCACGTAGCGCTGGAAATACCATTGCGATTTCTCGCGCTCGGTCGGCGCCGGCAGCGCCACGACACGAGCGATGCGCGGATTGAGGCGCTGGGTGATGCGCTTGATGACGCCACCCTTGCCGGCGGAATCGCGGCCCTCGAAAATCACCACCAGCTTTTTCTTGTGGTAGGCGACCCAGGACTGCAGTTTGATCAGTTCCGACTGCAGGCTGATCAGATCGCGAAAATACTGCATGCGGTCGATCGATGGCGGATGCGCGTTCTTGTAGATCTTGGCGATCTCCAGCGACAGCGCCGGCTCCGACATTTCCAGCTCATAGTCTTCGTCGAGCGTGTCGGCGAGTTCGGCTTCGAGCCAATCCCTGGCTGGAGAATTCTGCTTCAACTCGGTCATTTCCACTGCTCCGCTTGCCGACTGACATGAAACCCTGAGCCGACTTGATATAGGCCGGCAATGACGGTTTTATTGCAAGCCGCCGGCCGGTCGATCACCGTACAGACCGGCGAGGCATGACCAAACCGTCGCCGTGGCATGGGACAAGCCGATCAAATTGTCCTACAAATAGCGGACCCGTTCGGGCTTCCCGCCCTTCCCTGCTAAACTGCCCCCCACCAAAACTACGAGGATCTGACATGGAATACCGCACGCTTGGCCGTTCAGGCTTGAAAGTTTCGACGCTGACGCTGGGCACCATGACCTTCGGCGGCAGCGGGCCGTTCGCCGCCGTCGGCAATTCCGATCTCGCGGAGGCATCGCGCATCATCGACACCTGCATCGATGCCGGCATCAACCTCATCGACACCGCCAACGTCTATTCGAACGGCCTGTCGGAAGAGATCATCGGCGAGGCGCTCGGCGGCAAGCGCAAGAACGATGTGCTGATCGCCTCCAAGGCGCGTATGCGGATCGGCAAAGGCCCGAACGACGAAGGCCTGTCGCGCCATCATCTGATCCGCGAATGCGAGAAGAGCCTGAAGCGCCTCAGAACCGATGTCATCGACATCTATTTCCTGCACGAATGGGACGGCACGACGCCGCTCGAGGAAACCATGTCGGCGCTCGACACGCTGGTTGCCCAGGGCAAGATCCGCTATGTCGGCTGCTCCAACTATTCCGGCTGGCAGGTGATGAAGGCGCTCGGCATCAGCGACAGCCAGCACCAGCCGCGCTTCGTCACCCAGCAGATCCACTACACGCTGGAAGCGCGCGAGGCCGAATATGAACTCTTGCCGATCTCGGTCGACCAGGGCCTTGGCGTGCTGGTGTGGAGCCCGCTCGCTGGCGGCCTTTTGTCAGGCAAGTACCGGCGCGACAGCCCGACCGCGCGGCAGGTCGGCGGCTGGTCGGAACCGCCGATCCGCGATGAAGACCAGCTGTGGCGGATCGTCGATGTGCTGGTCGACATCGGTGCGGCACGCGGCGTTTCGGCGGCGCAGGTCGCGCTCGCCTGGCTGCTCGGCCGGCCGGCGGTCTCTTCGCTGGTGATCGGGGCCCGTAACGAGACCCAGTTGAGGGACAATCTTGCTGCAGCAGCACTCGCCCTCACCGCTGAGGAACGCGACCGTCTCGATGCCGTCAGCCGGCCGCCGGTGCTCTACCCCTACTGGCACCAACAGTTCACGGCGAAGGACCGGTTCGGCCCTGCCGATCTCGTTCTCGACCGCAGCGTCATCTGACGCTAGCCCGCGATAAAGCGCCAGACCTCCGGATCGGGCTCGATCTGGCCGCTGAGCACGAAATATTTGTAGAGCACGAGCAAGCTGATCGCCTGCTCGGCCTGCTCGCTGGTAAATTTGCGGCAATAGGCGTTGGCTGCCGCAACGATACGCTGGGCTTCGGCGGGATGCTTCTCGAGGTGGTGCACCCGCTCGGCCAGATCGCTAAAATCGGGCGCCAGCGGCACATAATGGACATCGGGCTCGAGCTGCCCTTCCGCGAACCAGGTCTCATAGGTCGGCGGCGGCATCAGGCAGAGCGAGTTCGAGCTCATGATCCATTTCAGATTGGTCGCGACATCGTTGCCTTCGAGCGAGATGATGTAACGGTAGCGTCGCTGCTGATCGATGCTGAGATAAGGCTTGCGGTATTCCGGCGGCGCCGTTGCCCTTGGCGTGCCGACATCGCAGATCGGCAGGTCGCGGGCGGCCTCCAGCAGCAAGGTGCGGATCGGATTGTTGAGTTCGCCGCGCCAGACGACGAGCGGATGCTTGTCGGCGAAGGCGACATCGTCGGCCGGCATGTGGAAATGACGGAACTTGTTCAGCTTGAACAGGACGCCGTTGCCGTTGTCGCCGATGATCGGCCGGTCCTTGACGATCGACGGCATCTTCGGCACTTCAATGACATCGCCGAATTCCAGGTCGATGCGCAGACCCGGATCGAAATAGCGGGTGAACTCCTTCAGATCGTAATAGTACATGCTGCGGTCCGTTGGCAGCCGGCTGACCGGGACAGCCTCGGGGCTGGGTATGAAGGGCTGCCGCAGCGAGTTGTAGTAGTTGAGCCGCTGGCTGACCGATGCATCGGAAAGCCTGGCCTGATCGAGCAGACGACCGAGCTGACGCCGGAACAGGACCGGCGGCGCGATGTCGCGCATGGCGTTGCGCGCATAATAGATCAGCTTCTGTGCGTTTCTTTGAAGCGTGGCCATCGGTCGTTTTGATTCGAAATCGGTCGGCGGCGGCTCCAGCAACTGTCCCGCAGCCTTTTCTAAACCATTGTGTTAGCCATCACGCAAGTCCAGACCGCTGGCATCTGCCTTCCCGGCGCTGTTGTGTTTGCCGGCCAATGCTTCTAGGCAGGATCAGGTACAGCGAAAGGAAACGATATGGCGCGACCACCGAACTACGGTCAGGAACGCAAGGAGCGCGACCGGCAGAAGGCCGCCAAGAAGGCGGAGAAGCTTGCCGCCAAGGTCGCTGCCAAGGAGCGTTCCAAGCCTGAGAACGAGGCCGGTTCCGAAACCGATACTGAAACGGAAGAATAGCCAAACAGGACGGGAGAGATCCGGCCCCGCAACGGGGCCGGAGCCGATGCGATCAGGCGGCCTTGTCGCTGACGAAGACGTTGACTTCGCGCGCCGCGGCTATGAAGGCGCGCCTTGCGATCATCGCCGGCTTGTCGCCGGCCAGCGCATCATGACAGGCCTGCAGCGCTTCGCGGTGCTTGGCGCTGCGCTTGCCGGGCCAGCTGTTGAGCAGATAGTCGGATGCCTCGCGGGCCGTGCGCAGGAGCTGATTGGCTCCCCCTGTGGCCGACTTTACGGTCACGGGCGTTTCAAACCGGTTGTTTTCCATGGCCGCTCCTTACGCCATCGGCGTGCGCGAAGCGAGGCGGAAAAGACGATCTTGTCCGCGTTCTATCGTTTTCGTGATTCTTATCAGGCGGCGACGACGGCAAATCCCCTGGCGCGCAGGCCACGGCGGTCATTGTGCAGCGACGTCACCAGGCGGTCGCGGCTGCCGACAATATGGGCGGAAAGCCGCGCTGCCGCTGCGTCGGCGTCACCTGCCCGCACCGCCGCCAGGATGGCATGATGTTCGCTCCAGGCGCGGCCAAGGGCAGCCTCGTCGCGCACCTCCAGCCAGCGCGCCCGCGACAGCCGCGTCATCGCATCGCGCACCGCTCTGAACAAGAACTCGTTGCCGGAGAGCCGCGCCAGTTCGATGTGGAAATCCATGCCGACGCGGTGCCATTCCTCGCGCGGTGTGGCGGCGTCGCAGGAGTCCAGCATCGCCTCGATGACATCGACAGCGCTCCTGTCGGCCAGTGCCGAGGTCAGCCTGACGGCCGCGACCTCGACCGCCTCGCGGTAGACCGCGATCTGTTCGAGTTCGGCGAGGTTGATCGGCGACACCGTCCAGCCGCGCCCGTCGCGGCAGACGAGCCCTTCCGTCTCGAGCCGCAGCAACGCTGCCCTGACTGGCGTGCGAGAGGCCCCGAAGCGGCTCTCGATCCAGCGTTCCGTCAGCCGCTCGCCGGGACCGACCTCAAGGCCGATGATCATCTCGCGAAGCGCTTTTTCGACGGCCTGCATCTGCGACATTTTTCGTTCCGTTGCTGGCAACCGGCCTCGCATCGAGGTCTGGCCGATCACGTTTGAGAGCGCCGCATTGACAGCGGCAAAGCTTGCGTTCAAGACGGATACCATCTTGGTATCCCAAAATGGTCTCCGCTACAAGCGGACAGGACATCACATGCCGCAGTGGCCATCTGCATGTCGCTGACCGGCATGGTGCAGACCGTCTGGCAACTGGTGCTGCTGCGCCTGCTGATCGGCTTTGCCGGCGGCTATTCCTCGGGCTCGACCATACTGGTCGCCATGCAGACGCCGAAGGAGCGCTCCGGCTGGGCGCTCGGCGTGCTGTCGGCCGGCATCACCGCAGGCTCCCTTGTCGGCCCGCTGCTCGGCGGCGCGCTGCCGCCGCTGATCGGCATCCGCGCCACCTTCCTGATCGCCGGCGGCGTCATTTTCCTGGCGGCACTGGCGACGACGTTCCTGATCAAGGAGACCCCTCGCCCGCCAGCACGGGCAAAACCGACGGAGAAGCCGAAGGGTGGCTGGGCGCAGATTCCAGACAAGCGTCCGGTGGTGGCCATGCTGGCAACCGGCATGCTGTTCACCTTCGCCAATATGTCGATCGAGCCGATCATCACCGTCTACGTCCAGCAACTGGTGGTGGACGCAAGTCGGGTGACGCTGACCTCCGGCGTTGTCATGTCGGCGGCAGCACTCGGCGCCATCCTCTCGGCGTCGCGATTGGGCAAGCTCGCCGACCGTATCGGCCATTGGAACGTCATCGTCGCATCGCTTGCCGTTTCGGCGATGCTGCTGATACCGCAGGCCTTCGTCACAGAGAGCTGGCAACTCGTCGGCTTGCGCTTCCTGATGGGTCTGGTGCTGGGCGGGCTGCTGCCCTGCATCACCAGTGTCATCCGCCACAATGTTCCCGATGGCGTCGGCGGCAATGTGCTGGGCCTGGCGATCTCGGCGCAATATGTCGGCCAGGTCGCTGGCCCGCTGCTCGGCGGCTTCGTCGGCGGCCATTTCGGCATGCGCGCGGTGTTTCTCGGCACATCCGTGCTGATGGCCGGCGGTGTAGTGTACAACTGGCTGGTCCAGTCGCGCCTGACACGCGACATGCTGGCTGTATCAGGCAAATCCTGACAGACAGGGTGAGCCGCCTATCGTCAATCACGGAGCCCGAGACATGAGTATCGCCGAGACCGCACCAGCAAGCAGCGCCAACATCCTCGTCTTCGCCGGCGGCCTGTGCGGCGCAGGCGGCGTAGCGCTGTCGGCGGCATCGGCGCATCTGGGCGGCGCTTTCGTGGGCACCGCCGCATCCTTCCTGATCATGCATGCGCCGGTGTTTCTGGCTGTCGGCCTCGCCGCTGCGAACCGGATCTTGCGGATCGGCAGCCTGGTGCTGCTCGTTGGGCTTGTTCTGTTCTGCGGCGATCTGCTGGCCCGGGATTTCCTGGGATCGCGGCTCTTCCCGATGTCGGCGCCGATCGGCGGCAGCTTGCTGATCGCAGGCTGGCTGGCGATCGCAGCCTCGGCGCTGGTGCGTCAACGTCCCTGACGGGGCAAGAACCCTGCCCCATCAGATATTCTCACGTGAGGCTCAATCCTGCCGGCGTTCCGGCAGCAAGTCGCGGTTGCGCCTGGCAGGCTTGGTCGGCCGCAGCCTTTCCGGTCGCTCCGCGGCCGGCGAGATGCCCCAGTAATTGCGGTAGATGTCTTCGAACAGATGCTTCACGGGATGCATGGTTCGGTCTCCTTCCCAAGAAATTTGAATCGATCCAATCAGCCGGCATGAAAATGCCTTGCCGATCAGCCGCGCTTGCGCTTCACAAGGAAGTGCAGGTCGCGCTTCCACGGGCCGGTCTGGCCACGGCGCTTGCGGGTGGCGGCAAAGGAGGCGATACCCCAGTCATTGCCGTAGATGTCTTCGAACAGATAATTCATCGGATGCATGGCACCCTCCTCTTGAACCGATCCAATTGACGGTCGGCAAATTCGTTGGATCGATTCAAATATAGACCCTTCACGCCCTCTGATCAAGGGAAAATTTGAACCGATCCAACGAAAGTGCTAGATAGGGGCAATTCAGGAGACGAAGATGACGGCATTGAACTTGGGAAAGACGGGGACCTCCGGGAAGACGAGACCAGTGCGGCTGGCCGACATCGCCAAGGCGGCCGGCGTCTCGCACGGCACCGCCTCCAATGTCTTCGCTCGGCCCGAGATCGTGCGTGAAGAAGTGCGCGAGCGGGTCAAGGCAGCAGCTGAGGCAATGGGCTATGCCGGGCCGGATCCCAAGGGCCGGCTGCTGCGTGCCGGCAAGGTCAACGCTATCGGCGTCGCCACGGCCGAACCACTGTCCTACTTCTTCGACGATCCTTTTGCCCGCGTGATGATGGCCAGCATCTCGCAGGCCTGCGACGCAACCGGCGCCGGGATTTCACTGGTCTCCGCCGCCAACAACGAACAGCTCGCCTGGAACATCCAGAGCGCGCTTGTCGACGGCTTCATCGTGTTCTGCGTCGAGGGAGGTTCGCGGCTGGTCGAATTGGCGCGCGAACGCAAACTGCCTTTCGTGGCGCTCGACCTCGATTCGGAAAATGAGGCGGTCGCGGCGATCGGCATCGACAATATCGCCGGCGCCGGTCTTGCAGCGCGGCATCTGGCAGAGCTCGGCCATCGCCGCTTTGCCGTTCTCACCTTGCCCTGCAACGATGCCAGCTTCGGCCCGATCACCCGGGAGCGGATCGAGACGAAATCGCTCTACGCCGGCACCCGCGACCGCCTGCGCGGTTACCTCACCGAACTCTCCAAATTCGGCATCGACGCTTCAAAGGTGCCGATCTACGAAACGCTCAACGATGAGGAGAGCGTACGGGCCGGCCTCGATCATGCCTTCGCGCTGCCGGAAAAGCCGACGGCAATTCTGACCATGTCGGACAGGATGGCGCTGCATGCGCTCGACTGGCTGCGCGAGCATGACATCGCCGTGCCGAGCGACGTGTCCATCGTCGGCTTCGATGGCGTGCCGGAAGGCGCGGTCTCCGAGCCGCCGCTGACCACGGTCGCCCAGCCGATCGCCGAGATGGGCCGGCTCGCCGTCAAGGCGATCCTCGACAATGACGGTTCGCAGCACCGGCAATTGCTGCCGGTCGACCTTATCGTGCGGGGTTCGTCGGCCCCCTCGCCCGTCTGACAGGCGGCTTTGAGTTTGGGCCGCACCACAAAATGCCCCACGGCTGTTTCCAGCCGCAGGGCACAGGGAGGAGGTCTCGATAAACTTGCGGTTCAAAGGTTGGCGAGCAATTCGTTGACGCGGCTTTCCATGTCTGCAAGCGCGGCGTCGACATCCTTCTGGCCGGTGACTGCAGCGCTCATCTCTTCGCCGACAATGTCCTGGATCGCAAATTGGCGCTGCACCGCTGCCGGCAGCGGCCTGCCGAGATCGGCGACCGCGGCGATCGTGTTGCGATGCGGCAGCGCCTTGAAGGCGTCCGAGGTAATGATGGCCTTGTATGCCGGCAGGTGGCCGGTGCGCGACCATTCGAAGTCGTTGTCGGCGAAGAACTTCAGGAACTTGCCGATGGCGGCGGTCTGTTCAGGTGTGCGATCCTTCTGCGAGACTGCCCAGGTGTGGCCGTCGGCATATTGCGCATGCGCGCCGCCAAACAGCTGCGGATACGGGTAGACCGCATAGCCGCCCTTGTTGAGCGCCGTGCCCTTGGTTTCGGACTGGGCGTTGTTGTCACCGACAACCCACGTGCCGTTGAGCTGAACGCCACCCTCACCAGCAAGGAAAGCGTTGATCGCGCCGCCGTAGTCGAGGTCCTTGGTGGTGTAGTCCTTGTCGAAGATCGCCTTGTACATCTCGACGACCTTCTTTGCTTCCGGCGTATTTAATTTCACGTGCTTGGGATCGGCAAAGAAGTCGGAATCCTGCTGGAAGAGATAAGTGTAGAGATTGCGCGTGTAGAGCGCCGTCTCGTTGGCCAGGTTCTGAACGAAATAGGGCTTGCCGGTTTTCTGCTTGAACTGTTCGGCCTGGGCTAGCAGTTCCTCCGGCGATTTCGGCAGCATCGGTGTGCCGTCGGCATTGACGAGCCCTGCCTGTTTGAAGAGATCCATGTTGATGTGATAGAGCATCGTCCAGCTGTCGATCGGCAGGCCGTAGATCTTGCCGTCCTTGGTGGCGCCGTTGCGCGCCGCATCGGTGAACGCGTCAGGCGTCACGCCGACGGACTTCAAGAGATCGTCGAGCGGCATCAAAAGGCCCTTGGACTGGTAGTCCGAAAGCGCGGATTCATGGATCGTGACGATGTCCGGCGCATCGCCCGAAGCGAACTGCGCGGTCAGTTGATCATAGCCCGGCCATTCCACGGTGGAGACGATGACATGCACATCGGGATTGTCGGCGTTGAACTTGTTGATCAGCGAGGTGATGATGCCGCATTCGCCGACGGCCTTGGTGACATCGGTGTTGGTGCCGAAATCTGCGTCGCAGGCACCGAAAAAGCGCTGGACGGTCAGCTCCGTTGCGGCAAAGCTCGGGCTTGCGAGCATCGCTACGCCCGCGGAGAGCGCGGCAAACAACAGTTTCCTCATTTTCATGTCAGTTTCCTCCTGCTTGGTGTCCGCCGCTCCACCCTGGATTGGCGTCATGCTTCAATCGCTGCGGCGCATCCCCCCGGACAATTTCGTTATCTCACCGCCGCGCCAGAGACGGCCGTGACGATGTATTTCTGGAAAAACAGGTAGACGATCAGGATCGGCGCGCCGGCAAACACCGCCTGCGCCATCAAGAAGCCGATGCCTTCGGACTGGGCGAAATTGGTCTGTGTCGAGGCCATGCCGACCGTCAGCGTGTACATGTCCTTCCTGGTTGCCGAGATCAGCGGCCACAGGTAATCGTTCCACGCGCCGAGGAAGGTGAAGATGCCGAGGGTTGCCTGGGCGGGCACCGTGAGCGGCAACAGCACCTTCCAGAAAATCTTGAACCGGCTCGCATTGTCCAGCATGGCGGCTTCGTCCAGCTCCTTCGGGATGGCCTTGAAATATTGGGTCATCAGGAAGACGCCGAACGAAGCCGACAGGCCCGGGAGGATGAGCCCGTGATAGGTGTTGTGGAACTTGAGCAGGCTGAAGATCTGGTGGCGGGCGACGAGCACGGCCTGTTCGGGAACCGCCAGACCGAACAGCACGATCACGAACAGGATGTTTCGACCGGGAAAGTTCAGCCGTGCGAAGCCGTAGCCGGCGAGCGAGGAAAGGACCAGCGTGCCGATCGTTAGTCCGCCGGAGACGATGATACTGTTGCCCACCCAGCGGAACACCGACGAGGTACCGACGGTGTTGATGTAGTTCTTTAGCGTGTAGGGCGCGTGGAACACCGAATTCGGATCCGCCATCAGCTCGGCATTTTCCTTGAGCGACAGGCCGACCACCCACAGCGCCGGCGCGATCATGACAATCGACAGAAGGATAACGAGGACCAGCAGCACGCGGTCGCCGAATGCCCGTCCCCTGATGGAAATGGCGGGAGCGCTCATGCCTGATCCCCCTTGTTGCGTGTGACGAGGTACTGCGCCATGGCCGCGATCAGGATGAGGATGAAGAGGATTTCCGATGCCGCGGCGCCCAGGCCCAGGTCCCAGCGGCGGAATGCGGTGTCATAGATGTAGAGCACGATCGGCTTGGTCAGGTTGTTCGGACCGCCGCGCGTCATCAGCCAGGCCTGGCCGAACAGCTGAAATTGCAGCACGATCTGGATGATGATCACCAGGATGAAGGTGCGTTTGATCGACGGCAGTGTGATCGACCGCAACGTCTGCCAGCGATTGGCATTGTCCAGGACCGCCGCTTCGTAGATATCCTGGGGAATCTGCTGGAGCGCCGAGAGAAAGAGCATCATCGGCAGGCCGATGCACCACCAGATGGTGGCGATGGCGATGCCGATCATTGCGAGGCTGGGATCGGAAAGGAAAGCCGGAGCGGTTGCACCGAACCATCCGTAGATCGTCGACAGCAGGCCGACATTGGGAATGAACACAATGCGCCAGATCAATGTGACGATCGTTACCGAGAGCACCGAAGAGGAAAAGAACAGGGTTCGCAGCACCGCGGCGGTGCGCGTGCGGCGGTTGAGACAAAGCGCGAGAAAGAGCCCGATCAGCGCCAGCGACGGCACCGTCAGAAGCACGAAGTAGAAGGTGTTCCAGACCGACTGCAGGAAGACCTTGTCATGAAACAGCCGGACATAGTTTCCGAGACCGACAAATTCTCCAGACGAGAACGTGTCGGCCTTGTGGAAACTCAGCCACATCCCCCACAGGAGCGGGAAAACCAGCAACGTGGCAAAGAAGAACAGGAACGGCGCAACGAAAATGAAATTTCGCCATTGCGGCGCATGGATGTCGGCGCTTCGGACGCCGGCGGCCGGCGCCGCGCTTCGTGGCATCGTCAGCCGGTCAGCCATATCAGGCCTCCCTCGCATGCCAGGCGCGGCCGGTCTCGCTGAACAGATGCGATTTCTGACCGACGAAGGCGAGCCCGACCTTGTTGCCGACCGCGACGCGGCTGTTGCCGATATCCGAACCGACGATCTGCTGGCCATCGCCCAGTCGCGCATAGATCAGGGTGCGCTCGCCGAGACGCTCGAGCACGTCGACCACGGCGTCGGCATTGCCTTGTCCGGCGGCGACGACGCGGACATCTTCCGAACGGATGCCGAAGCTGTACTTGCCGTCGGCCACCTGGTTGGAGGCTATCCCGGTCTCGACCGATATGTCCGCAAACCTGGCCGTGGCGTGCTCGCCCGATCTGTCGAGTGTCGCCTCGACAAAGTTCATCGCCGGTGCGCCGACGAAGCCCGCGACGAATTTGGTTGCGGGCCGTTCATAGATCTCCATCGGAGACCCGATCTGCTCGATCCGGCGATTGTTCATGACGACGATGCGGTCGGCGAGCGTCATTGCCTCGACCTGATCGTGGGTGACGAAAATAATTGTCGATTGCAGGCGTTGGTGAAGCTGGGCAAGTTCTATGCGGGTGCGGGTGCGCAGTGCCGCATCGAGATTGGAAAGCGGCTCATCGAACAGGAAGGCCTTCGGCTCCTTGACGATTGCGCGGCCGATGGCAACGCGCTGGCGCTGGCCGCCCGAGAGCTGACCCGGCTTGCGTTGAAGCAGATGCGGCATTTCGAGGATGCGGGCGGCCTCGTTGATCCGCGCCTCGACGACCTCACCCGGCACACTGATGTTCTCCAGCCCGAAGGCCATGTTGTCGCGCACGGTCATATGCGGATAGAGCGCATAGGACTGGAACACCATGGCAATGCCGCGCTTGCCCGGCGGCAGATGATCGATGCGCTCATTGTTGATGGCGATCTCGCCGGTATCGACCGTCTCGAGGCCTGCGATCATTCGCAGAAGCGTCGATTTCCCGCAGCCGGACGGCCCAAGGAAGACGATGAACTCGCGTGCCTTGATGGAGAGCGACAGGTCCTCCAGCACCGCCATGGCACCGAATTTCTTGCTCACATTCCTGATTTCGATCTCGGCCGTCACTTCGACGCTCCTCCTCAGCGCAGGCAGTTCTTTCGACGATAGGCCTGACGTCAGAGCTTCAGGCGGATCATCTGGTAGGAATAGGCCGGTAGCGAAAGGCTGAGCTTACCGCCGGCCATCGAGGCGCCCTCACCTTTCCTGGGGCCGACATTGCCGGGATTGCCTGCCGAATTGACGGCTTTCAGATCCACATGCGTCATCACCTGGTGATCGACGATGCCTGCCTGCCCGAAGCCGGTGAGGTCGACCACGGTGTCGATCGCCTGGCTCGAATGGCGGTTGACGGCAAAGAAGGTGACGTGGCCGGTTTGCGTGTCGTGTACGCCGGTGATGTCGACACAGGAAACGTCGCCCGCCACGGTGGATTTGTAGGTGGGGCTTT
>NZ_JBSKBR010000055.1:0-12813 GCF_053714315.1 Mesorhizobium sp. PL10 | reverse complement strand
TCCAACAGAAAACCGGTCGACCTGTTCAGTTCGAGTTGATGAGCGACGCACGCTCCAGCCTGTTCGCATGGCTGGAACGACGCGGCGGAACAGTGGATGATTACGCTTTTCCGAGCAGAATCGATCCAACGGCTCATATGAGCACTAGGCAATATGCCCGCCTCGTCGACGAATGGGTCGAGGCGATCGGGCTTCGACCCCAGGAATACGGCACTCATTCCCTGCGTCGCACCAAGGCGTCGATTATCTACAAAGCTACGGGAAATCTGCGAGCTGTCCAGATTTTGCTCGGTCATACGAAGATCGAGAACACGGTTCGCTATCTGGGAGTCGATGTAGAAGATGCTCTCGAACTTGCCGAGGCAACCGAGGTTGATCAAGAGCGGCTCCGCTTCAGGAGTGGAGCCGTGAACGATTTGCGCCTCATTCGGTCATTCTGTGGCGCGCCACAAGCATTCATTTGCGCGTTTGGGGGTCTTGGCCGGCGCCAACCTTGAAGTCCTTCCATCGCATGCCTGCATGGCGGACGCCTAACCGAAGCGGTTGCTCCACGCGCCTCGCTCCCCCGGTCGTAGCGCAAAAAGTCCGCCCTCATGCGGGTGTGAATCAAGGTGCTTCGCGGCCATCGTGAAGCGCGCGGACGTGACGAACAGCGTGTCGAGGTCTGCGCCGCCAAAGGCGCAGCTTGTCGGCCACGAGCAGGGCAGTTCGACGATCCGATCCAGTCGGCCGTCCGGCGCGATGCGGGCAAGGCAACTGCCGCCCACAACCCGGCAGTTCCAGATATAGCCTCCGGCATCCATGCAGGAGCCGTCGGGCAGGCCCCGTGGGAAGTCGCCGAAGAGCAGCCGCCGATCGGCGAGCTTTGATGATCCGTCCGAGGCATAGCTGTAGATTGCGTTCTTCATTGTGTCGGCAGTCACGAATCGACCGTCTGGCGTCCACACCATGGTGTTGGTGATGCCAAAATGGTCGTCGGACAAGCGGCTCACACCGCCGTCGGGAGCAACCCGAAACAGCTGCCCGGCCTCCTGCGTAATGGGCACGGGGGCATCATCCGCTCCGATGTTGTTGGCCATCGTGCCGACCCAGAACGACCCATCAGGCGCGACGACGCCCTCATTCAGCCGTATGTCGGGCCTGTCCGGCTCGATCGTCGCAATCGTTCGGAACGGTCCCCCGAAATCCCACAAGGCAATCTCGTTCCTCAGGCCGACAATGGCGCCGCCATCGGCGCGCAAGCCGATCGAAGTGACCAGATCGGGCGTCTCCCAGGATTCGTGAGCCAAGGTCAGCGGATCCAGCCTGTGTATCCTGCGGCCGATAATGTCGATCCAGACCAACCGGTTGCCGCGATCGTCCCAGATCAGGCTCTCGCCGACGACGTCGCGCGCATCGAAAAGCAGGCCAGCGTTCGTCTCGTTCATGCGGGGGTCCCCAGGCTAGAAACACTCTTGACATATATCTCTTGGATAAATTAACAACAATTGGATAGCAACCTGTCATACATGTTTTGAGAGGGCGACATGCAGGATCCGACGGAGACAGCGGCTGAGCCGAATCCCGGCCTTGTGAGCACGGCGATCCAGGCGATCACCCAGCACATCCGTTCGCAGGGCCTTGCGGCTGGCGATCCGTTGCCAAGCGAAGCGGCCATGACGCGCCAGCTCAATGTCTCACGAACCGTCGTGCGCGAAGCGTTCCGGTCGCTTTCGGCAATGCGCCTGATCGACATGAGCGCCGGGCGCCGCGCCACCGTCGCCAAGCTCGACACCGGCGCCATGTCGATGGTGATCGAGCACGGCATCACCACGCAGCAGATCAGCGTCCATCAGGTCTATGATGTCAGGCGCACGATCGAGATGCGCACGGTGGCGCTCGCGGCGCTCCGCCGCACCGAGGCGGAAGCCGCGGCAATTGCGCAATCCGCCAGGCTGATGCGTGAGAATTTCCAGAACCCCGAGATCGTCATGGAGCACGACATCGCCTTTCACGAGGCGATCGCCGCAGCCTCGCACAACCCGGTCTTCTCGCTGATCGTCACCGCCTTCAGCGGTGTCACGCGCCGCACCTGGGTGATCGGCTGGCGCACACGCTCCTCCAGCGAAGACCAGCTCAAGATGATCAAGGGACACGAGGACATAGCCGAGGCGATCGTCAAGGGCGATCCGCGGCTCGCCGTCGAGCACATGGCGCAACATTTCGACAAGAGCGTTAAGGCGCTGCTCGATGCGGGAATCGCCTGACATGAAGATCACCGCGATCGAGACTATCCGCATCGACGAGCGGCCCAACCTTCTCTGGGTCGAGGTCCATACCGATGAGGGCATCACCGGGCTCGGCGAGACCTTCTTCCTGTCGCGCACCGTCGAGGCGTATCTGCACGAATATGTCGCGCCACGGGTGATCGGCCGCGATCCGCTCGAGATCGATCTTTTGTCCGCCGACCTGGTCGGCTATCTCGGCTTCCGCTCCAGCGGCGCCGAGGTGCGCGGCAATTCGGCCTTCGACATCGCGCTGTGGGACATTTTCGGCAAGGTCACCGGCCAGCCGATCGCGCAGCTTCTGGGCGGCTTCAGCCGGCGCTCCATCCGCACCTACAACACCTGCGCCGGCACTGAATACATCAAGGACGCCAAGGGCCAGACGACGGCCAATTACGGCATCAGCGCCGGGCGCGACTATGACGATCTCAACGGCTTCCTCAACCGTGCCGGTGAACTGGCCGAGGAACTGCTCGAAGACGGCATCACGGCCATGAAGATCTGGCCGTTCGATCACGCCGCTGAAAAGACGCGTGGCAACGACATCTCGGCGGCAGACCTGAAATCCGCGCTGAAGCCGTTTGAGAAGATCCGCCGCGCTGTCGCCGACAAGATCGACATCATGGTCGAGTTCCATTCGATGTGGCAGCTTTTGCCGGCCATGAAGATCGCCGGCGCGCTGAAACCTTATGCCACCTATTGGCACGAAGACCCGATCCGCATGGACAGCCTCGGCGACCTGAAACGCTACGAGGCGGTCAGCCCGGCGCCGATCTCGGCCTCCGAGACGCTGGGCAGCCGCTGGGCGTTTCGCGACCTGCTCGAAACCGGGGCTGCCGGCATCGTCATGCTCGACATCTCCTGGTGCGGCGGCCTGTCGGAGGCGCGCAAGATCGCCGCGATGGCGGAGGCCTGGCGGCTGCCGGTCGCGCCGCATGACTGCACCGGTCCGGTCGTGCTCGCCGCCTCGACGCATCTGTCGCTCAATGCGCCCAACGCACTGGTCCAGGAAAGCGTGCGCGCCTTCTACCGCACCTGGTACCGGGACCTGGTAACGGCGCTGCCTGAAGTGAAGAACGGCATGATCACCGTGCCGCCGGGACCGGGCCTGGGGCTGGCGCTCAACCCCGACCTTGGCAAAGCCTACACCGTGCAGCGCCGTGTCTCCGACAAGACCGACATCTAGAAAATCCAAAGGGAGGAATTGAAATGAAAAAACTGACTGCAACACTTCTGCTTGGCGTCGCTCTTTTTGGCGCCCAGACCGCTGCCCGCGCCGACGGGCTGAACATCGTCTTTACGCATCATTCGTCGGCCTCGAACACTTTCTGGCAAGCGGTGAAGAAAGGCTTCGACGACGGCTGCGCCAAGGTCGAGGCCAGCTGCAACATGGTCTTCACCCAGACCGAGGGCTCGATCGAACAGCAGGTCGCCAACATGCGCGCAGCTCTTGCCGCCAAACCCGACGCGCTGCTGACCTCTATCGTCGACGACCATGCCTTCGATGACGTCATCAAGGAGGCGCGCGATGCCGGCGTGCTGGTGATCGCCGTCAATGTCGACGATACCGAAGGCGCCAAGGGCAATGCGCGCCAGGCATTCGTCGGACAGGGCTTCAAGCCGGCGGGCTATTCGCTGGCCAAAGCCATTTCGGAGAGCTTCCCGAAGGACGGCCCGATCAAGGTTCTGGTCGGCATCTCGGCGCCCGGCCAGAACTGGTCCGAAAGCCGCGGTGCCGGCGTGATGCAGTTCCTTGAAGAATACAAGGCCGAGCATGCCGACCGCGACGTGTCGTGGGAGCGCATCGACAGCGGCACCGACCTTGCCATCACCTCCGACCGCGTTGGCGCCTATCTCAACGCCCATCCCGACACCACTGCCTATTTCGACACCGGGTTCTGGTGCGCCGGCGTCGCCCGCGTGCTGGCCGATCGCGGCGTAGCGCCTGGCAAGGTCCTGCTCGGTGGCTTCGACTTGGTGCCCGAAGTGCTGCAGCAGATGCAGAAGGGCTACGTGCAGGCGCTGGTCGACCAGCAGCCCTACATGCAAGGCTTCATGCCGGTGATGGAGGCCTATCTCAACAAGAAGATCGGCCTGGCGCCTTCCGACATCGACACCGGCCAGGGCATCGTGCGGCCGAACCAGGCCGACGCGATCATGGCGCTCTCTGCCCAGGGGATGCGCTGACGGCGCAGCCAAATGAATGGCTTTGCATCGGCGGTGCCGCGCGCTGCCGATGCATCAACAGAAGTTCGAATTCCTGGAGCCGGACGTGAAGCGTCTGTTCAAGACCTATCTCGAAAAGCCGGAGCTGGCCGGCCTGATCCTGCTCTTGCTGCTGATCGTCGTGTTCCAGATCCGCTCGCATGGCGTGTTCCTCAACCAGGACAATCTGCGCGGCATTCTCGGCATCCTGCCGGAGGCCGGCCTCGTTGCCATCGGCGTCACCATCCTGATGATCAGTGGTGAGTTCGACCTCTCCGTCGGATCGGTGTTCGCGCTGATGCCGATGACGATGGCGGTGCTGATGGTGCATGGCGCGCCGTTCCCGCTGGCGCTGCTCGCCGGACTGCTTGTCTCGGCGGCCATCGGCTTCATCAACGGCTACATCACCCTTCGCTTCGCCATACCGAGCTTCATCACCACGCTCGGTATGCTGTTCATGGCGCGCTCGCTCACCGTCGTCGTCTCGGGCGGCTTCCCGCCGCTGCTCCCGGCTGACCTGCCAAACTGGCTGTTCACCTCCTTCGTTGGCCCCGGCAACATGTTTCGCATGTCCTTCCTGTGGTTTGCCGGCATTGCAGTGCTGACCTCGCTGATGCTTTCACGCACCAATTTCGGCAACTGGATCAAGGCCACGGGCGGCTTCCCGCCGGCCGCCGCCGCGATGGGCATCCCGACCGCCAGGGTCAAGATCATCTGCTTCATGCTCTGTTCGATGCTCTCCGGCTTCGCCGGCATGCTGCAGGTGCTGCGGTTGGGCTCGCCCTTGCCGTCGATCGGCGAGGGCATGGAACTGCAGGCGGTGGCCTCCGCCGTCATCGGCGGCGCTTCGCTGGCCGGCGGTATCGGCACCGTCATGGGCGGAATCATCGGCACGACGCTTATCCGCGTCATCGACAACGGCCTCGTGCTCAGCCATGTCGACGCCAATTGGTTCAAATTCGCCATCGGCTTCCTGACCATATTCGCTGTCGTCGCCAATGCCTGGATGCGCAAGCGCGCCAAGGCCATCAAGATGGAGGACTGAAGCGATGGCCGACGCGATCATCTCCGTGCACAACCTTCACAAATGGTATTCGGGCGTCCATGCGCTGAAGGGGGTGACGCTCGACGTCACCCGCGGCGAGGCTCTCGGGCTGGTCGGCGACAATGGCGCCGGCAAATCGACCCTCATCAACATCCTCTCCGGCGTCCACACGGCGGACCAGGGCGAGATCAAGGTTGAGGGCCAGACGGTCCGCATCGCCAAGCCGCGCGACGCGATGGATCTCGGCATCGAGACGATCTACCAGTACAATTCCATGGTGCCGACCATGTCGATTGCCCGGAACCTGTTCATCGGCCGTGAGCCGACCCGTTTTTCGGTCTTTGGCGTCGGCTTGCTCGACCAGAAGAAGATGGCCAGCGAAAGCATCCGCGCAATTGCCAATGTCGACCTGCATCTGCGCTCGCCGGATGCCCTTGTTGGCGAGCTTTCTGGCGGCCAGCGGCAGGGCGTCGCCATCGCCCGGGCCATGCATTTCAAGTCGAAGGTGATGATCCTCGACGAGCCGACCAACCATCTCTCCGTCAAGGAGACGAGGAAGGTGATCGGCTTCGTGCGCGGCCTGAAAGAGCAGGGCATCACCGGCGTCTTCATTAGCCACAACATGCACCACGTTTTCGAATGCTGCGACCGCGTGGTGGCGATGGCGCGCGGCGAAATTGTGCTGGACAAGCGGGTCGCGGAGACCTCAATCGATGAAGTCCACAGCGTTCTGTAAGAGGTGGTGGCAATGAAGGTCCTTGCCGATCGTGTCGTGCTCCTGACCGGCGGCCTTGGCTCGCTCGGTCGGGCCCAGGCTGTGACGCTGGCGCGGGCCGGGGCGCGCGTGCTGCTGCTCGATCGCCCCGATAGCGAGGACGGGCCAGGGATCGCCACGGCGCTGGCCGCTGAGGCGGGCGGCGACGTCACCTTTATCGGCTGCGACCTCAACCGGCTTGCAGAGGCGGAAGCCGCGGTGGCGGCGCTGGCGGGGAGGGAAGGTGGGATCGACGTTCTGATCAACAACGCTGCCCTGATCATCAACCGGCCGTTCGAAGAATTCTCGCTGACCGAGTATGAGGATCAGATCCGCGTCAACTCTTCGGCCGCCTTCGCCTTGGCGCGGGCCTGCGCGCCGGCGATGAAGGCGAAGGCCTATGGCAAGATCGTCAATTTCTGCTCCATCACGCTCAATGGCCGCTGGGACGGCTACGTGCCCTATGTCGCGTCGAAGGGCGCGATGCTCGGCCTGACCAAATCACTGGCGCGGGAACTCGGACCGCATGGCGTCCGGGTCAACGCCGTATCCCCTGGCGCGGTGGTTTCGGAGGCCGAGGCGCGTGTGTTCGGCGACCGGCTGGCGCAATACAACGACTGGATCCTGGAGAACCAGGGTCTCAAGACGCGCATCGAGCCGCATCACGTTTCCGATCTCGTGCTGTTCCTGGCATCGCCCGCGTCGGACATGATCAGCGGCCAGAACATCGCCATCGACGGCGGCTGGTGAGGGATGGCCGGCTTGCTGGAACTGCGCGATGGCCGCGCCCGTGTCGTCCTGGCGCCGCAGAAGGGTGCGGCGATCGCCCGCTTTGACGCTCTGGTCGACGGCGCACCGGTGCCGCTGCTTAGGCCCGGCCATGGCACCGGCGCCTCCGGCTGCCAGCTTCTGATTCCCTGGTCGAACCGAATTTCAGGCGGCGGCTTCGAATTCGACGGCCGCTTCCACGCCGTCGAGCCGAATGTGGCGGGAGAGGCCTTTCCGATCCATGGCGACGGCTTCCAGAAGGAGTGGCGGATTGCCGGCCACAGCGCCACCGAAGCGGAACTGGTCCTCGATGCCGGTGGGATCGGCCCCTACCGATACACGGCGCGCGTTGCCTTTGCGCTGCATGACGGGGCCCTGGATGCCACGCTCACCGTGGAGAACCGTGCCGGCATTCGCCTGCCTTACGGCCTCGGCTTTCATCCGTGGTTCCCGCGCAGCGCCGCAACGACGCTTGAGGCGAAGGCGGCACGGGTCTGGCTGGAGGACAAGCGTCATTTGCCGATCGGCGTGGCGCCTGTGGCCGATTACCCCGCGTGGAATTTCTCGAGCGCCTCCCTGCTGCCGCGAAGCTGGGTGAACAACGCCTTCGACGGCTGGGACCGCCGCGCCAGGATCGCTAGACCCGAGGACAGGATCGCCATCTCGCTCACGGCCTCACCGGCGCTCGACGTCTTCATCCTCTACTCGCCGTCGCCGGATGCCGGCTTCTTCTGCTTCGAGCCGGTGTCGCATCCCGTCGACGCGCATCACGGCGCGGGCCTGACGCCGCTCGAACATTGCGCCATCATGAGCGCCCGTATTCGGCTGGACTGGAGTTCTATCGACTTGCGTTGATGCGAGCAGCTATTGACCGGTAACAACACAACTGAACTTAGCGGGGCCACTTAGGGTTTCAGCAGAATGGCAGCTTCAGGCTAGTTCGTTCCAGAACCGGATCGTCCGCTGTCGGCCCAAGTTCAGCCATCAACCCGTCCATCCTCCCGCTACCGTCGTCTACACCCCTCCGCTGGCGTCGCCGGCGTTCCAATCGGTGTATGCCCACATTAGCACTTGTTTCGTGGCGATAACGCGCTAACCCCGCCAACCCTGGAACCAAATCCCAGCCTAAACTGTTCCAGTTGGATTCGACGCCGACGAGCCCTGCCTGTTGGGTGAGCGGCGCTGTTGAGGAGCTTATCATGACCATCTCGTCCAGCTTTCGTTCGCTCGCGGTTGCGGCCATCGCCGCTGTTGCCGTCGGCGCTGCCAGTGCCGCGCATGCCGATAGCGGCACGATCCGCTTTGCCGTCTACAAGGCGGCCTTCTTCGTCGGCGGCTCCGGCGGCGAGGGCACGCTGACCTTCCATGGCCGCTCCTATCCCATCTCGATCGGCGGCGTCTCGGGCGGCTTCGCCTTCGGCGTTTCCAAGACCTATTTCAAGGGCACCGTGCGGCATATCCGCAGGGTCCGCGATGCGACCGGGGTTTATGGCGCGGCGGGCGGCGGCGGCGCGCTCGGCAAGGGCGCGCAGGTGATCGTCATGACCAACGACAAGGGCGCCCAGCTCGAGCTTACGGGCCGGCAGGTGGGATTGCAGGTGAATGCGGATTTGAGCGGGATGGCGATTTCGCTGAAGTAGGGGCGCGGGTGCGCTCTGGGTGGGCGAGTTCGCCTGGCAATCGCTTAGGGCGGCCCCCACTCCGTCTCGGCTTCGCCGAGCCACCTCTACCACTTTCGTGGGGGAGAGGAAACGCTAATTTTCGGGGATTGCGGTCTTCAAAGGCTGGATTTCCTCTTCCTCAGAAAGCTTGGCATTTCCTCTCCCCCACTATGTGGGGGGTAGAGGTGGCTCGGCGAAGCCGAGACGGAGTGGGGGCCTGCGGCTGGGATGGGTAGCTTGGCTCTAAGCGGCATCGGCCGCCTACCGCTCCTCCACAATCCGCAGATACGCCGCCGTCACGAACAGCACGATCAGCCCGAACAGGATCCGCCGCGCGCCCTCCGGCATCTGCAGGATGGTCAGCAGCGTCGTCAGCACGGTCAGGATGAGCGCGCCGATGATAGTGCCGGTGTAGCCGCCGCGGCCACCGAAGATTGAGGTGCCGCCGATCACGGCGGCGGCCACCGAGGGCAGCACCAGGGGTTCGGCGAGCGATAGCGACGGGGCCTTGATCAGGCCGATATAGAGCAGGCCGGTGATGCCGGCGAGCACGCTGGAGGTGACGTAGAGCGCGGTGATGACCTGCCAGTATTGCACGCCCGACAGCCGCGTTGCGCGCTCATTGTCGCCGACGGCGTAGAGCAGGCGGCCGAAGCCGGTGCGAGCCAGCGTGAAGACGATAAGGGCTGCCAGCGGCAGGAACAGAAGCAGCGCGTTGGGGAAGCCCCAGGTTACGCCGGTGCCGAGCCAGGCGAGGAAGTCGGGGATCTTGGCGCCCGACGCGATCACCGTGCGCTGGTAGACCTGCAGGCAGCCGGTGCCGATCAGGCTGGTGCCCAGCGTCATGATCAGCGGGTGGACGCGAAAGACGCCGACGCCGATGCCGTTGACGAGGCCGATCAGCACCGCCGGCATCATCGCCAGCAGGAAAGCCACCGCCGGGTCCTGGTTGACCACTTGCGTCGCCATGATGAAGGCGCTCATCGTCGCCACCGTGCCGACCGACAGGTCGATGCCGCCGGTCAGCATGGTCATGGTCTGGCAGCCCGCGAGGATCGCCAGCGGAATGGCGAATTTGATGGTGTTGGCGATCCAGCGCTCGTTGACGATGCCGGGACGCAGGATCTGCAGGATCACGACGAGGATGATCAGCAGGATGATCAGCGGGATGAGCGGCCGGTCGGCCATGAAGCGTTTTACGCGGCGGCCGATGGGGAGGGGTTGGGGTATGATCGCGGTGGTGCTCATGGCATGACTCTTCGCGATGGCGTTGGCGCGACTTCCCTTCTCCGCCTGTGGGAGAAGGTGGATCGGCGCGATAGCGCCGAGACAGATGAGGGGTGCTCCAGCGGAGTGAGACGTTGGTGTTTCCTGGAACACCCCTCATCCGTCTTGCCGCTGCGCGGCAATCCACCTTCCCCCACAAGGGGGGAAGGAAGAAGAGCGCGCTGATGCCCACCCCTCATTGCCGCCCTCGCATCGTGATGAACGCGCCGAACATCACCACCGCAACCATGATCAGGCCTTCGATGATGGCGGTGACATTCGGGTCGATGGCGAGCAGGGTGAGATCGGTGCGCACCAGGCGCAGCACGAAGACGGCGACGATGGGGCCGATCAGGCCGCCCTTGCCGCCGCCGAGCGCGACGCCGCCCAGAACGACGGCGGCGACGCTGGCCAGCAGATAGGGGCCTGGGATGGGGGCGCCGATGCCGGTGCTCATGGTCAACGCCAGGCCGCCAAAGGCGGCGAACAGGCCCGACAGCGCATAGGCGATGATGCGGGTTCGCTTGACCGGCACGCCTGAGCGGAACGCCGCCAGCTCGCTCGAGCCGATGGCGTAGATGGAGAGGCCGAGGCGCGAGCGCCTGAGCGGTATCCAGATGACGCAGAGGCAGACGATGAGCACCAGCAGCGCCTTGGGCAGCCAGGCGTCGATGGCGTCGGGCAGGCCGGGTATGGGCACGGTGCCGGAGATCAGCGCCTTCAGCCACTCGGCGGCGGCGCCGCCCGGCGCGCCGAGCACCAGAAGGGCCGCGCCCTGCAGCACGAACAGCATGGCGAGCGTGACGACAATGTCGGGCACGCGGGTGACGACGATAAGCAGGCCATTGAGCGCGCCGAGCACGCAACCCATGGCGAGCACGAAGGGCACCACGAACAGCGCGTATTCCTCGGAGGCGCCATTCATCATCGACGCTGCGGTGACGCTGGTCAGCGCCATCATGGCGGCGACCGACAGGTCGATGCCGCCGGCGATGACCACCACCGTCTGGGCGGCGACTGCGAAGGCGTAGGGCAGGACGGCGCGGGCAAGCGAGCCGAAATCGCCGCTGCCATAAGCGGGCTGGATGATCCTGGTGGCGATGAACAGGACGACCAGATGCGCGAACAGGCCGACGACCCAGCCCTGGCGGCGCAGGAAATGGTTCATGGCGTCGCCCCCGACTCGGAAGCATTGGCCGTCGGGTCAGCCAGAATACCGATATCGGCCTTGGCGCCGCGCGGCAGGCCGTAGGCGGCTCGCATCAGCGCCGGCTCGTCGGCCTCCTCGACCGGAAAAATGTCAACCAGGTGGCCGCCGAAGATGACGATGACGCGGTCGCAGACGCGCTGCACCTCTTCCAGCTCGGAGGTGTAGAACAGCACCGACTTGCCGTTGCCGGCGAGCTCGCGCAGCAGCTTGTAAATCTCCTGCTTGGTGCCGACATCGATGCCGCGCGTCGGGTCGAAGCACAGGATGGTGCGGGCGTCCGCCGCGATCCAGCGGGCGATGGTCACCTTCTGCTGGTTGCCGCCGGACAGGCGCTGCACCTCGCCTTGCGCGCGGGTGTCGATCTGCAGCCGCTCGATGGCGCTGAGCACGGTGGCGCGCTCGCGGCGCATGGCGATCGGACCCCAATTGCGGAGCGCCGCACTGAAGGGCAGCGCAATGTTCTCGCGCACCGAGCGCTGCATCGCGAGCGCTTCGGACCGGTCGCCCGGCACATAGGCAATGCCCGAACGGATGGCGTCGATCGGGTGCGAAAATTTCACGGGAGAGCCGTCGACCTCGATGGTGCCGCCATTCGGTTTGATCGAGCCGGCAAGGGCGGCGAACAACTCGTCCTGGCCCTGGCCTTCGAGCGCGACGACGCCGGCGACCTCGCCATCGGCGAGATCGAAGGAGACGTCGCTGAGCTTGGTGCCGACGCGCAGATTGTGCACCGAAATGCGCGGCCGGGCAGGGGCGGGTGCTGCCTTCTCGGCGGCGCTGCGGGCGGCGACATGGGTCTTGACGATGCGGGTGCCGAGCATCAGCTCGACGATCTTTTCCTCGACGCCCGGCACGATGTCGACGACGCCGACGGTCTCGCCGTCGCGCAGCACGGTGGCGCGGTCGCATAGCGCCGAGATTTCGACGAAGCGATGCGAGATGAAGATCACGGCACGGCCTGAATCGCCCTGGCGGCGCACCACTTCCAGCACTTTCTCGGCGAGGTTGGCGGGCAGTGCCGCCGTCATCTCGTCGAGCAGCAACACGTCTGGCTCGACAGCCAGCGCACGCGCCAGGTCGAGCACGCGCAGAACGGCCAGCGGAATGTCTCGCGCGGTGTCGCGCAGGTCGAGGTCGGTGATGCCCAACTCGCGCACCCAGGCGCGGAACGGCTCGACCGGCGTGCCGGTGAGCCTGAGATTGGACAGCACGTCGAGGTCGGGGATCAGCGACGGCTCCTGATAGACAGGCAACAGCCCGGCACGTCGCGCGGCGGCAGGCGAGCGGATATCGCGCGCCTCGCCACGGATCAGGATGCGCCCGGCATTGGCCGGAATGGCGCCGGTCAGGATTTTTACAAGCGTCGATTTACCGGCACCGTTGGCGCCCATCAAGGCGTGGACCTCGCCCGGCAGCACGGAGAGCGACGCGTTGCGAAGCGCCGCGACCGCGCCGTAGGACTTGGCGACGCCTGTGGCGTCGAGGAGGGGGCTGGTGGTCAAATTGCTGTCTCGATCTATGGGGTCTTAAATGCGGCAGTACGCCGGGCTTGCGCGCGGCGTACTGTTGAGAGGCTCTACCTTCTCCCCTTGTGGGAGAAGGTGTCGCCGAAGGCGACGGATGAGGGGTGTTCCAGCGGA
>NZ_JBSKBR010000054.1:0-13583 GCF_053714315.1 Mesorhizobium sp. PL10 | reverse complement strand
CTGATGGCTTCCTGGACCCGAATATCAGGGTCGAAACCCAGGCCGTAATCGCGGTGCCAGATGTAGCCGATCGGCACGCTTATCCGCAGTTCGCCACGCTGGGCCTTCTGTCGCGCGGCTTCGTACATCCGCGCCCGAATGACGGAAAGCTCGAACTCGCTGATGTTGCGCCCGGCCGCATCATTTTCGAGAGCGTGCGCCCAGCTTGCCGCAGCGCTGACGGGTGCCACTCTGGGGGCGCTCAAAAACGAGATCAGCCTGGCCGCGCAGCAAACAGCGCGGTGGACACCAGCCATCGCCGCTCCCGACGGTCCTGTCGATCGGGATCGCATTTTCGACGACGTTGCCAGGTCGTCATATGTCAAGCTGCATCGCTTTCAGAATCAGGATGCCGATTGCAAGCCGCGTACCGAAGCCAACACGAGCGCAATATCCCATGCCCGCAACACGGCGCGGGATCATTCTTCTGTAGGAGATCCTCTGGAGCGATATCCCACGGACCGGGCGCGCCAAGCTGGTTGGCATATGCGGGGTAAGACAGCAGTCTCTCCTTTCGTGTCGTTGGTCGAGGACCCCTCAAAACTGGCCGTTTCGCGCGACCCTTGGGCGCGAGCGATCGCCCACAATGCGAACATGCTGCACACGTACACCATCCCGAAGTCTGCAGTCTGACGCCAGACGACGTGCTGAGCAGTATTGGGCTCGGAATGAATGTCGAGGATCAGGACAACATCGACGCGGATGTGGATCTGATGTGCTCGCTGGGTAGAACGCCGACCCGAGAGACCGAGCGCTTGTTTCTGGGCGGCAATTTGGAGGACTACCGGACAGCCAGCGAGGCAAATCCGTACAAGAGCGTGGGTAATGAATAGATAGCCGGGCACCCAATCCGTGAGTTTGCTGGCCGACGTGGGCCTGAAGGGGATGCCGAGTCGCCAACGCGAATCCGCCCCAAGCGAGCGTCGGCGTGAACGACGATGCAGGCCCGCACCGCGTTGGTCGGCCGAGGTCATTTGCTGCGGGCGTGCCGTCGACGAGTACCCGGATGTGATCGCACCGTGCCACAGCATCGATGGCGGCACAGGGTTTGGCGGGCTTTTGTAGGATCATTCCCAATGCCTTCGGCGAGAAGCCCGTCCCCAAGCTCATGCCCGGCGCCATGATCCGATCTGCCTGGCGGGCAGATGACCGCCGTCAGGCAGGAACTCGTTCAGGAATACGAGGCCCAAAACGGCCTCGATAGAAAAGCAGTGGCAGGAGCCCTGCCAGACCCTCCGGCACAATGAGCGGTAGCGAACTCGCCACAGGGAAACCCGGGTCTCAATTAGGGAGGCGCGTTCGATCACTGTAGTCAGATAACTTCCTCATGTTTGCAGCTTCATGAGCTTGCGCGCCATCAGCGGCGCGCTCCTCTTGCGCGGGCAGCGACTTTGCAATGCACCGGTCGGAACCAGCCAAGCCGCCTAAGCTGCGCGATCCCACGCGCGTCATTGCGCTCCGACTTCACCGGCTTCGCCTTGAAGGCGTCGCGCATGCCGCGTCTCCAGCGGGCCCAGCGCCAGTCCCGCTTGCAGCATTTGCTTATAGACTGCGTATTCCGATGGTGGGCAGGTCACCGATTCCGATTTGAGCCGGCCGTCTTTCGTAGCTGTCATGTCAAGACACGTTAACCGGTGTCGTGCAGTAGAAGCGCACCGCGCTTCGCCGTCAGAATGATGTTGGTTAGAAGTCTGCCTCAATACGAGGGGGAGATCGCCCACAACTGTGATTTGGCGCTCGTTTTTTTCTAACCCTCGTCAGCTTGTCGACAGCTGGCGGCTTTAACCTGAGGAGGTGGATGCCTGCAGGACATGGCCGCCCCTCGACGAATGAAGATAAACGCCGGAGTACATGATGGTCGCAGGAATTAGAAGTATTGGCAGCTTCGGTGCTTCCCTTGCCCGTGCAGGGCGTCATGGACCTTCGAATGGACAACCGCCACACGGACCTGGCGGACCTTCTGGTGCTAAAACGCCGGCTAATCCTAACCACCCGGGCGATCCTAACGGGCCGGTTAGGGGACGCGATCGGACGGACATCCCGCTCAATTCTGGCGACGGCTCGCAATCTGCGTCCGAACAAGAAGCCTTCCAGCTGGCTCTGACCGCCGTTGCATTAACTACAATGAACGATGTCATGGCTGATGCCGAGGAAACTATGGCAGAGACGGAAGAGGATACCTGACGCTGGATGGTTCTCGTCAGGTAATAGTGGCCGTTGATAACGGCACAATTCGAAGAAAGGGAAATAATATGCCTAATGTTTCGAGTCCCATTGCTAGCGCTGCTAGTGCCGGCCTTTCGACTGCTGCAAACGCAGCGACCACAGCCGGTGGGGCTGCTGCGTTCCAGGCTCAAATCGCGGAGCTAGCAGCCGTTAGCGCGGAGGCTACGGCTAGGAGTATGCAGTTGCGCACTGTTACGACGCAGCTCACGACAATCAAGAAGGTTGCCGACGAACGCGTTCAGTAATGCCTGAAGCGTGGCTCAAATAGCCTCGTTCGCGCCCCTTGGTGCGATGTGAAACTGTAATGAGCCGCACGGCAATTTGCCGTGCGGCTTCTCTCCTTGTTCGGAAGATTATTCTTGAATGACACGGTTTGCCTTCATTTCGAAGTTCTATCGGGCCTTTACTGCGGACTGACCGGTAAGCTGGCTCCAGAAACGAACGTAATCGGTAGTGGGCTCGATGCCGATCTGATCTTCGTCGAGCAGGGACTCGCGCCGCATCATCTTCGGGTCACTCTTCTTGCCAATTCGATCGAGGTCGAGGCCCTTGCCGCCGAACTCAACGTGAAGGGCAGCGGGAATATTGCCGCAGGCGAGGGTATTGTTGTTCCACTTCCGGTCGTCATTCACCTAGGCGCGATGTCCATACTCTGGTCGGCACAGGGTGCAGCGCCAGCTGGTTCCAGCGGTACACCACGCCACTCGATCCCTGTACTAGCCTTCGTGTTACTGGGCTCGGTCGGGATCGGCGCGCTCTCAGCGATTTTCTCCTACTACGGCAGCGCCGGTGCATCGAGCGCCAATTCACCTGATGCCAAACTTGAATCCAAACCTACCCACAACTTCGCCGACAATCCGCCTACCGTGGCAGCGGCCAAAGACCTGCAACAGGAAGTCGATAGAGCAGGCCTGCTCAACATTAAGATAGGCTCCGCAAAGGGTGTTGTTACCGCTGAAGGCACCGTCACGTCTGCATCGGCCACCAGTTGGCAGCAGGTTCAGCAGTGGTTCGATCATCACACGAAGGGCGCTCTAACACTGGTCAATGGGGTGATCACCAAAGAGGAGAAGGCGCCATCCGCAATCGCGGTCGAGGCGGTTTGGCGTGGGCCCTCGCCGTATATTGTCATCAATGGCGAGAAGTATTTCGTCGGGGCCCTTTTGGACGATGGATGGACTGTCGATCGGATTGAGGACAGCCGCGTACTGCTGAGCCGAAATGGCCGCATCGCTTTTCTCCCGTATTGAAAAGTTTCCAGGTTCGCAGGGCCTGATCAAAGGAGAACTCCGATGCCAAGCCGCCACACCTACAATGTCGCCCTCGGTAATTGGGGTGCGTGAAGGCGTTGTGGTCCTGCGGAACCAGTTTCGGCGTGTACTGAGCCTATGCGCTCATCTCGGACGGCTTCGGCGGCGAGACCCTGACGGTCCTGGACAGACTGGATGCACCCGGTGACTGGCGCGTTTCGCGGTCTCTCAATCTCAAGCGTTGCCAGCGCGGGGTGTGTCTTCGAAAGCTGCGTAGCAGCGAAGCGATTCTCAAACGATCACAAAGGGGTCTCCATGGCCAACATCATGCGTAACCTCCTCGAGCGCGCGCCTGCCAACCCGGACTTAATGGTCGCGCTGATGCTGCTTCTGGCCATAGCTATGATGGTGATGCCAGTACCTGTCGTAGTGATCGACGCACTGATCGGATTCAATATGGGTTTGGCAATACTGCTGCTGATGGTTGCTTTGTATATTAGCACGCCACTTGAATTTTCCTCTTTGCCCGGCGTCATCTTGATTTCCACGGTGTTCCGTCTGGCGCTCACCATCGCAACCACGCGACTGATCCTGGCCGAAGGGGAGGCAGGTAGCATCATCCACACGTTCGGTGAATTCGTGATCTCAGGCAATATCGTCGTAGGGATCGTCATATTTCTGGTCGTGACCATGGTGCAGTTCATGGTCCTCGCGAAGGGCGCGGAACGCGTAGCAGAAGTGGCGGCGCGCTTCACGCTCGACGCTCTGCCGGGCAAGCAAATGGCGGTCGATGCAGAGTTACGGAACGGCCACATCGATGCCAAGGAAGCTCGCAGGCGGAGCGGCGCATTAGAGAAGGAAAGCAAACTTTACGGCGCTATGGATGGCGCGATGAAATTCGTGAAGGGCGACGCCATCGCCGGGCTGCTGGTTATTTTCATCAACATGTTGGGTGGGATTTCGATCGGCCTGCTTTCGAAGGGTATGCCTTTCGGCGAGGTGCTGCGTCACTATACCCTGCTTACTATAGGTGATGCGCTCATCTCGCAGATTCCGGCCCTGCTGATCTCAATTACCTCGGGGACCATCGTCACTCGTGTGACTGGGGCTGGGAGCCTCAACCTTGGGACCGACATAGTCACTCAACTCACGGCCAGTACGCGAGCGTTGCGGCTGGCGGCCTCGGTCTTGGTTGCGATGGGGTTCGTTCCCGGTTTCCCCCTGCCCGTCTTTCTTATCTTGGCCGCGATCTTCGCGGCGGCAAGCACTGTCAAGGGAAATGTGATAGGCGCCAACAATGTCGATGCTACAGCTGCAGCCCCAGTGGAGCCTAAAAACCAAACCATGCCTGCAGAGGCGTGTCCGATTGCGTTCTTCCAAGCGCTCAACCTGATGCATGCGATCGACCAAGTCGAATTACAACAGCACTTTGCACGCGCTTCGCAATTAGTCTCGGCCGATCTCGGCATCATCGTTCCCCGCATCCCTATCGCGGTCGATCAGCAGCTGCCCGAGTCGCAATTCAGGATAGATATCGAGGGCGTGCCGGTTGCACAGGATTTGATTGATCCGACACAGCTAACGCTAAAAGACGGTCTGGCAAGCATTGAATCGACCGGTATCCCTTTCCGGAATGATCCGGAAACGAACACAATCTGGGTCGAACAAGGCCACGCACGGGCTCTCCAGGCCGCCGGCGTCGGGCATCTCCGTCCCAGCGAACGCATCGCGTTGCGTGTCCAAGCAACGTTGACCCGCTATGCACCGCGCTTGGTCGGAATCCAGGAGACCAGCCAATTGTTGGGCAGGATGGAGCAGGAATATGCTGACCTGGTGAAGGAAGTGTTGCGCACGACGCCGCTCCCCAGGATTGCCGATGTGCTGCGCCGCCTGCTTGATGAAGGTATCCCGATCCGCAACACTCGCGTCGTCTTGGAGGCATTGGCCGAATGGGGCGAACGTGAACAAAATGTCGCCCTTCTCACCGAACACGTTCGTTCCGGTATGAAGCGGCAGATCTGTCACCGCTATGCGAACGGAAACGGAATCGTTCCCGCCTTCATCATCGAACGTGAGACCGAGGGTGTGGTGCGCAGTGCGGCTCGGGATTCGGCTGCAGGCCCCCACCTTGCACTGAATGATAGCCAGAGCGAAGCGCTACTATCACAGATGCGTCACATCGTTTCCAGTACAGCGCCGGATCAGGCTCGCCCTGTCATATTAACTTCGATCGATGTCCGACGCTTCGTCCGCGGTTTTCTAACGCGAAACGGGATTGATCTTGCTGTCCTGTCTTATCAGGACCTCGCGTCGGACTTCACGATTCAACCGGCCGGATCCGTCAAGCTGCGCCTAGAACCAACTGTGGATCCACAGGGGAATCTCGCGATATCCGCGTTGCCGTCCACTGACAGCCAAAGCACTTGATGAAAGGTGTGAGAACCGAACATGATTTCATTTCGTTTGAACTCAGCTCTCTTTGCCGCGCTCGCCATCCTGCCTCTGGGCGGTTGCGCCAGTTGGAATAAGCCAGCTCTTTCAGTGAAGGAGACGGCGCCACCAGCGTTGCTCGGCGCCGATCACATCGATCCGGCTATGCGCGAACGCATTTTGCGCGCAGTCGGGCAGGATTCTCAAGAGCGGGCTTTGCGGGATTTGAAGCAGGATCCGGATAATGTCGATGCGGCAATCAGTCTTACGAAACTCTTGTTGGCGCAGAAACGCCAGCACGGGGCGCTTCAAGTACTCGACAGAGTCTTAGTTGCGGACCCAGGTAATGTGCGTGCATTGAATGCGAAAGGAGCTGTCTTGGATATTCAGGGCCGGCATGAGGCGGCACAAGCGCTATATCGGCAAGCTCTCAAAACGGAGCCAGGGAATCAGATGTTGCAACACAATCTCGACCTGTCCCTGGCGTCTGACGGGAAGTCCGAACCGAGCGCGTTGGTACCGTCGCAATAGCTGTGCAATGCACCCGACTCAACGCGCTGTCAGAAGCGGTCGCAAATCGGGCTCTTAGGACCAGCTAAACTCGTTGTCCAAAAATTGGGGTCCATTTCGCTTGCCCGAAGCGACGACGCGCGCTTTCTCATGCCGCTCCTCGGTCCGCGGGCGCGCCTGGTTCGGCAACGTCAGCGCAAAGCTTGTCGTGAAGCTTGTTCAGGCACTCAGCCGCGCTCTTATTGATTTCCCACTTAATCGGGGAAATTCTGAGCTGGGCCTGCGCATAGATCTCTTGGCGCTGGTTCATCAGTTTTTGTATCGCTCCTTTTGGATCTTCAGTTTGCAGCAGCGGACGGCTCGTATCGTTCGGCAGGTGCCTCATGATCATGTCCAGATCGGCATCGATCCAGATCGAGATCGCGTTTTGGGCGATGCAGTTGCGGGTCCTGTCGTTGATGAAGGACCCACCACCGGTTGCGAGCACCATGGGGCCTTGCGCGAGCAATTGTGGGATCTGCTTCTCCTCAAGTTCCCTGAAGTAACCCTCGCCTTGATTTTCCCAGATTTTATTGATGGACTTTGCGCCTGTCTTGTCCTTGATGACTTGGTCGGAGTCGAAGAACTTCAGGCCCAGCAAGTTAGAGAGCTTCTTGCCAATACTGGATTTCCCGGCACCCATCATTCCGACGAGTACGACCGACTTGTCACCCAGCGCGGCAACAATTTGTCCGGCCATCGGCGACCTTTTGGGTATTCTTGGCAGGGCAGCTCGCACGGCAGAGGCCATGCTGCCAGCCGTGCTCCCGGTGTCAATGTCCCAGTGGGGGATGTCTGTGACCCCATCGGGAATTGCGACATCCTTGCAGATCGTGCGCGCGTGTTGCAGGAGTTCCTCGGCCCGCGATTGATCGGAGATCCCTGGAGGGCCACGCTGCAGCATCTTGTAGACATGATGATTGGCAATCTTGGCCTTGTAGCTGCTGGGGGTATGGAACTCCACTTCGAAGCGGTAACCCCGCGGGGTGGCAAAGACGGTTGTGATGCCGATAAAGGTTGGATTGAGCTTTTTGAACCAGTTGGTTGTGCTGACCTCGGTGTAGCCTTGATCCTCGAAGACCAGCACGGCCTTCCTGAAGGCGGCAGTAAAGTCCCGGTCAGGGATTTCGAAGACATGGCGGACGGCGTTGCTGATCAGCTGCGACGCCTGAGCGGACGGCACGCTCATTCCGGTGAGCTGGTCTCGCATCGAAGCCTCTGATCTCAAACGCCGATCGTGATGGGGCAAGCTCACCTCGATGTTGTATGTGCGCAGGCGTTCGGCCACCTCGCCCAGGGTCGCTGTGATTGCGTTCTCTTCGACCTTGGCGTTTTCGGCCTCGATGTGGGCGCGCTCATTAGCTTGCTCGCCGGCCAGCGTCGTGACCGGACCCGCGCTGGCAGCCCACCGGTCCGATTGTTCGGACAGAATACCTCGTTCCGCCGCGAGCTTGATAGAAGCCTCCATGATCGACGCCGTCAGCGTCGGATTGTCCTTCAGATCCGCCAGTGTCGCATCGACATCAAGGCGGCCCTGTTTCAGGCGCGCCGCAATACCCTTCGTGTAGGGCACCGCGCTCAGTCCGGGGGCCTTTTGCAGCAAGTACAGAAGCTGACGGCTCTTGGCCGCAAACAAGCAGGCGCCCGTGTCAGATTTATAGGCATCCGTTCCGACCTTGATGCCGACACTCAGCAGGTTATTGGCACTTTGCACGTGGTCATCGGCAACGTAACCATCCGGTCGCGGATGAATGCGTGCTGGATAATTGTCGACAATCAGCTGGATGCGCTCTCGTGGCTGAGCCGTGGCGGGGTAGGCCTCCGCCAGGTCCGGCAACAGCTCGCAGAGATCTGCGCTCACCGTCCGCCGTGCGTCGTTGCCGCCCTCTGCCGTTGCGGGCAGGACGCGCGGTTGCGCCGCCCACGCCTCGAGATCGGCCATGAGCAGCTCGGCCACCTCGCGGGCGACCGGATGATCTGCGACCTCGATCTCGCGCCCCGCCTTCTCGAGACTGTGCTCGATCTGCTCCCGGCTCACCTCGTCCTGGGTTAGCAGCACTTGAAGCTCGCGCCTGAGTTCGTGGTGGATGCCCTCGTAGATCCCGAAGATAGCCCGCTCGGCAAACCAGCGCCTTGCCTGTTGAGATTGCGCCAGAAAGTCTCGCTGCAGGCCGGTATAGGTCTCCAGGACATTTTGCGTCGCGGCCAGGATCTGGCTGGCGCGGCTGAACTGGTAGTGCTCGCCTTCGATCGCCGGGGTGTGCGATTTGGGCGGCTTGAGCGAGTGCACGCCGCGCGCCTGCTCGGCCTGATCGAACTGCCTGACATGCTGATAAAGCTGCGGCCGGTCGGCGACGATAATGACGGCGTCCCCGTCGAAGTCGCCATCGAGCTTTTTTTGCTCAACCGGCGGGACTGCAACCAACGAACCCGGAGCGAACACCTCGGTCGCCTGCAAGATGCCGACGCAGTCGAGCAAGGTGTCCACCTTGGCGCGGTCCTTGGCCCTCGCCCAGTGAGAATGACATTTGACGTCCTCGGCAGACAGCACCAGCCCTCGATCGGCGAACGCAGCCGGCCACATCTCGTCGGGCACCACGATCAAAATGCCCTTGGCGAACAACATCGGATCGTCCGCGGCCAGTTCACCGCTGGATTTTTGGGCGACATTGAAGCTGTACTGTATGGCGACGCACTGATCGAGGAAGATTGCGGTCGGGTCCCCATCGGCGCTCGAGCCGACCTGGGCGGTCGCGAAGGGGCGCAGGTTGGGCTTGTCATATGGCGAGCGCCCGATTAGCACGCCTTGCGTCCCCGTCATGGACTCACTCTTGAGCGTCGGCACGTGAAGCCGGCCGTCACTAGAAGGTACTGCCACCGCGCCGGGGCCATCGATGTGTCCACCGGTCACTGTGCGGTAGAGGTCTTCAGAGTTCAGTTCCTGTTCGTCTCGGCCCGCGAGCCAGTTGCTGGCCATCTTGCGCGCCTCAGCGGCCACCTCTTCGCTGCGCGGATAGTGTTGCAGGGCGGAGGCAGGCAGCGATGCTCGGCGTCCCTCACCAAAGGCCGGCACCCGCTCCGGATTGTCCTGGTCGCCGACGCGCCGAACCGCCGGCATGCGCGTAGCGAGCGAGGTCTTGATGAAGCCGCAGCCGTCATGCGGGCGCAGCGCGATGCCGCCCTGCGCTCCGCTGAGCCTGAAAGGATGCGCCTCGCCGGCCGGCCGGTCCGGCAGCAGCGCCAGTCTGAACGTGCCCTCAAGCGCAGCGTCATGGGGCCCAAGACCTTTGATCGCCAGTGGTGCTGCAAAGCCCCTGCGCTGCGTATAGAAGTAGGCCTCCTTGAACGGAGCCCAGGCCCGCGACAGCCGCTCGAAGTCGGTTCCGGCGGCCGTTTCGGCATAGGGAATGGCCAAAAGCTTTCCCCCGGGCGGCTCGACGCTGGCCGCGCCGGGCACGCGCGCGGCGATCTGCGCTAGCGTCGATCTGGGCGGCTTCAACTTGCTGCCGCCGAACAGGTCCATGCGGTAGGGCACCCCCTCGACGGTGAGCGTTCGTGCGAGCATGAAGGCACTCGGTCGTGACGGCAGTTGCACCGCGACCACCGGGACCCGCCCCTCAGTCACGCGATGAAAGATCGAATAGCGCGTCTCGGGCTCCGTCGCAACGGGCCGCCCCTGCAGGTCGACGACCGGAAGCCGCATCAGTCCCGCCTTCCCTTGCGGCGGTCTCGGCTCGTGGTCCATCTCTCGCAACACCTGATGCACGTTGAACTGGGAGGCAGGACGGTTGGCCTGGACTGTTACCGTATTTGCCGCCAGGAACGAATCCAGTGCCTCGAGCGGCCTTTCGGTCTCGATATCAGCGATCAGATTCCAACTCATGTTGGACAGGTCGCGTTCGATCAGCTCGCGCGTGCGGTGCAGGATATCCCTCGTCTCGCGCTGCAGCTCCTGCTGCCTCGCCTTGAGATCTAACATCTTGCCCTCGATATAGGGGCGCCGGTACAATGTCTCGAGGACCGCACGGGCCTTGAGGACCTGATACATGGACAAGGCCGGGCAACGGCTGGCGTGTGGGCCGCGGATCCGCTCCGCGTCGCTAGCGGCCAGATGCGCCGTAATCTTGTCTTTCACGACGCCTTGGATGTCGTTCAGCAAATGGAGCGCCTGCCTTCGGTGCCAGCGCAGCTGTCTCTGCGAGCCGCGCGCCAGCGGCAGCACGGCAACACTGAGATTACCTATGGTTTCCAGGTCGTTGGCGGCGGCAAAATTTGGCCCCTGACGCAATTCCTCGATCCGATCCAACCCCGCCCGTGCGAGCAAGCCGAGATCGTCAACCAGCCGAGCCTTGCCCAGGGCTTTGAAAATGTTGGCGATGCTCCGAACGTCCGCCTGCTTGAGGCGGTCGTTGGCATAGTGCAGGTGGTGGGCGAGCTTGCTGAACCGATCCCTCAGCAGAGTGGTGTGCGTTATTTCTCCACTGTCCTCCGACACCGTGATGCTTCGCCCAAGAGCATTGGCGACCATGCTGAGTTCAGACATTGTGAGAGCGCTGAACCGATGTGCTCCAGCGCCGAGGGTGCGCGCGATGTCCAACACGGCCTGGCGAGACGCCTCCTCGTCCAGGCACTTACTGAAACCGTTCACCAGGTTCGCCAACTCCTGAGAGGCAAAGCTGGCGAGTGAGCGCTCATGGACTTCACGCGCGATCACTTCCGTGGCTCGACCCGTGTCGTCTCCTGTCGGCCATTTGCTGAAGCCGTTCACCAGGTTCGCCAACTCTTGCGAAGTAAAACGAGAGAGCCCGTCGGCGAGGGTGGCGCGGTGGGAGATTTCCGCAGCGACTTGGACTGTAGCCTCTCTACCGGCCTGCTCCTGCGGCCACTTGCTTAAGCCGTTGGCCAGGCTCGCCAGTCCCTGCGGAGCAAAATCGGGAAGCCCGCCGTCGTCAGCGGCGCGCTGGCAGAGTTCGGCGGCGATTAAGCGCACGCCCTGCAGACAGCTCTCCTCTTCCGGCACCTTACTGAACCCGTTCACCAGATTCGCCAGCTCCTGCCGAGTAAAGACAGGGAGTTGATCGGCACGGCTACAGAGGGCCCCGGCGACCGCAACTGTGGCTTTGCCGAAATCTTCCTGCGGCCATTTGCTGAACGCGTTCGCCAAATTCGCCAGGCCTTGTCGAGTGACATCAGCGAGGCGCTCATCCCGATCAGCGCGACCGCGGACTTCCGCAGCGATCAAGCGCGCAGCGTGCTGACAATCGTTCTCTAGCGGCCATTTGCTGAAACCGTTCACCAGATTCGCCAACTGCTGCTGGTGAAATCGAGGGAGCTGATCAGCGATATCGACGACGATACGGGCGATCGACAGTGTCGCATTGACTGAATCCAGCTCTAGCGGCCATTTGCTGAAAGCGTTCACTAGGTTTGCCAAGTCCCGGTAATCGTGACCAGAGTGGGAGAATCGGTGGATGTTAGCTGCCACCGCTAGGGCAGCTTGGCGACAGGCAATTTCGTCAGGCCACTTGCTGAGGCCATTTATTAAGCTCGCCAGCTCCCCGCGAGTGAACTCAGAGAGCCGTCCGGAGGCCGCGCGGTCTCGGACTTCACGGCCGATTTCGACCGTCGCTTGGCGACACTCCGGCGCTCCCGGCCACTTGCTGAACCCGTTCACCAAGTTCATTAGCTGCTGGGGAGCAAAACTAAGGACGCGCGCGGGGTCAATATTGCGTGCTATTGAGATGGTCGCTTGGCAACAGTCGTTCGAATGCGGAAACTTGCTGAAACCGTTCACCAGATTCGCCAGATCTTGTGACGAAAAACGAGACAGTGGGGCGTCACGAGCATGACGCAGGACTTCCCGTGCGATCGTCTCTGCGGCTTCCTTTAAGTTGGGCTCGCCAGGCCATTTGCTGATACCGTTGACCAAGCTTGCCAAGTCTTGCGGGACAAAATCGGCGAGCTTGGCTGGGCACTTACACTTACCGCGACGACAGACTTCTCCGGCGATCGCGACGGCGGCTCGCGAGTCCGGCCACTTGGTGAAGCCGTTCATCACATTTGCGAGTCCCTGCGCAGTAAAACCACCAAGCCAGGGGGGGCGGGCAGCGCGGCTACAGAGCTCACCAGAGATTAAACCTGCGGCGTTGCGATGGACTGTCACATCCGGCGATTTGCTGAAACCGTTCACAAGATTGGCCAAGTGCTGCTCACTGAAGTGAGAGAGCTTACTGGCGCGGCAGCGCACAAGCTCATGAGCGATGTTGACGATCGCCTGCTGACAGGCCGGCTGATCGGGCCATTTGCTGAAGCCGTTGACCAGATTCGCGAGGTGTTGTGGCTCAAAATCACCGAGCCTGTTGACGTCAATCATGCCTGCTGTTTCGACTGCGGCGTCGCGCGTTTGCTCCGGCCACTTGCTGAAACCATTCACTAGGATCGCCAAGGCTTGCGCATCAAAACGATGGACTCGTCCAGCCTCCAGCACCGCAAGGGAGATTGCTGCAGCGGCTTCGCCGCAGGCCTGCTCTTCCGGCCACTTGCTCAACCCGCTCATTAGCAACGAGAGATTTTGACCGCTCAGATCCTGAAGTATTTCACTTTCGTCGCGGCAAAACTCAGCGACTCTGGTAATTCCATTCCGGCATTCCTTTGGATGCCGACCGAACGATGTTGCTAAAAGCGAAAGGGCTTTGCCTTCGAATCTGTTCCTGACCGCGTCGCCAAGCCGCGAAACCCCAGCCGCCAAGCGCCTGCAGGCTTCCACACCAGCCTGCCCTCCGGCCGGCCGGCTCAGCTCGTTGCAAACCAAGGCGTACGGCCACGATCGCCTGGCGAGGATATCTTCCTGTAAACGTGGGAGAAATCTAAGTGTGAACTCGGCGGCTGCCGTATTCAGGAATCCTGAGAGATCCTGCCTCTGCAGCCGCTTGGCGTGACGCCCCACTGCACTTGAGAAAACGGCGACGTCGCGAGCACGGCAAATGTCAGCTAGCGCTGCATTAAGTCTTTCTGAGCCTATTGAAGATCGTTCCGGGACTACACCTTGCACGTTCTGTGGGGCTGAATTCTCAACACGCGCCCTTCCCA
>NZ_JBSKBR010000053.1:0-13627 GCF_053714315.1 Mesorhizobium sp. PL10 | reverse complement strand
CGCCTCCATGATTCGGCGTCACAGACAGAATCATGGAAGATTCAACGGGTGCAAATCGCCCGCAGGAGATGTGGGTAATGGAAAGCTTCGCCGGAGGCGTACGACTTACCGAACACGCCTTTCGCTAAAACCCGGACGCCGATCCCCTATGCTGAGAACTCATAAGCCCACGCCGGTTCGCGCCGACAAAAGCAAGGAGGTGCCCATACCGGCATCCATGCGCACGCGCCAATCCATTTCCGACCTGAGTGAAGGGCGTCATTGCACCCCGGAAATGATGAGGCTTGCGACGCGGCTGATCCGGGAGGAAGCACTGGAGGGGGAAGCCGGGATGCGGTCAGGCGGGACTATTACGAACATGGCGCCGAACTCGCCAGGCTTATCGCAATGGTGTGCGAAGCAGGCGCCTGAAGACGGCCGAAGGTTTGTGTGGAATATTATTCGGCTCCCGCAGGTGGCGGCCCGATGAGCCATTTCGTCCCGAGATCCGCGAGCATCTGAGGACCGCACGGAGGAGTCCGAGGACTGGCGGTGGAACTGCTGGCGACGGTTTTTCGGTGCGCACATCGAGGATGCCTTCCGTGACGGTCACGGTCTGGACAATCGAAATCCGCGTCCCTCAAGACAAAGCCCGCCGCCGGCCGTCACCACGTTGCCCGGGCAGCGGCCTCGAACAATCGACACGGGCCGCATCGCCAGCCCCAGAACAAGCCGAGATGTTTGAGAGAACGACCACGAGGAACGCGGCCGCGATCGCAAAAGAGCAGCAGCGCGATCGTGATGTCGCGAAACCATCAAGTTGCGCGCCCCCTTGAATGGTGTCGCGACCAGAACCGTAGGGGAGGGCGGTCAGTCGTTAGGCGATGGCGCTCATGTAGTCGGAATGGATCTGCCCACAGGTCACGACCAAGGCGGCGCGCTACCTTGCAGATCGAAAGCGGGCCCCGCCCGAGGGCCTTAACGATGGCAAGGGGACAGGCCAATATGTGCATCTCGCGTACTGACGAACTCGGTGGAAGTTGGCTCGATAGGCCCGCCTCCAAACGCGAAGTCGACGCACAGTGCCGACCGCAACATGAGCCGTTATCGTACTTGTGCCCACCTTACACCGAGGCTGCGCGGCAGGCTGCGCGCTCTTGCCAACGAGCGGAGACGCTTCGGCTATATGCCGCTATTGATCTCCTTCGTCGGGAGGGTGAGAGCGAGCCGTCGAGGATAGACCGCGTCTACCGCTATTCTCTCTGAGGGGGCCCGACAGTCGCAAGCGTAGCGCGGCGGCGAGCTCGCTGCCCAGCTAGCGCCGCGATCTGCTGGAGGTCCCCGACGAGCACTACGATAAGCGATCCTCGTTGATCACGAGTCAGGTCCCCGTGTCGCAGTGGCATGCCGTCGACCCTTGGCTCCGACCATGAAGTCAAAGAGGACACGCCGCGGTCTGGCCAGCGAAAAGAAAAAGAACGCTGAGCGCTTCACGCGATGGCCGCCCGCCAGCGCACCGGCCTCCCGCGCGCGTCGCTTCGTCGCCCGTGGCGGCGCTCCGCGCCGCGCACGGGCATCACAGTGATGGGACTTAGTGAAATCGGCGTCCGGGACTTACCGAAACACGCACCCAGCGGGCGTGTTAGAAAATGAAGGCCTGTAGACGCGCGTTTTTCCTAACTCGTCAGCTTCTCGAAAGCTAGTTGCGATAGCTTGTCGTTGGCGTCGGAGCTCGCAATCCAATTCGCCACTGAGACTTAGGAGCTTCTCTGCGCGGACTTGCGAGCAGCCTATATTTCCGAATGGAGAGCAGTATGGTTCGTTCTCAGTTCAGTCCTCGGCAGTTGAAACCGTTTGCGTCAGGCTTTGCGCCGCAGAATACCGGCATCTATCGCTTGCGTGGACATTTGCAACGCTACGGATCAAGACCGTGCGTGGCATTGGCCACATCCTTGAATCGCCTGGTGCGGCATCCACATGATTAGTCATCTCTGAAGAAAGCCTGTCTTGAAAATAGTTCCAACTCGTCATGCTGAGACCAATCGGCGGCCGACCCTTATCGACGGCTCGAGAGCTACCGGTTGTCCTTGCTTGGGTCCTCTCCTCAGCGCGCTGATGCTGTTATCGCCGCTTTCCGCCGCGGCCCAAAACAACGGGGATGCAGGGACGCCGCGTGCAGCTTCCAATAGCATCAATGCCACGCTGAACCTTTCCTCTTCGCTCGGCAAGACAGTTCGTCTGCCCGCGCCAGCCGCGACCATCTTTGTTGCCGACCCAACGATCGCGGACTATCAGGCACCGTCAAGCAAAACCATCTTCGTCTTTGGCAAGAAATCGGGACGGACCACCCTATTTGCCTTGAACGACAACGGTGAGGCTCTCGCCGAGTTGCAGATTGTCGTGACCCAACCGATCGGGGATCTGCGGGCGATGTTGAGGGATCAGGTCGGCGACTATCCGATCCGCGTCAAGTATACTCCACGCGGCGCAATTCTTAGCGGTACAGCGCCCGATGCTGAAACCGTAGACGCTGCGAAAACCGTCACCGAGCAATTCCTCGGTGACGGTGCGCAGGTCGTCAATAGAATCAAGGTTGCTGGGTCCCTGCAGGTCAATCTGAGTGTGCACGTAGCGGAGGTCTCCCGTGGCGCCATGAAGAAACTCGGTATCAACCTGTCCGCCCTCGGTCAAATCGGCAATTTCAAAGTGGGTTTGTTAAGCAGCGGCGGCAGAGGCAGAGGTGCCGGCTCGGGTGCAGCTAATGGTGGTGGTACAGCAGAAATCGGATACGACGATGGTAACATCAGCATCGGCGCGGTTCTCGACGTACTCGCCAAGGAGCACATTGCTTCCATCTTGGCTGAGCCGAATCTCACTGCGATGTCCGGCGAAACGGCCAGCTTCCTCGCCGGCGGCGAATTTCCCATCCCTGTGCCGCAGGAAAACGGGCAAGTCTCAATTGAATTCCGTCACTTCGGCGTCAGCCTGGAATTCTTACCCACCGTTCTCAACAACAACCAGATCAATATTCGCGTAAAGCCGGAAGTCAGTGAACTCACGTCACAAGGTGCCGTTCAAATCAACGGCATTTACGTGCCGGCAATTACCACCCGCCGCGCCGACACAGTCGTCGAACTCGCCAGCGGGCAGAGCTTTGCAATCGGTGGGCTCATCAGGCGAACCGTCAGCAATAACCTCAGTGCTTTTCCTGGGCTCGGCCAGGTGCCGATCCTTGGCGCCCTGTTTCGTTCGTCCTCATTTCAAAAGGAGGAATCGGAACTGGTTATTCTGGTTACACCTTACATCGTGAGACCAGGGTCGAGCCCCGACCAGATGAGCGCGCCCACGGACCAGATGGCGTCGCCTTCGGATGGGGGGAAGCCTGGATCGAATGTGCCAAGTCCGCCGCGAGGCCGGGCTACTGCCCACACCGGCGCGCCAAGTGCCAAGAGCAGTGTCGGCTTTGTCATCGAATAGCGGTGGCCGAATGACGTTGCGGATCAAAGTTCACCTGACCGCTCTAATGGCAAGCCTAAGTGGCTGCGTAAGCGCGCCGATCCATGGCGAGCCATCGACACCGGTGCATATCCGGCAGGAGACCACCGTCCTAATTTTAGAGAGCCTTCGCGCTTCCGAACGGCAGCACTTGCGTAATTTTCTTGAGAGGGCCAGCCGCGGTCGGCGCGATGCGCTTCATCTGTTGATCAGCGGGGCGCCTCGGCTCGGCGCAGAGGTAGTCCATCAGGCGAAGCAGATGGGCATCGACGCTTACAACATCGAGTTGTTGGACCAACACGGCCGCACAGCGCGAATAGAGGCGATTGTCTATCATGCCCGCCCTGCTGTCTGTCCGTCGTTTTCCAGTTCGTTGCCCAACGACGAATCCGTGGACCAGCCGCTTGGCTGTTCGACACGCCACAACCTCGCGGTCATGGTCAACGATCCGCGCGATTTGTTCGACAACAAAGCTGTCAAACCAAGCCATGGTGATCGTGCGGCCATACCAGTTGCCAAATACAGGACATTCACGGCAGAGAAAAGTGGAGAATAGAGTGGCCCAACTCTCAAGGCCTCGTTCCAGGAGACTGCCGATGATCGACGCGTCGCTCGCTGCCCCCGCGAACATCGGGCTCCCGGTCCGCGATGAGCGGCTATCGATTTGCCAACACGCTGGCCGTCGAGTTTCGTCCATTCGGCATGATCTGCCGGTTCGTAATCGACCAATGTCGAATCGGTCCTGGGACCAAGCTCCTGTGTGATTAAATTCTGTGCTCGGCCTGCGCATACAATCCTTGATGTAGTCGTGGCCTATGACGAGGTCGGGCCATCGTCGGCACCGCTGCCCGGCATGATATGTGCGTTTTCAGCCGGCTATCCGCAAGCTTTGGGCGAAAATCCTTTGTAGCCTAACCCACCAGCGCATTTCATCGATCGTGGGCAGTGATCTCAGGATGGACAGCAGGGCCCAATTGACCCCAGTCACATCACCTGCCCCTGATGTCCCAATTTCAGAATGCAGATCAGCGGGATGGCTGCGACGGATCTCAAGGTCGTCCAACTATTGACGGAGCACCGTCGCTATCGCGGCAAGGTGCTTTTTGCTCGCCGCACCCAACCTCTCATCGCCAAAACGACCCTGCATGAAGCGGTATCTGAAGAAACTGACCGCGAAGGAACGTGATGAAGCGCCGACAGCCCTCTATCTGACATTGGTTGATGGTGCCGCCAATGCCGGATGCTTCATGGCCGTCCTCAACGGTTAGCTGTGCGCGCAGGTCAGGTTTTCGTCAGTCGCGTGGGGTATGTTCAATGCCAGAGCGCACAATTGTCCAAAAATAACGATCCGCACCCCTGGCTGTGGCGAGTTACGTCTCGTCGGCGCTCTCCAAGGAGCTCCGCTCTGAAGCGTCGAAATAGTTCAGGCCGCGGCGGCACTGTGTGCCAAACGTTGTAATCGGCGCATCCTCAGAGACGGCTTATGACAGGAGTTAACCGGCTTGGAAATGTGCCCGGCGGACTAGATACCCACCGGTCCCGTGCTGAATCACATATTGGCGCTGGAGCCGATGGCTCGACGTTCAGTTCGGTCATGCAGGGTCTGCACTCTGAAAATCGAGATCCAGGAACGTCCTCCGCTCAAAAACCGCCTTTCGCCAGCGATGGCCGACGCCGTACGTCGCACGACCCCTCCGTTGATCCGCAGACGGCCAGCCTGGTGTCCGCTATTTGCCGCATCGCAATGCAACAAATTGGGAGAACGTTCATTGCGTTGCGGTGCCGAAGGCCACGGTGCCCGTCAGTCCAGCTCGTTACAATAAAGTGACTCGCGCAGGCAATCCGGCCTAGATCGCCCATCAAAAAGGCGGCTGGGTCGATGCGGAGCTTTTCGGCACGTTGACCCGTGCTCGCGCCCCACAGCAGACCGAAATCGTCCGACAACTGCGTCAACATTTCAAATCGCATGTCGATCCAGATGCTATGAAACCACTTATCGAAAGACACCAGGTGCCGTCCGACAGCTCGTAACCGCCCCGGCCTAGGCGGCGCGCGGCTTCGGTGAGCTCTGAACCGTGATGGATGTCGATGAGGCTGGTCTCCTGCCCGCTCGCAGTCGTCGCGCTGACCAACATTGCCATTACGAACGAGGCGAAACCTGCCGCCAACCGAATGCACTCCTGCAACTTCGACAAAATCTGCTCTTGGAGACCATATTATCGGATGCTTGGAGCACGGCGAATTGTCGGCTCTCGAAGCAAAAGCAAAGGGACCTTGCCTGGTTCCCGCTGATGACGTGCACTGCCTATCCCCCGGAGGTATTCTATCCGTCCATTTTGTAGGGAACTCGACAAAACTAACGTACTCGCTCACCGCGAGAAGTTAGGGAATTCAAGAAGAACCGACTGCTGGGCCTCTGGCATGGCGCTTGCGTTTACAGCTGTGACATTACACCAATAGAGGCGTTTGCTGTCCACAGGTATCCATCTCAGTTCAGGTGAAACGACAGTCCCATCCCCATAGACGAGAGTATCCATGACACGCGTCCTTGCAGCAGCAGCTTTCCTTCTCACGGCTTTCGCCTCAGCCCAAGCCTCTTCAAACGTTAATTCGCGTTCGAGCACCTGGAACAGTCAACCGGCGAGACACACAATGAACCGTTCGCCGTGCGGTCCTCGGTATGTGCTGTGCTTGAAACATCATATCCCTTGGTGCGAGCCGGATCCAGATGGTCTCGCGGCCGACCGCAATCATCTCCCAGGGTCGCCGCGGTCTCCCGGCAAGGTGCCGGGATGATCAGCGTGCCACGGCGGGCAGGTTTGTGAGGGATCATCGCTCATCCGGCTGATGGTTCGAGAGTATCCAAAAAGCTGGACTCACACATGCTCGATCAACACTGCCGGCGTTGCCAGATCATCTGGGCGCACAAAAGTTATGCTCACTTCACCGCCCGCGTGCGGCTTGGCGACCGAGCCCCCCGACCGGATACTCACGGCCGACCTGCTGAAGGACGACTTCAAGGTTGAGGCATCGGGTCGAACAGGACGATGACGGCATCTGCACTGTCCGGTTTGCCCGACCCCGCCACCATTTCTTTCCACCCAACACGGACCCAATCCATGACCCGAAACGCCATACTCGCATTCTCACTTTTGTTGTCCTCGGCCGCCTGCGCGGAAACCATCGAGATCAAGATGCTCAATCATGGCGAGCACGGCTCCATGGTCTTCGAACCCGACTATGTCCAGCTCAAACCGGGGGACGAGCTCCACTTCGTAGCCGCCAATAAGAGCCACAACGCCGCCTCGATCGAAGGCATGGCCCCGGAGGGCTATGCCGGGTTCAAAGGCAAGATCGACGAGGAGATTACAGCACGGTTCGACCAGCCTGGCTTCTACGGCATCAAGTGCTCCGCGCATTACGGCATGGGCATGGTGATGGTCGTCAAGGTCGGGGAGGCCACGGCGAGCGATGCCTTCCGCAACGTCGGTGCGCCGCCGCGGGCGAAGAAGCGCTTCGACGAAATCTTCGCGCGCGCCGGGATCGCTGGCTGATCCCATGCAGTCAGCCATGCCGGGATCGAACCGATACCTGAACATCCGCACTTGCTGGTCGGAAAGGCGGAGACTTGATCGCGCCTTCGCCTGATGAAATCCGGGATCAAGGTTCGGGCGCGACGGCTATGCTGCCTGATTGCCTGCCTGCATGATCTCGGCTGCCTCCAACATGAGGGCGAACGCAAATTCAAGCAGCTTTTCAATTCTTAGCCACACCTTGCTGCGTACCGGGCTGGTCGGCGAGGTTCAATCCGCGTAGCCGTTTCGGAGCGGCTGGATCACGCAGCCGCCATGACTTGTTCTAGGCCGATCCTGGCTTCCGGCAGCCCAAGATCGGCAAAATGCTGCAACAGCCCGTCAAGTCCACTCGTCAACTTCGTCTCTCGCATGAACTTGTCCGATGAATCGACCACGCAAATGCTGCTCCGTTCAAGCTACCCACTAATTTCCACATGATAGTCTATGGTTGTCCCTTGGGGCTACACAATCGGTTCAACATCATCACTCTGAGGGACCGCCACCTTCTTAGCCATGAGAGAGTGCGGTCCACCACGGCATTTAGGATGCGTGCGCTTTCAATGTTGATGGATGCAGTGCTACGCACAACGATGTCAGACAGACGACATAACTGGGGTTCGCCCCTTTGAATTGAAAGCTTTCTTCCTTTGGCACGATTAATGCGTCAGATGATCCGAGAGCGTCACGGTTCACAAAGAGAGGCAGGCGCCATGCGCAAGATCCGCACGCAAGCGCGCTGCACCGTTCCTCAGGGAACGGGAGCCGCGGAGGCGCTGCCGGAGGGTTCAGGCGTTCCAAATCCGCTACTGGCGCCGGCCGATTTAGACAGGGCGGTGACAATCAACGATCGCTACGCCGGCTCACGATCGATGTCCGTGACGTGCGTTCTGGCTCCCCGGGCACCCCCTCCGGACTCATCCATAGTTCATACCTGTCACCACTACGGATGAGAAGCGCCCTGCCGTCGACCAGGTCCGCTTCGGGGCACTGAACAAGGCGACCCAGATGAGCCATAAGGATCGGTTCTACGTCATTAGGAAGAGCTCGCGCGAGCTGATCCATCTGTGAGACGAAGTATCTTTGTTGAATGGGTAGCAGGTTCTCGGCTCTCGACGTCACTACTGAAGGCGGCCACTACCTGGCCCGCACCGAGGAATGCATGAACACGGGCGACAAACAGAACGCAAACCAAAAGCCGTCGCGAAAGCGGTTCAAGGCTTCTCAGGCGCTCCACGGCGACGCTGATCGTTTGGCCCAGTACTACCGTGAATGGGCCAGTTCCTACGAGCAGGACCTCGAGCGCGAACACTACCGCGGCCCCTCGGTCGTGGCGGAACTGGCGGGGGCCGTGCAAGGTGCCTATATCGGCCATGAGCGAGCTGCCGTGACAATTTTGGACGCTGGCTGCGGTACAGGCCTAGTTGGCGTCGAATTGGATTATCTTGGCTTTCGCTTAATCGACGGCTTTGATCTCTGCGAGACAATGGCCGAAATGGCGAGGCAAACCGGGATCTACCGCAATGTTCAAGGCGATGTTGACCTTAACAGACCGCTTAAGGGCTATCCCAGCGCGAGCTATGATATGATCGTGTGTTGCGGCGTCTTCACGCTCGGACATGTGCAACCGCATAGGCTGCGTGAGTTGGCCCGCGTCGCGCGCCCGAACGGATTTGTGGTGGTGAGCGCTGACAAGGGCTATGTGGAGGCGGCGTCCTTTAAAGACGAGGTGCTGCGTCTACAGGAGGCCGGTGTCCTCACGCCGCAGCAATGTCTGAACAACGGCAGTTTTGTCGAGGAGGAGCATGCCCATTACTGGGCATTGCGAGTGCTCGAGAAGCCGACGGAGCCTGAAGGGAGGACAGTATAGGCGATGTTCAAAAGCCAGAATGTGCCGCCCGGAAGCGTTGAAAGGCACCTGTTGGAAGGAGAGCCATAGAGGTAGATGCCATAAGAATATTCGGCGCCGCGTACCAGGAGCGTTCGCCTTGGATTGAGTAGCCCGATGTATGCCGTTGAGTAGGCGACGAACGGTGTAGCGAGGTAGAACATCGCCCCGAAGTAGAAGCACACTAAGGGTAGCGTGAAGCTCTGAACGAACAGAAGAATCGAGAATGGCAATGTGTTGCGGAGGAAATAGATTGCGGCTCCGAATAGAACCGATAGGATTAGCAACCCGCCAGGAGCTTTGCCACCAACGATGAAGAAACCAGTGAAGGCTGCCTTTGCGGAAAGCGCGAGCATGCCAAAGACGGCTGCGTTTGTGAAAAGTATTGGTCGCTTGACGAAACCATCCATTCCCAAAGCTGCAATTGCGACTTAGCAATTCAGTTCGAAGGGAGCAGTCCAAAGTGATCCGGTCACACGGTTCGGGGGAGGTCGGTTCTCGAAGACGCCCGGGAGGTCAAAGTGCACCCAGCCCACTATATTGCCGAGGTAGCGCCAGAATTCCGGGTGGGAAAAATAATCCCTTAGGGAGAGCGGGGTTAAGAGCGTGCCCAAGAACAGGGCGGAAATGAGCACTTCAACGCAAAGGGCAGGAAAAATTCGGATGGCGCCGGGCAGGGGTGTGGGACCGGCTACTGGAAGCCGTTTCAAAGGCTTACGATGGGGATATCGTAACCGGGGCAAAACCGGTGGCGGACGCGGCGTTATGACTCGGGTGTATCGGGTTAGAGTGGGTGGCGGTTTGGCGGGCGGCGTGATTCCATCAGGCGATGGCGGAGCCACCAGATTCTCGAACGCTGACCCCTGCGGACCTGCTCGACATGATCCTGCAGTTGCGGGCAGAGGTCGCGGGGCTTCGCGCCGAGAATGCGGCTCTGAAGGATGAGATCCGGCGTCTGAAAGGTCTACCGCCGCGCCCGACGCTGAAGCCGAGCGGGATGGAGCAGTCGTCGAAGCGGAGCTTTCCTGCGGCAACGGGTCCGAAGCGGCGTGGCTCGAGCCGGGCGATCGTCACCGAAGAGCGCCGTCTTTGTTATGAGCCGCCACCGGGCTCGCGGTTTGTGGGGCGGACAAGCTTCGTGGTGCAGGATCTGACGATCGGGGTGCGGGTGGTCCGCTATCATCGGGACCGCTGGCGTTTGCCGGATGGCCGGATCGTCGTCGCTCCGCTGCCGGACGGGGTCGACGGGCACTTCGGTTTGGAGCTTCGGCGTCTGGTGCTGTCGCTTTATCACCAGGGTCAATCGACCGTGGAGCGGATCGTCGCGTTGCTGCGCGACTTCGGCGTGTCGATCTCCAAGCGCCAGGTCGTGCGGATCCTGACCAGCAAGATCGACGCCTTTGTCGCCGAAGCGAAGCAGGTTCTGACGGCCGGTTGGGTCAGCGTCGACGATATCGGGCCCGCCATGGCGCGGTCAATGGCGTGTGTACGCAAATCGGCAATGACCGGTTCGCCGTGTTCACGACCACCAAGTCGAAGAGCCGGCTGAACTTCCTGCGGCTCCTGCACGGCGGGTCGGCCCGGTGGGTCCTGAACGCCGCCTCACGCGCCTACATGCTGGAGCGCGGGCTGCCGGTGATCACGACGGATCTTCTGCATGTCGGGCGCGAGCCGTCCGGATTCGAGGACGCGGCGTCATGGGACGCCCATCTACTCGCCCATGGCCTGGAGCCCAAGGATGGCCCTCTGGACCCGTTCCGCATCGCCAGTGAAGGTGCCGTCGAGGGCCTTTGCCTCGGCCAGACCGCCCCACAACGCGCCACGGATCGAACAATGCGTCGATCAACTCCTGGCCGAGATGGTGCAGCGCGACGGCAGTCCCGATCTGATGCGCGAGTTCGCCGATCCGCTGCCCACCAACGTGATCGCTGAACTGTTCGGTTTGCCGGACGAACAGCGCGAGGAGATCGTCGCGCTCACCTACAGTCTGGCCAACACCTCCGCCACAGCCGCAGAGGCGCGACAGACGCGGCAGCGCATCCCGGAGTTCTTCCGTCGCCTGATCGCGCTCAAGCGGGGCCACCTCGGCGACGATCTGGCTTCGGCCCTGATCGTCGCGCGCGATAACGGCGAGCTCGTTTCCGACACCGAGCTCATCGACATGTTGTTCATGGTGCTCTCTGCCGGCTTCGTGACCACCACCGGTGTCATCGGCAATGGCGTGCTGGCATTGCCGACGCATCCGCAGCAACTGCACCTGGCGCGCAGCGGCAAAGTTCCGTGGTCACAGGCGATCGAGGAGATCCTGCGCTGGGGCAGCGCAGTGGCCAATCTGCCGTTCCGCTATGCCGCCCAGGACGTGGAGATCGACGGATGCATGGTCCGCCGCAGCGACGCCGTCCTGATGGCATTCCATGCGGCGAACCGGGACGAAAAGGCCTTCGGTCTCGGCGCCGACAGGTTCGATGTTACCCGACGGCACAACCCGCACCTGTCGTTCGGCGAGGGGCCGCGTTTGTGCATGGGCGCGGCGCTGGCGCGCCTGGAAATGCGCTGCGCCTTCCCCGCGCTGTTCGGGCGGCTGGAGGATCTGGCGCTGGCCATCGCCGCCGAGGCTACATGCCGTCTTACGTCATTCGGTGCCCGCAGCGCCTGCCGGTCACCTTTGCCCTTCCATCGCTTAGAGAGTGCGGCATTGACCACGCATTCGGTGATGTCGGGCCGCCGGGGTGGCTGGTCTCGCACGAGGGGACGAGCATGCCCGGTTATTCGCCCGAAGCGCGGGGCCGGTCGGAACGGATGTTCTCGACACTCCAGCAGCGACTGCCAAGGGATCTGGCGCTGGCCGGCATTCGCGACAGCGCGGGCGCCAATCGCTTCATCGCGGACGTCCACCCGCCCGCCCATAATGTCCGCTTCGCCAGGCCGCCCGAGATCGCCGACAGCGCCTTCGTCGCCGCCGACGCGGACCAGTTGGCTGAGATCCTGTGCGTCGAGGAGGAGCGCATCGTCGGTCGCGACAACACCACCGTCTTCGGCCCCCTGAGGCTGCAACTGCCGCCAAGCCCGATCCGACACCATTTCGTCAAGGCCAATGCCCCCGGAGGTATTCGATCCGTCCATTTTGTATGGAATTCGACAAAACTAACGGCTACCCGCTCACCGCGAGACGGGAGGGAATTCAATAAGAAGCGACCGCTGCGCCTCTGGCACGGCTCTTGCTCCTCCAGCTGTGACATCAAAAAGCCAACGGAGCCGTTTGAAATCGACAGGCAACAATCTCACTTCGTTTAAAACGAAGTCCCATCCCTCCTAGACGGAGAACATCCATGACACGCGCCCTGTAGCAGCAGCTTTCTCCTTCTCGCAGCCTTGGCCTCGGCGGAAGCCTTTCCAATCAGTGCAACATCGAGTACCTGGAACAGTCAACGTCGATCAACGATGATGTAGCGTGCCCGGCCATCGGTCGATGGGCTTGTCAAAGCGACACGAGGAATTGACCCTCCTCTTGCCTCACCGATCAATGTTACCGAGGGCTGCGGCGGCGACAGTGCTTATTTCACCTGCCATCGCGGCGGCAGGTGGTACGAGCAAGCTCGTGATCCAGCCCCCGTCGAGGAAACGTCCGGTAATGGAAGTCTTGATGAGCGCGTGATTGAAGCTTTCTGAGGAGCTGGAGCGCATGGCGGCTACACGGGTGGAGATCGATGCAGGTCACGCGATCTATTCGCCGATGGTGCTGCGCACATACGACTGGGTTGTATTGGGTTTCTCAAACCATCTTCTGTGGCGTTGCCCGACGCAGGAGTTGCGCAAGCTTTACGACCGCAACGTCACTGCCCGTCACCTCGACGTCGGGGTTGGCACCGGCTACTTCCTTGACAAAGCCAAATGGCCCGTTTCCAATCCCGCCATCACGCTTCTCGATCTCAATCCCCACTGCCTCGGACTTGCGGCCAAGCGCATCCGAAGGTACGCGCCGCAAACCGTTCAAGCCAACATCCTTGCGCCGCTTCCCCCCATTGAGGAATTCAAGTCGGCTGCGCTTTGCTATCTCTTCCATTGTCTCCCGGGGACAATCCCGGAAAAGGCTATCGCCTTTGATCATCTGCGCCCGCTGTTGGCGCCAGGCGCACGTGTGTTCGGGGCGACGATCCTGCAGGGCAGCGTTCCGCGTTCGCGGCCTGCCCGGGCGCTGATGAACCTTTACAACAGGAAGGGCATTTTCTCGAACGCCGCGGATACAGTAGAAGACCTTGAAACCGCACTCGGCGAGCGCTTTTCCAACGTGAAAGTCGAGTTTAGGGGAGTTGTGGCCCTCTTCGAAGCTACCGCCGATTGAGTAAAGTGGTTGCGGCCGCCGGCCCGGACTTTCGCCTGCAATGCTCGCTTCGGAAGCTTGAGTCGGACTGGTGTGTCAGACCCGCCCCAAGGGGCCGAAGCTCGCCGCCGTCATGGACGAGTTGAGCACGACGTACTCGGGGCTGCGTGGGAGTTTCTTCAGCCCTATACGCTAGAGCCTTTCACGTTTCTGATGCCGCAGTGGACATTCACCACAATGAAGGCTGGTCTCCTGTCCGCTCGCAGCGGTCGCGCTGACCAACATTTGCCATTACGAACGAGGCGAAACCTGCCGCCAACCGAATGCACTTCTGCAACGCCGTCATTGCAGTCGGCAGCCAAACTCCGGTCG
>NZ_JBSKBR010000052.1:0-15049 GCF_053714315.1 Mesorhizobium sp. PL10 | reverse complement strand
ATGTGAGCTGGATGAGGTTCGACAAACGAGCCGCGTCATGCAGTCGAGCTCAGGCCCCTGGGTGCCGTTACCTTGGAGAGTGCCCTATGCGCTGTGACTCATAACCTTGACACTTCGACGCCCATGTGAGCGCGCGTCGCGATCCTTTTGCGAGGCGGAATAGCATTTTGGTAAGCTGCGGATTGACGGCCATGATCGGTGTGATGACAGGTTTCGGGGTCGCCAAGAGGATTGGCGCCCATGCTTCGCCTCCCAAGCCCAGCCCGAGCGCGAATCCGATTGCCCATGCGTCGACTATGGTTTTGCCTTTGTCGTGCATGAAGATCGGATAGTAATTGCCGGGTTTTAAGCACGCCGCTTCGGTGCCGGCGGCGCCACCAGCGGTGATTGAGCGTGAGCGCGATGAAGACGCCGCGATCACCCGGGTCTACATCCTCCCGCTTGCCGCCGAAATGCTCGGCGTGAAACCCTGACGAGAGCGAGGAGAAGAGCCCGACCCTCACCACTCCCATCTCCGCCCGGCCGATCATCGCGACGTCGTCGCCACTCTCGCCGATCTGCCGGTCAATGTCCCGAGCACGCTGGAGGAACCTTTGTCCGGCGAAGGTCAGACGCACACCGGCGCTATGCCTGTGAAATAGCGATGCGCCAAGATTGTCCTCAAGATCGCGGATACATCGGCTGATCGTCGATTCCTGGACGCCCAGCGCAAGTCCCGCCTTGCGAAAGCTTCCTTGCTCTGCTGCGGCCAGGAAATAGCGCAAATGACGAAACTCGATGGAGCGATGCGCCTTCCCCACGGACGCACCTCATGTGTTCTTGCCGACTTGCTCGGTGAGCACGGCAAAGAGGCATTCTGCGGCAATCTCCGGTCGACCGGCGATATGCACGACATCAGGACCTTCGACCGGATGCTGGTCACCCCTGATCAAACGCTGCCTCACACTTTCCAGGCTTTCGCTTTCGCGTCCGCGTTCGAACGGGCTCTGATGGTGGAGCGTCCCACAAGAAGTGCCGTCTGCCCTATACAAGACTGTTGCTAACCAAGCGCGTACCTTCGACGAGCGCGCTAATTTTGCCGAACGCTACGCTTCTTGGCAAAAACCACATACCGCAATCCGAGCTAGGGTGAAGCCGTTCTGCGGGGACGACTTCCAGAGCATCGCGGAGCCTTCGCGCGATATGATCTGGCGTCTCTACCTCCAATTTGGCTAGGTCCAACATCCCGACTACCACATGCTTGTCGCCGCAATTTTTCAGAATTTCCGGGGAGTGTCCGGGCTGCTCATACTCTAAGCTGATGCCGGCGATTGGGCAGTCTGCCAGGAGTTGCAACACCTCTGGATACACGGGGCTCGGGACCTTCTCCTTGTACACAATCGAGTAGCCGTAGCAGACATGTACGATCACGGGCACGTGTATGCCTTCGACCATGCGGCTGATAGCGCGTGGACCAATGCGGCGGGCGAGATCGACATCAAAGTGCCACGACCCTTCATCGATTTGGACTACGTCTGCCCCAGCTGACTGAAGTGCACGCAGTTCCATGTTCAGAGCTGAAGCCATTGCCAGTATAAGCTTATCCTGATCGCCGTAGTGGCGATCAACGACTTGTTGCGACAAGGAAAGTGGGCCCGCAATTGCAACTTTCAACGGTTGGCGGGCAATGCTCTTCGCAAAGCCGACCTCGTGAGCGACTACCGACTTTTGGAACACGATGGCGCCGTCCACGACTGGTCTTCGGCGGCTCAGCTGACTGTATTCTTCCCAGCCGCTTTCGTCTCGCTGGTGGTGGTGCTCACAGGTTGAAGTGGCCGCTTCCTCTGTAACTTCGAGGTTGATTCCGGATAATGTCCCGAAGAAATCACGATCCCAGGCAGCACGTTGAGCTTCGCCATCGGAGATGATGTCGAGTCCCGCTCGCTCCTGCTCATAGATAGCCAGGCGCACGGCGTCGCGCTTTGCCTCTTCGAGAACTTCTGGTTCCGGACGCCACCAACTGCCGTCAAGAGCACGCATCTTTTGGTGCCGCGCAAGCCAGTTTGGCTTCGCATAGCTTCCTACGATTTGCGTTGAAAGGGGTTTCAAGATCATCGTGATGTTCCAGTCATAGTCACATTGTGAAGCGATTAGGGTAAGGTGCGAGGTGGGTCGCGCGTTTGAAAGTCGTTAATGTCGGAATGCCGGATCTATCGCGTCCAACGTCCTAAGATGCCCCTCCCAATCTTCGGCACCAAATATTCCGAAATCTTGATATTGGGCTGCGGTTTTTGTGCACACTTCGGGTTTCGGCTGCAGGAGGTTGGCACCCCCGGCACAAGCTGCCATAGCGAGCAGTTGCGCATTTGCTGCCTTCTCAAGGTAGAACATGGTTTTGAACGCTTCCGGGATGGAGCGGCCGACGACCAAGAATCCATGATTGCGTAATATTACCGCTTTATGATCTGCAAGATCGGCTACGAGCCGCTCCCGCTCGGCCAGATCGTCGGCAATGCCTTCATAATCATGATATCCAATTGATTTATGGAATAGCAAAGCGTGCTGGGTGATGGGCAGAAGTCCACAATCCAGTGCACTCAGCGCCATACCTGCAATCGTGTGAACATGCATCACACAACCAACATCAGGACGGGCCATGTGTACGGCGCTATGGATCGTGAAACCCGCCGGGTTTACATCGCTGGGCGGGCCCCCGACCTGCACTCCGTCCATGTCCAGCTTGATCAGATCGCTAGCCCGGAGTTGATGAAAATAGCTTGGATAAGGGTTTACGAGAAACAGTCCCTCCTCGCCGGGAACTGCCGCGGAGAAATGGGCGGAGGTAAGATCGGCCCATCCGAAGCGATCTGCGAGACGATAAGCTGCAGCAAGATCAATGCGTAACGCTCGTTCCGCTTCAGAAACATCGGGGTTGATCGACTGGGTCCTGTCGTTTTTTGGTGCACTCATAGTTATCTCCAAGGTGCGGATGTTCGAGTTCACCAACTCAACACCCCAATTGCTCACCGACCGCACATGTCTGCGTCGTCAGGGCAAAATTGGTTGCCCCGACGCCGTCAGTTTTTCGCTCGCCTTAGCGGTACTTCGCTCTACGAAACTAGTTCGAGAACCACCAACCTTCACCGCTAAGGAAATCGCTCAACCCGCCCATCGGGTGCGAAACGACGCCCTGCAGCTTACGGGACTTGGTGTGAAGGTAGTCAGGGAATGCAGCTTCGAGATAGCCCCCGTCCTCGTGGACTATCGTCTGCAAGTCACACCAGTGTTGCTTGCGTTTGGCTTCGTTGACTTCTGCCCTTGCAGCGTCAAGCAAGTTGTCGATACGCGGATCGGAGTAACCGGTTTCGTTTTCACCCGATTTCAGGTTGGAACTCCAGAACACGTCCGCTCGCGGCCGGGTGTTCGCGTGCGTGCTTGTCAGCGGATGCTTCGCCCAGACGCTTCCCCAGTACCCCTCGCCTGGTACTTTGTTGACCTTGATGTCAAGTCCAGCAGGCGCCGCCGTCTGCTGGAACATCAGCATCTGCTCAACGAGCCCCGGACCAACGCCTGGAGCCACGTAGACCTCCAAAGCTGACTGCTCCATGCCCGCTTTCTTGAGGTGGAATTTGGCGCGGTCGACGTCGTATGGGCGGATCGGCAGGTCTGCGCAATACACAGGATCTATCGGCGATACCGGATGATCATTGGCGATTTGAGCATACCCCTTGTAAACGTTGCTTTTGATCCGCTCACGGTCTTGAAGATATTTGAGCGCCAGGCGAAGATCTTTATTGCTCGTCGGCTTCTGGTTGCACTGCATCGCCACAGCAACGATCTGACCTGCGCGCACGGACACCAGTTCGGCAACATTCGACCGCTGCAGCAGAGGCAACGAGGAGGCATCAGCGCTCATGGCGAAGTCGATATCCCCAGCAAGCACAGCGTTGAGCCTGCTGGCAGGTTCTGCAATTGCGACGACCTCAATCCCCTCCAGGTAGACGTTCGCCGCATTCCAATAGTCTGGATTGCGCGTTGCTGAGGAAGAGCCCCCCGGCGTGTATTCGACCATTCGGAATGGACCTGTTCCAATTGGCAGCGAGAAGTCGCTTTGACCTTCTGGGCCCATGGGTAGGTATGGCATGCCCAGGTTGACGGGGAAGTCAACATTCGGGCTATCGAGCGTGAACCGAACAGTGGTCGAGTCGTCTGCTTTCACCTGCTTCACTGAAGCAAGTAGAGACCGGGCGTTTGAGGAACTCGTCGGTGCGATGTGACGCTGGATGTTCCATACGACGTCAGCGGCCGTGAATGATTTGCCGTTGTGAAAGGTCACGCCGCGCCGAAGTTTGAAGACCCACTCAGTGGCATCCGGCTTCGTCATCTCCCAAGATTCGGCAAGTGACGGCTTGACGGCAAGCTTGTCATCAAGCCGAACCAATGTGTTATATACCTGAAAAGCGCGAGCAATGTCGGTATTGGTCAAGATTTTCGTTGGATCTAGGCTAGCAGTAACGTCACTGATTTCCGTGGCGATCCGAGCAATTCCGCCGTTTTGAGGCTGCGCGATTGCGCGGTGAGGAGATGCAAATACACCGCCAGCGATGGCGATGCCGGCACCCGCGCCGAGTTGTAGAAAGCTTCGGCGTGTAGCCACGGGCTGATTTAACAGGGGGAGAGCTGAAAGGATAGGATGCTTCGACATTTCTCTATCTCGCGTATGAGCTGGTTTCGTGGAAGGAAAGGCTACAGATATCGCCGAGAACGAACCGGAGGCTGGCGAACGGATGGATGCATACCTGTCTAAGCGCAAGTTTTATGCACTCGGCGAAGGCACAAACGGCGGGCGAGTTGTCTAAAACGAGCACCCTGTCCCCCGGGATCTCCCTTTAAATCTTGATCGACGTAGAGATCGTATCAGGTTGCCAAGAGAACTATATTGAATAGTTGGCACGGTCCTTGTGAGCTAACGGAACACGAGCCGAGCAAAATGAATGGGTCGGTGTGCGGCGAACGGGATCGTTTCGCGCACTCCGTCATGAACGCCTGGCCACAGAACTTCTGTTCCAAAACCTCACAACGTGGCGGAAATAAAGCAAATATAAACGGGTAAAGGCAGCGCCTATAGGGAATCCTTCAAAGTGGTCTGAACCGACAGAAAGGAATCCCGTGTCTAAACCCGATAATGCTCGGACGGTCGAGGTCAATGGAAGACTTTACCAATGGCCAAAGGGTCCAACCGTCGTTGTTTGCTTCGATGGGTGCGATCCTGCCTACATCGCAGCTTCAAGCGAGGCTGGCTGCATCCCCACGATTGCTCAGATGATCAAGGGAGGGTTTTACGCTGAAGCCGCTGCGGCTATGCCGACATTTACGAACCCGAACAACGTCTCCATCGTGTGCGGCGCGCCGCCAAGCGTGCATGGCGTTGGTGGGAACTTTTACCTCGACAGGGAAACCAAACAAGAGGTGATGATGTTAGACGCGCGTTTGATGCGCGCATCGACGATTCTTGCAGAGTTCTCCAAAGCCGGGGCAAATGTCGCGGTTGTGACTGCGAAGGACAAGCTCCGGAAAGCCCTCGCGCACGAAATGCTAGGCATTGCCGTCTCCGCCCAGAATGCAAACTCCTGCTCAATTAAGGAGAATGGCATTGATGATCTGGTGGGTCTGGTTGGACGAAGCGCCCCGGATCAGTATTCCCCTGATCTGTCGTTGTTTGTTTTGGACGCTGGTATTCGTCTTCTGGAGACGCGACCGCTCGATCTCGTCTATTTGTCTCTGTCCGACCTGATGCAACATAAATTTGCTCCGGAAGCGGCGGAGTCTCACGAATTTATGAATGCCGTAGATCAGCGGCTCAGACGGCTTCTTGATCTAGGGGCCGTGGTGGGTGTTGTCGCGGACCACGGAATGAGCGATCTTGCACGTGCCGATGGCGCACCGAACGTTCTGTACGTTGGTGACGTCCTGGATGAAGAGTTTGGTCAGGGCGCCACGAAGGTGATTTGCCCAATCAGCGATCCATTTGTCAGGCACCACGGGTCGCTTGGCGGCTTCGTTCGAGTGCATCTAATGACCAAAACAGTCAGTCGCGCGGATGTCTTCAAGGCGTTGAGATCTCTGCCGGGCGTCGATATTGCACTTTCGGGTGAAGACGCAGCTGAACGATTTGAGCTCCCGCTCGATCGCGAGGCCGATTTTGTCTTAGTCGGATCGAAGGGGGTAGCGCTTGGGGGTCGAAAGATAGATCACGATCTGACCCAACTTGCAGCCGAGCGCCTCCGTTCTCACGGAAGCTTAAACGAACAACGGGTACCGTTTTTTGTGTCGCACCAGTTGAACGAGGAGTACGCACTTCGGCCAAAGCATAACCTTCGGAACTTTGATATTTTCGAATATGCTATCAACGGGGTTGCGACAACTCGCAACTGAGATGATCTTTACAATGCGAAGGCTGCCGGCGCGTTTTTTGAAGACGCTCGGTGAGCCTTTTAGCGTTGGCCTTTTGGGGTACAAGCGACCGGACCCATTCCACGAATCCTGCAGCGGCGACTGTTAGCTGACTCTGCGGATTGATGAAGATCTGATAAGTCGGGCCTGCCACCAAAACGTCTGGAAAGACCTCCTGCACCTCTCCGCGGGCAAAGTGCCCCTCCATCAAGTAATCCGGCGCGACAAGAGCACCGCGACCTCCGAGCATTGCGTCTAGCCCCACGTAAAAATGGGGCATCGTTCTTGCTCTCTTCGACAACGCTGTCGACAATCCCACCGCGGCTAGGTATTCCCGCAGTTCCCCCGGCCGCGTCGCAACATCCAACAAACCAAACTTCTCAATGTGCTCTGCCGGATCGTCTAAATCCTGTTCACCAGGCCGGCAAGAGGATACCAATGTGAGCTGTTCGCTGAAAAGGGCACGCGGGGCAAATTGCTTCGGGATCACTCCTCCTCTACGAATTGCCACGTCAAATTCGAAATCAAGCCAATTATCCGGGGTATGGGTCGTTTGGACCATGACACCGAAACCGCGATCAGCTGAATGAAACTCCGGAAGTTTTGGAATCAGCCAACGCATTGCAAACGTCGCTGGCGCGATCACCTTTAAGTTCGGCGTCATCTTAGCGACTGGCTTTACGTCGTCCACCGCATGCTGGATATCGTCGAGTGCTTTGTCGACAACAGACGCGATTTTGGCCACTGCGGCGGTCGGGATCATCCCTCTGCGTTTCTCTGTGAATAGCGGAACACCAAGCCATACCTCAAGCTGCGAAAGTTGCTTGCTCACAGCGCTGTGAGTGATGGATAGCTCGTCTGCCGCGGCAGTGACACTCCCTGTCCGAACAACGGATTCAAGGAAGAGCAGAGACTTCAGCGACGGAAGCCTTCGCTTTTTCTGTTCCATTACCTCACACCTCACTCTTCGAAAAGTCACTGTACCGTCTACATTTAGTGTGGTTAAATAACTCCATGCCAAGATGTAGTCTATCGACCAAAACAAGTGACCATAGAGCGATTTGATGACAGCAATATTACAATCCCAAGAGCGTTCCGCTTTCAGATGGCTGAGCCCATCACTCGCCTGCCAGCCGTATGCAATCACGTGCGGAGCAACGGAAACGGGAGGAGTTCGGTGATGCGCCGGGTCGTAGTAGTTATTCTTGATGGGCTGCGCCGCGATTTCGTGGTCGAAAAGTATATGCCTCGTCTTGCAAGCTTCAGTCGGATGGCTGAGACGGTCGACGGATACAAAAGTATTGCTCCATCGGTCACTCGGGTCTGCTCTTCAACTTTCACGACAGGCTGTTTTCCCGCCCAACACGGTGTTGAAGGCAACAGTTTTTCGCTAATGGAGAACGGCCGCTTCAAGATCTTCGACACAGGTCGACCGGATTTCTTCGATCACAAGCGCCGAATAACAGGATCACGTCTGAACAAGCGCGGTCTCGCCGAGCTGGTCGAAGACCACGGTGGATCGATTGTCTATTCAAACGTATCTCCTGGTGCTGCCTACGCCCATGATCCTGACGGTCACGGCGTTGTGCATCATCGTGCTGGCTCATTTGACAAGGGTCGACCAGTTACGACTGAGCGGCAGCTCAAGATCGATTGGACTCTTGAGGGCGACCGGAAAATGACGGAACTCTTTATCGCAGACGCGCTCTCGAGCCATCGGCCAGCGCTTGCTTTGTTGTGGCTCGGGCATCCTGACTCAACACAGCATGAGGTCGCACTGGGATCACCCGAGCATATTGCTGCTCTAAAAGAATGTGATCGCCTGGCAGGTCAGGTGATTGATCGCGTCGTAGAGCTTAGACAACAGGGCGATGACACTCTTCTCATCATCGGCTCGGACCATGGTCATCAAACCGTTCGGGACGTTATCGATGTAGAGCAGAAGGTTGCCGAACTCGGCTTTTCAGCTGCCTTGGAGAAAGGGGATGTTGTCATCGTCCCGAATGGCACCTCCGCGTTGATTTACGCCACAGAAGCTGGCCATTCGATGATCTCAGATCTGTCCTCAAGCCTTCGCGGCCAAGCCTGGGTCGGCAACATCTTCGAAGCGCATCAACTACAGTCTCTTGGCCATACATCGGCCCGCGGCCTCGCATTGTTCGTATCGATGGCTGCCGATGACGATGTCAACGAGTTTGGGGTACCCGGCCGAAGCTTTGCAGCAAGGCCACTCTTCGACAAACCCGATCGGTTGGGATGTGGCCAACACGGTGGTCTCGGCCGCTACGAACAGAGCCCTGTTCTCATGATCGAAGGCGACGGATTTGTCGCAGGTGCATTGAATTCCAGGCCCTCGTCGCTCGTCGATCTCGCGCCGACAATTTTAAAGCACCTGAACCTGCCTGCTGAGGGCATGGACGGGTCGTCCATGCAGCATTCCTCAACTAGCCAAAACGCAGCGCTTGCCTCAATCGAGGCTTAGTATTCGTGGCGCTGCATCCGACCATTGCCGAGGTAGGAAAAGATACATGACATTCGTCGATTTAGTGAAAGCAGGCGCGTCACGCCGATCATTCCTTGTCGGTTCGGCTGCGACGGTAGCGGGCATTACCCTTATGCCACGCGCACGAGCTTGGGGGCAGGCTGAAAGTCCGCGGAAAGGTGGCACGGCACTCATTGCGTTTCAGTCGGCAAGTCCCGCAGAAACGTTGGACCCGGTAAGAGCGTCGAGTGATATCGATGCGAACCGCTCCACCCAAATCTATGGCACGCTGGTCCAGCTCGATCTGAACCGACGTCCGCGGCCACACCTCGTGGAATCATTCGAACCCGGAAGGCCCGACGCGACCGAATGGGTGTTTCGGCTGAGAAAAGGCCTGACCTTCCACAATGGAAAAACAATCACTGCTCAGGATGTCGCCTATAGCTTCCAGCGGCATGTTGGAGGCAATTCCATTTCCGCGATCAAAAGCTTGATGGCGCAGATACAGGAGATTAAAGCCGAGAGCGATCTCGTCATTCGGCTGAAGCTTTCGGGGCCAAATGCAGAATTTCCTGCCCTCCTAACCGATCCTCGTGCCGCGATCGTACCGGCCGATCAGACGGACTTCTCCTCGCCCATTGGGTCGGGGCCGTTCAAAGTTGAAGCTTTCCACCCCGGAGAGCGCGCCCATTTCGTTCGCTATCCAGACTATTGGGACGCTGATCGTATCTATCTTGATGGGATTGAGACATTCTCGATCCCCGACCCGGTCTCACGCTTGAACGCATTGCTTGCCGGTGAAATTCACTTCGCGATCGGCGTTGACGTCAACGCGATGCCGATGCTCGAGAAGTCAGCATCTGCCAAAGCCGTACTCGCCCGCAGCGGCCAGGTTGTCGATATCGCGATGGGCTTGGACCGGGCGCCATTCAACAATTTTGATTTTCGAATGGCACTGAAGCTACTGCAGGACCGCCAGAAGGTTGTTGACAGCGTTTACAAGGGCTATGCCCAACTCGGCAACGATCACGAGGTGGCGCCAAATGACCCAGTCTATGCCGCCGACATCCCTTTGCGCGAGTACGATCCTGACAAAGCCAGGTTCCACCTGAAGAAAGCAGGCATGGAGAATGGCGTTGTTGATCTTTACACCTCGACAGGCGCCGGTCCCGGCGCCGTCGAGCAAGCGCTCTTGCTCCAGCAAACTGCCAAACCTGCCGGCCTGAAAGTTAATATCAATCAGGTGCCGGCTGACGACTATTGGAAGTCCACCTGGATGAAGCGTGCAATGTTCTCGTCGCAATGGAATGTGCGGGCGAACGCCGATACGCTGTGGGGCACAGCCCATAGCAGCCAATCTGTTTCGAACGAAACGCGGTTCAAGAGTGACGAGCTGGACAACTTGCTTGTGTCCGCACGTGGCGAACTCGACGAAGCGAAACGGCGCCAATATTGGCGTGAGCTCCAATCTCTTGTCCGAGATCAAGGTGGCAATTTGGTCGCTGCGTTTCCAGACTACCTGCACGCTCGACATGCGTCGTTCGAAGGTGAGATACTGTCGCATCCGATGGGCCCGCGTGGCGGCTTCCTTAGTGGTGCCGGCATCTCAATCAACGCAGCCTGAATTCGGAAACAAGAGTCGTGATGTGGTATCTCATTCCAAAAAGGATGGCGAGCGCACTCGCCACCCTAGCGCTAGTTTCGGTGGTCATATTTTTCTCCACGCTGTTGCTGCCTGGCGATACCGCCCAAGCGCTTCTGGGCCAAAACGCTACGCCGGAAACACTGGCAGCTCTTCGAACACAGCTTGGTCTCGATCAGCCTGCTTTGAGCCGCTATCTGCACTGGGTTGGAGGAATAGCGAAAGGGGACCTCGGAACCTCAATCAGCAATGGCCGCGCAGTCTCCACTCTAATCGGCTCGCCGTTCGCGAATTCTCTCAAGCTAGCCGCGATTGCTGCCTTAATTAGCATTCCTGTTGGCTTAGCGCTCGGCGTCTGGTCGGTCCTTCGGGTGAATTCCATCGTCGATCGTAGCATCAACATGGGAGCGGTCTGTATAGCCGCACTACCCGAGTTCTTTCTCTGTGTTCTGCTGACGTATATCTTCGCAGTACAACTGGGCCTTCTACCAGCTACGGCAATGTTGCGACCTCGTATGTCTTGGCTCCAGCAGTTTCGTACGCTGGCTCTACCAGTCGCAGTCCTTTCACTGGCGGTCATCCCCCATCTCCTACGCATGACAAGAGCGGCTATGCTTGAGGTGCTGACGCGGCCATATATCGAAACAGCGCTCCTAAAAGGCGCTCCTCGGCACAAAGTGGTGCTTCAGCATGCCTTGCCCAATGCTATCGCTCCAATAGTCACGGTGGTGGCCTCTGTAGTCGCCTACCTCATCGCCGGCGTCGTCGTCGTGGAGGTAGCATTCGCGTACCCAGGCTTAGGACGGTTGATGGTTGAGAGCGTAGCTATACGCGACCTTCCGCTGATCCAAGCCTGTGGGCTCGTGTTCTGCGCCGTCTACCTCATCGTGAATTGTGTCGCAGACATCCTTGCGCTGCTTGCCAATCCCCGCCTCCGGCGGCGGAACGGAGGCCGATCATGATTAGGGCAAGGCTCACAAGGGGTTCGTTGAGGATGAACCACAAAGGTAAGAACCTGCGCAATATCTCGATCGCGATCATCACATTCTGGGCGTTGATTGCGATCATCGGGCCAGTGATCGCGCCGTTTCCGCCTGATGCGATTCTCTCTGCGGAGAGTTTTTCTTTCGCCGCAGAAGCTGGTCCACTAGGAACCGATTACCTCGGGCGCGATCTACTCTCCCGGCTGCTCTATGCAACGAGTGCAACGCTCGGACTGGCGCTCATCGCTTGTTCTGCCGCCTTTGCTGTCGGAGTGTTTCTTGGGTTCGGGGCTGCTCTATCGGGAGCAGGACGTGCAGTAGATAACTTGCTGTCGCGGTTCGTTGATGCGGTAATGTCGTTTCCATCTCTTATTCTTGCCTTGGTGATCCTTGGCACAATCGGCTCGTCAACGGTCGCAATGATTGCGATTGTCGCGCTCGTGGAAATGACGCGAGTATTCCGCATTGCCCGAGCACTGGCGATGGACATCGATGTTTTGGATTTCGTCCAGATCGCCAGAGCTCGCGGGGAAAGCATGTTCTGGCTTGCAAGCCGGGAGATCTTACCCAACTGCCGGTCCCCTTTGCTTGCTGAATTTGGTTTGCGATACACCTACTCAATACTCATGGTCTCTTCGCTTTCTTTCCTCGGGCTCGGCGTTCAGCCGCCTGGCGCGGATTGGGGAGTTATGGTCCACGAAAACATCCAGGGCCTGGTATACGGCTCCCCTGCGGCACTCATCCCTGCCGCCTGTATTGCATCCATCACCGTCGCCGTGAACCTTTTGGTGGACTATCTTATGCATCGAGAAAATTCCCGGCTTCCTTCCGAGATTTCCCAATGACCGCTATCCTAAAAGTCGTAAACCTGATCATCCACCCTGAACATCAAGAGGGTAGCACTCGAGCTGTCGTCAACGGCGTCACCTTTGAAGTTATGCCGGGAGAAATCTTGGGGTTGATCGGCGAATCCGGTTCAGGCAAATCGACGATCGGTTTGGCTGCGTTGGGATACGTACGTCCCGGACTCCACATTACGGCCGGCGATATTCGGTTGTCAGGGAGCCCTATCCTCGACCTAGATACGAAGGCGAAACGCAAGTTAAGAGGCACTGAAGCCGCTTACGTGCCGCAGAGTGCCGCAGCAGCCTTCAACCCGGCACTTACGATAAACCGTCAAGTCGTCGAAGGTCAAATTCTTCATGGTATTGCTGGCAAGAGCCAAGCTCTTCGAACGGCGGTGGATTTCTACAAGCAATTGGGTCTGCCAGACACAAGAGCTATAGGCCTTCGATACCCACACGAGGTGAGTGGCGGACAGCTCCAGCGCCTCGCGGCAGCCATGGCATTTGCTGGCGGACCAAAGCTTGTTGTTTTTGACGAACCGACAACGGCACTGGACGTCACAACGCAAATCGGAGTGCTACACGCATTCCGCGAAACTCTTCGAGTCAGCCAAGCCGCGGCCATATATATAACGCATGATTTGGCCGTTGTTGCGCAACTTGCCGATCGCCTCATCGTTTTAGCAAATGGCGAGATTGTGGAAGAAGGCCCCACAACAGAGATCCTGACGAGGCCGCGCCATCATCTCACGAAAGGTCTCGTCGCAGCCTCTGACGTAAGCGCTTCTTTGAAACAGTCCGTGGTCAAGACTGTCGACACCCCGTTGCTCAGCTTGCGGAACGTAGCCGCGACGTATCAGCGAAAGAGCAGGCCAATCATCGGCAATGTTAACTTGGAGATCGGTAGAGGTGAGATCGTCGCTGTGGTGGGCGAATCTGGAAGCGGGAAGAGTACACTGGCGCGCACTATCGCAGGTTTGATCCCACAGGTAGAGGGAGGGATCAGCTGGCGCGGAAACCCGCTGAATGTTGGGGTTAGCGCACGAAGCAGGGAAACGCTTCGCCAGATCCAACTCGTGATGCAGTCGGCAGACACAGCACTGAATCCAAAGCAGCTGGTAAAAGATATTCTTGCACGGCCCCTCAGGCTCTTCGACGTGTCCTCGAGCAAGGATTGCCACAAAAGAACAGAGAGTTTGCTGGAACGCGTTCGCCTTCCTCCTCATCTTCTTAATAGACTTTCGAGCGAGTTGTCTGGCGGACAGAAACAGCGCCTCAATCTCGCACGAGCCTTGGCTGCGGAGCCCGATCTCGTACTTTGTGACGAAGTCACCTCCGCGCTCGACGTCGTGACGAGAGCAGAAATCGTAGACCTAATTCGCTCCATCAGAGATGTGTCTTCAACCTCTTTCTTGTTCATTACCCACGACTTGATTACGGCCGCAGGTTTGGCGGACCGTATCGTCGTGATGAGAAATGGCGGCATTGTGGAGGAGGGGCTAGCATCGGATGTTATGTCTCGCCCAAGTGAAGGCTACACGCGAAGCTTGATCAATAGCATTCCGTTACCCAACAAAGGGTGGCTGGACCAGGCGGTCCTCGTTCAAAATCAAGCGCTTTTGCTTCAGTGAGCGGGGGCTTTTCAGAAGTCTACCCCAACAATTCGCTGAGCGTGGCGCATAACTCCTCTTTGAGAACTCTTATGAAGCCTATCGTCCTCGTCCACGGATTATTCGGACATCAGAAAGACCCGCGGATCTTGAAATCGTTTGGCGACCGTCCTGTCTTCGCACCTGACCTGCTTGGATACGGTGAGTTTAGAGAGGCTGCAGTGGATGGCCTTACATTGTTCGACCAAGCGAGACATGTCATGCGTTTCGTTCAGAACAAGGCCCTGGGGGAAGTCCATCTCGTCGGACACTCCGTCGGCGGCGTAGTCGCCGCGTTGTGCGCGATCGAATGGAGCCATCGCATCGCATCGCTCACGAGTGTCGAGGGAAACTTCACCATCAAAGACGCCTTCTGGTCGCGATCGATCTCGGACAAGTCAAACGAGGAAGTACGCCGGATTTTTGACGGTTACAGGTCAGATTCGGTCGCATGGTTCGCAGGAATGGGCGTTCCTTCATCTCCTTGGTCAGATCAGCTTTCTATTAGCTGGCTCGACAATCAGTCAGCCGAAGCTGTCAGGGCCCAAGCCACCGCTGTCGTGAAGGCAACATTGCAGCGCGAATATTTGCCTGCACTGGAGAGGGTATTCCACTCGAGCCTGCCGGTTAATCTTATTGCCGGGGAACGTTCTTCAGCGGATTGGGATACGCCGATGTGGGCGAACCAATGCTGCGCAACCCGCATCAACATCCCGCGGGTTGGCCACTTGATGATGGCCGAGGACCCGGAGGGATATGCAAGAGCGATCATCGCGTGTGTGGAGCATGCTCAGCGGTGTGCTCGTTGACCCGTAGGCACATCATCGACGGCAACGACAGGCCAGCTTTCGCGAATGAAATCACCACAGAGGTCGGCCGCCTCCCGGTCAGTGACGACGGGAATGCGTGGTGGTCGTGCGAGCGACCCACACCCGACTTAAACACCGCCTGTAAGACCCGACTTAAACACCGCCTGTAAGAATAAGTTATTAAGTCAGCATGTTAGGCGCGCGCCG
>NZ_JBSKBR010000051.1:0-15915 GCF_053714315.1 Mesorhizobium sp. PL10 | reverse complement strand
CCCGCCAGCATTCTCATCTTGATTGACGCAACGCTCGCACCTTCATTGTCGCGCCGCACCGCAATCAGCAGCCATTCTTTCGCCGGGGTGATTGCTAGTTGAAAGGATCAAAGTTCGCCAGCTGAGGTCAGGCAGGTTGGCGTCCACCGCCCGCGATCTTGTGAAGGATCGACCCTCGACCATTTGATGAACCACGAAACTTAGCGTGTCTCGTTTCTTCGAAAAGGACATGCGTTCAGCGGCGTTTAGAACCAACGTCAGGTCATTGGCACTTGCTGCGGCTTCCTCCAACGCACGCTCTGATTTTCCCCAATGCTGAAGGCTTTTCGGGTTCCCAAACACTGCGGCGGCAACGCGCGCAGCTGTTGTCTTGCCCACGCTGCTTTCGCCAAATAGGTTGAAGCAAGGGAGTTCGGGTAGGCTTGCAAACCGCAGCAGGGGACCGCTTAGGCCGCACATAATCGAAAATGACACATAGTCCGAGGCTTTTGCAAACCGCCCGTACGTCTCGTTCCACTGCTGCAGGTCGCCTTTGAGACGCCCGATTTGCAGATTCTCTAGAGAGCCGCCTCCAAGCCAGACAAAGTTCCCTCTGGCCGGCCCAATTGTCCGCGTTGGCGTGATGAACGCAGTTGGTCTGCCCGCTTTCATGCCTTTCCATCCGGGCTTATCCGTCAGGACTCCATACTGAGGTGAGAGGTCGTCTACAAGTTGCTGAACTAGTTTGGCGTCTGATGCTCCGCGAAGCTCACATGTGTATCTCCGGAGTTCTCGTAGTATCTCCGAGGAGGTCATTTCGTTCCCGACCCTGCACGTTGCGAGCATGCCGTTTGCTTCCCCAGTCGGAACTGTGAACTCGATCGAGAGGGCGCCTGTGCGCTCGTGCTTCAGGCGGCGAGCAGCCCACTTTGACGCCTCCAGCTTTGTCTGGCGTTTTTGACCATTAGGCATCTGGCTTTCCTTCTAGTTGACGCACCCGTACTCAGAATCTCAGAAACTCAGAAACTCAGACAACATCCGGGGTCGAGAGTCCGACTTCTGGTTTGGGGGTGTAGTGTAGTGATGTGGATTGCCGAGAACGCATGCGACTCCGCTATCGGATGATGTGCGGAATGATCGCGAAGAGCGTTTTCAGGTGTTTTTCGTGACGACAAAATCGCGATCTAAAGGAGTTTCAATCCGTTTCCGTATCGGCGCATTCCAAGAAGAAAAAACCTGTCAACTGGGTGATGTTGACCAGCCCACAAAAGGAACTCGACGGTCTGCGCTGGGTGAAGCCAGTGCTTCGTTGGTCGCGCTCCTGACGTCTGTTTCTCGAACTCTACGCGCCTGGTCGGTCTGAATTTACAGACATAAGAGACCTGCCACTCCCAGTCAGTGATCTGGTCTGTTCGGTGCGGCCGCTTGGATGACTCGTTGCGCTGAAGGGTTCCCTTCAGAACGTCCAGATCGGCTTCATTTCCGGCTAGCGTCACGAAAGCGAGGTGCGGCGCCCAGTGCTCCTCATAGTGATCGTGGGCATGCACGTTGTGGCTAACGTCCAAGTAGCCCCAAATAGGTACACCATTGACCTCGGCTGCCTCGAATTTCCTTTGAAGGTGCCGCTTGATCGACAACAGCTCGATAGCTGCAAGCCTGCCGACAGGCCGGTGCAGTTTAGCTACGATCATGGTCATCGAGACAAGGTTCGTCTCTTCAGGCCATAGCTCAGCCAGCTCCGCCATGGCCCAGCGTTGTGCCGCTGCCGAACACATAGGGCAGGCGGCTGAATGACACCGGCGTAAGGGTTCGCAGGCCTCCAGGACGTTCGCTACAGTATGCCGCTCCTGTTCTCGACCTGTCCTGGAACATCGCAGGTTGGTTATCCATTCTCTCGACAGCTGTTGCAGGTCTTTGGGCGAAGGCTCCTTTGGTCGTCGTTCGGCCTTGGGGATGCTGAAAAACCACTCGGGGATGATGATGGACATAGTGGTTACCCCGCCGGTCTTGTGGTGGGGCGCATAGGGTCCTGGCTGACGACTACAGTCTCGCCAAATGTGCGGGCGTCCCATTCTGCGATCTCGCCTTCAGGCCAGTAACGACGTCCCTGCAGGTAGAGCGGTTCGGGAAAAGCGAACGCTGAGTTGTTTTGCCATCGATACAAGGTCCTTTCACCGATGCCGAAGCGCTCGCACACCATTTCGGCGTTTAGGGTTTTGATCGGTTTGCAGGAACTCGTAGTCATTTCTGGGAGGACTAGGGACATGTCGGTTTCCTTCGACGATTAATGAGCCACGGCAGGAGGCCTTGATCGCGCGCCTGTGCCATTGGGCTCAGTGTTTTTCCCGATTTAGGTCCACCTGATCATTCAAGGTGGATGAAGTTCTTTACGATGGGGAGACCCCGCAGGGAGCACGTTTGGCGGGGCCGCGAGGCCGAGCGTCCCATCGAGCGAGGGGGCCCTTTTGAGCTTCAGAGTGGGCAGTAGTGCTCATGGTCGTTCACCCCTACCGACCAGATCTTCGAGCCTCAGGACCTTTACGGACGGGCGCCTCCGCTCCCGACCACGCTTATCGGTGGCGCACCGAGGTTGAACGTCCCATTCGGCGAGCGCGGTCTCTTGCCAGTAGCGGCGACGTCGGATGTACATTGGCGATGGGAAAGCAAGGTCTTCATCTCGGGCCCATCGCCACAGGGTCATCGGGCTCACGCCATATCGAGCGCAAACCGATCTGGCGTTCAAATATCTGATCTCGTGGGATGTCATGTCGCACCTCGTTAGTTATCGAGGTGGGATGTAGCTTGGTCCAGGGAGGTTGTGACGGGTAGAACCGGACGAAACCGGTCAAAACCGCTCTTTGAACCTCGGCAATTGCTTGCGAAGTACCGCGGTAAAACGACGGATCTGTCGCTCATCTGGCGACTTGTCCATTTGATCGAAAAAGTCTTTCAACATGTCGTCGGTGGGAATCTGGTCATTTTCCACGACGAAGGCTGCCACGTAGGCTGCAGCATCGATCCAATACTCCATCATTGGGCGGCCTCCCGGATTCCGGCGTCTGGTTTTTGAATCGCCGATAGTCGCCACACCGGCCAGGCTTTCGCCCTTCGGGCCAAGGGTTTGGGCTTCTCGCCTATGTAGGATAGTTTCGTATTTACGCGCGTTGGGAAACTGGCCAAACATATCATTCGAGTTCAGGCGCACTTCATACGCTGTGTATGTTGTGGGTTCATCCTCGAGTTGTTCGACCCCATCGTTCAATTCTGTTTCATTGTCTGACCCTCCTTCTTCCCGGATGGCATTTGATGGGGGATCGTCTGTCTGGTAATCGCGCCAAACCAACTTGCCGTTGATTATATCGACTTCATTTGACTTGGGACGTTGTAAAGTAAATTCAACTTCATCAAGATAAAAAGTGGGTGCGGCGCTATTCCATAGGTTGGCGTCTATTGGACATTCAATTTGGTCTGCGTCGCGGCCGTCGTCATAGTGTGGTCTTAATATACCCGCGGTTGCTCGAATTTTGGATTCGGCCAATGCTGACAGCAACCGGCGCTCCGCTATAGCTTTGTCTTTAAGCGCCTTGCAAATCAGCCGGTAGGCTTGGCCCAGGTTCATCAATTCGTCTACGGTCACCAGCTCCTCCCAGTTACCGATCGACGGTTCGCGTGCGGCTACCGACGATTCTTCGCTAACATGCCTAGAGGTAAATCTCGTCGATGCACAATCGAGTTGTCAAAGCGCTACGGCAGCAAATATCCAAACAGACGGTGCCCGATTTAACGGACTTGAATTCGCAACGAATTCAACGATTACCCTGCCACCACACGCCATGGGTCGCGGCAGGGGTAACCGCAGGGGTTGATTGGGCTTTAGGCACTTTGCCTAAATGCTTTTTCGCGTCCGAAATTGCCGCATTGAAGTTCTTCCGGCTACACCAATGAATTCGCCCGTAGCCATCAGTAACGCCCATTTGGGCGAAATTCTCAAATGAGAAATCCCCATTCAATGGAAAAACGAAGCTGACGGCGTCACCCACCTCGACGCGTTGTCCCTTCGCTGTTGAGCCCAAATGATCGTAGTCGTGGGTAATGAACGCGCTCCGCGCCTTATGGAACGTTCGATTGAACCAAGATGGTCGGGCAACGACAACGCCAACTCTGTTTGGCAGTGGTCCCATGTTTAAGGCTTGAACCCAAAAGTCGGGTCCTATCGGATCGCGATGTTGTTGTAGGATCGACTTCACAGCAGCCGTGACGCGAAACGTCGGCTTTTGGATGACATCGCGATAGACGGTCCAGCCGGTGACAAAGATCGAAATGAGAAGTGCAACGAACGATATTGCGAGCGATAAATCCATTACCATAATCCGTTGGACAGAGACCGGTTTTGATTCTTGTCGAATATAAGGTGGTGCTGATTGGCAAAAAGACAGGACAGGATTGATCCAGCGACCGCGCTGCCACTGCTCCGCAAGTACCTTTCCGAAACCGATGACGCCGCATTCCTCTGCATGGTTTGGGCTGTGCACGCTATACAAGACGGGCGAAGCGGAAAGGCCGCCAGATTCCTTAACTATCCCAAGGAGGCGGTGACAAAAGACCTAACCTCGAAATACTCAGCGTTTCCATGGGACCTCGAAACTCTTATCACGCTCAATTTTAATACGGTGAAGGCGAGAACGCCAACCCGACTTTTGAACACGCGCGAATTCGAATCAGTTGCAAAAATAGTGAACCTTCTTCGTTCAGTTGAAGATCATGAAACGCCGGGAAGGGTCGACGATACCAACGTATTGATGGAGGTCCATCGCATTGGGCATCGCCAGTTTGGTTGGCAACGAAGATTTTCTAACTTCGCCGATATCTATCGATATATGTTCATTTACGGGCAGGGTGAATGTGCGAGCTATTTTGAGAGAAAATATGGAGTTTCTGTCTCGAATTTCTTGGGCGTAGCATTCGCCTATTTCAGCTATTTGATGAGCGGTCCGTGGTGTCCTCCAATTCCCAGTTTGGATATACTCGGAATACCATCGGACGCGTTAGAAAACAGTCTGAACCTTCTTTCAGGAGATATCTGGTTAATTCGGCATGAGTCGCGTCAGCTTTTGAGCAAGTTCGAGGCCAGCGCTGGTTCAACATTGCCGGTCATCTACGAGCCTAGCTATTTGCGCATCAAGCCTATTGTCCGTCGGGATTTGGGCTATCGCAAACAGTACATCGCGCCTTTGCCAGCGCTGATCGTCCTGCGAGCAACGATGGGCCTCTACTATGATATCCAAAGCGGTGGAACTGCCATCACGAATGACGCTACGAGCCGCTTCGAGGAATATGCTCGTCAATCGATCAAAGCGCATTGTCCCGGCTTCGAATGCGCTCCAGCTGTGAGGTACCGATACAAAAAGAATCCGGTGGACACGCCCGATGTCCTTTTGATGCAAGCTGGGCGTGTCGTTGCGGTCTTTGAATGCAAAGCAACCAAACTTACCTTTGAGGCCCAGTACGCTGACGATCCCGTGGAAAGCGCAAAAGACGGATACGCCCAGATCGCAAAGGCGATTTTTCAGCTTTGGCGATTCTTTTCGCATGTCCGACGAGGGATCATCGCATTTCGTGTGGATGCCGACGCGTCGGCCGTGGTCCTGACCATGGACGCCTGGACTCAGACGTCGCGCCCCCTCCGCGACAGGTTAGTCGCCGAGGCTAGGAGAATCTCTATCGATAAAGAGCCAGATATGATCGATGAAGACAGGCGACATCCTATCTTCTGCCCTATCAGGGAGTTAGATGTCATGCTTACGCTGTCGAACGAAGAGCAACTTCTCGCAGCCCTCAAGGCCGCCGCAGAGCCATACTATCAAGGCTGGAGCATTGAACAGGTGCGGAACGACGCCGTGCCGAAACTCGACGAGGCAAAGCCGTTTGCCTTCGATCCGAGCGAGCTACTTCCTTGGTGGAAAAAGAAGCCGAGTGGTGCCGCCTGAGCGACTCGAGCGCCGACCTAAAAACCTACTGGTCTACCATCAGAGCTAAGACGGCACATTTACCCCTGCAATTACCCAAGAGAAGCAATTCTGCATCTCCGAGAGTCGTAGAATGCACCTAAGTTATTGATTTTTCTGGTGCCCCCGGACGGAATCGAACCGCCGACCTTCGGTTTACAAAACCGCTGCTCTACCAGCTGAGCTACAAGGGCATGGCGCTCCGGTTAGCATATTTGCCGCGCCAGTAAAGACAAAACTCCGTTTTCGATTGCTAATGGACCCGGCCGGCCGGCCAGCGGCGCCATGCTGAAAACCGCCAAATCGGTTCCTACATATTGTGAAGGTGCAATCGCCTGGTTAGGGGGCTCGCATGATCAGACTTGTCATCATTCTCCCGCTCGTCGTCATTGCCTGGTTTCTCGCGGTGAAGCTCATCAAGGACGTGAAGAGCGCCAAAATCGACTGGACCGGCATCGCCACCATCGTCGGCTTCGTCGTGCTCGCCTTCTGGCTGCGGCATGTGACGGGGATGGGTTGAGCGAAGCGAATAGCGAATAGGAAGCCCTTTCCCTACTCGCTATTCGCTACTCCCTGTTCGCACTGTGTGGCGCCGAGGCCCGGAGAGCGATGAAAGCCGGTAACAGCAGGGTTTTTCAGGCTCGAGAAAAAATCTCAAACAACCTTCGAACCTTTTTCCTGCTCGCTGCGACAGACGATCAAGAGGCGGATGGATCGCCTCTCCAACGAAACAAGGAGATCGTCATGTTCACGCGCAAAATCGCTTCGGCCCTCATCGCCAGCACCGTCGCCGCCACCTCGCTGGTCGGCACCGTGCAGCCTTCGGCCGCCCACAGCCATCATCACAACCGCGAAATCGGCATCGGCATTGCCGCCGGCGTTGGCGGCTTCGTTCTCGGCAGCCTGCTCAGCCAGCAGCCGCGCACCGTCTATGTCGACGACGAGGGTGGTTCCTGGCACGTCCGCCGCTGTGCCAACCGCTACGCCAGCTACGATCCGTACTCCGACACCTATGTCGGCTATGACGGCTACCGCCACTATTGCCGCCTCTAACAGGTCGGCTTCAGGCAATGAAGAAGGGGCTCGCGAGCCCCTTTTTCATTTGTTCCCTAGGATTTCTGCGCGTCGATCGGCAACCCTGCTGCGCGGCAGGCATCCGCAATCCCGGCTTGCGGCGTGTTGCCCATTGCGGCGAGTTCGAAGCTGTTGTCGGCATCCGGATGGATCTTGCCAAGGAACGGTTCGTAGCCCGCAGGGGCGCCGGCAGCGTTCTTGTCCTGGACAGAGCCGCACACCACGATCTCCTTGCTGCCGTTCACCGTGCGCTCGCCGGCAAGGATCGGCCCGAACCTTGCGGTAACGGGATTTTTCAAATGCTGGCGCACGCCAATGGTAATGGTCTCCTCAAGCGCGAGTGAGACGGCGATGGGTTCGGCACGCTGGCTGCTGCCGGCGTCGGGCAGAGGTGACGTTGCCACGCAACCGCACAATGGCGCGGCGAGCAAATGCTGAATTGTTTTGCGCATCCTGCCCTTTTGCATGCATCCGGAGATCGCGGCAAGACGATCATCTAGTCGGCTCTGCATACGAGCGCTTCCATAAGGCGGCCGATCAGCCTGCTCTATGTCCGCCGATCATCTTCGTCACTTCAGCTGCGGCATCGCGCACCAGCGGCCCGATCTCGGCCAGTCGCTCCGGCGTCACCCGCACGGTCGGACCGGACACCGAAACGCCGCCGATCGGCTCGCCGAATTCGTTGAAGATGGCGGCGGCCACGCAGCGCATGCCTGGATGCCGCTCCTCATCGTCGACCGACCAGCCACGATGCTTAATGACGGCCAGATCGTGGGCAAGCGCCGAAATGTCGGACAATGTCTTGTCGGTAAAGCGCTGCAGGCCCGATTTGCGCAAAATAGTAGCGACGCGTTCCGGCTCGAGTTGCGCCAGCACTGCCTTTCCGATGCCGGAGGCATGGAAGGAACTGCGCGTGCCCGGGCGGAAGAAGGCGCGGATCGCCTGATGCGTCTCGACCTGGCTGACGAAGACGACGCAATCGTCCTCGGCGACGCCGAGATTGGCGGTTTCGCCGGTCTTCTCCATCAGCTCCTGCATGACGACACGGGCGCGGTCGACCAGCTTGCGGCTGCGTAGGAAGGCCGCGCCCATGCGATAGGTCTCGACCCCGATCGACCACAGCTGGTGGTTGGTGTCGAATTCGACCATGCCGTGGTTCTGCAGCGTCGTCAGCATGCGGTAGGCGGTGGAGGCGGCAAGTTCGCTGCGCCCGGCAATCTCGCTGAGAGACAAGCCGCTGCCCTCGGCAACAATCGCCAGAATGCGCAAGGCGCGGTCGAGCGACTGCACCGAGCCGGCCTCGGCCGGCCCGTTAAAGGCGCGCGGCCGGCCGCGCTGACGTTTTTCGCTGGTTTCCATGGCGTCATTCTCTCCGAATTCACCGAACAAGCAATGAAAAAGTTTTTCACTCATTTGCGTTGCCGGATTCTTGGAAAACGAAAAGCCAAATAGAATCAGGTGTCAGAAGCAGTTTTCTCGAAATGAAAAAATATTCTGAAAAAATTGAAAAATCAGAATGGCACTGGCATTATCAGCCAACCAACAAACTTGCGGAGGCTGGACATGGCCAGGATGCGCGCTGTCGATGCAGCGGTTCTCGTTCTCGAAAAGGAAGGCATTTCCTGCGGCTTCGGCGTGCCGGGCGCGGCGATCAACCCGTTCTACTCGGCGCTGAAGGCGAGGGGCACGATCCGCCACATACTGGCGCGCCACGTCGAGGCGGCCTCGCATATGGCCGAAGGTTACACGAGGGCGAAGGCAGGCAATATCGGGCTCTGCATCGGCACATCAGGCCCGGCCGGCACCGACATGATCACCGGTCTTTATTCTGCGGCGGCGGACTCCATCCCCATCTTGTGCATCACCGGCCAGGCGCCGCGGGCGCGGCTGAACAAAGAGGATTTCCAGGCCGTCGATATTGCCGCGATTGCCGCGCCGGTCGCCAAATGGGCCGTGACTGTCATGGAGCCTTATCTCGTGCCGATGGCGCTGCAGAAGGCGTTTCACCTGATGCGTTCGTCGCGGCCGGGTCCGGTGCTGATCGACCTGCCGGTCGATGTGCAGCTGGCCGAGATCGAGTTCGATATCGACGCCTATGAGCCGCTTGTCCCGTTCAAGCCGGCGATGACGCGCGCCCAGGCGGAAAAAGCGCTGGCGATGCTCAACGCGGCGGAAAAGCCGCTGATCGTCGCCGGCGGCGGCATCATCAACGCCGATGCGTCCGATCTCCTCATCGAATTCGCCGAAATATCGGGGGTTCCTGTTATCCCGACGCTGATGGGCTGGGGCGCGATCCCCGACGATCACCGGCTGATGGCCGGCATGTGCGGGCTGCAGACCTCGCATCGCTACGGCAATGCGACCATGCTGGAAGCCGATTTCGTCTTCGGCATCGGCAATCGCTGGGCCAACCGCCACACCGGTTCGGTCGAAGTTTATACGAAGGGCAAGAAGTTCATTCATGTCGATATCGAGCCGACCCAGATCGGCCGCGTCTTCGCGCCGGATCTCGGCGTCGTCTCGGATGCGGGGGCGGCACTGAAGATGCTGCTCGACGTCGCCACCGAGTGGAAGACGGCGGGAAAACTGCGCGACTGGTCGGTCTGGGCGAAGGAATGCCAGGGCCGCAAGAAGACGATGAAGCGCAAGACGCATTTCGAGCAGGTGCCGCTGAAGCCGCAGCGCGTCTATGAGGAGATGAACAAGGCGTTCGGCCGCGATACGACCTATGTCACCACGATCGGCCTGTCGCAGATCGCCGGGGCGCAGTTCCTGCATGTCTACAAGCCGCGCAACTGGATCAATTGCGGCCAGGCCGGCCCGCTCGGCTGGACGCTGCCGGCGGCACTCGGCGTGCGCGCCGCCGATCCGGACCGCACCATCGTGGCGCTGTCGGGCGACTATGATTTTCAGTTCATGATCGAGGAACTGGCCGTCGGCGCGCAGCACAAGCTGCCTTACATTCATGTCGTCGTGAACAACGCTTATCTCGGCCTGATCCGTCAGGCGCAGCGCGGTTTTTCGATGGATTTCGAGGTCAGTCTGGCCTTCGAGAACGTCAACCGCGCCAACGATCCGGAGGCCGGCTACGGCGTCGATCATGTCGCGGTCGCCGAAGCGATGGGCTGCAAGGCGGTCCGGGTGCGGAAACCGGAAGAGTTCGCCGGCGCGTTCAAGGAAGCGCAGCGCCTGATGAAGGAACATCAGGTGCCGGTTGTGCTCGAATTCATCCTCGAGCGCGTCACCAACATTTCCATGGGCACGGAAATCGACAAGATCACCGAATTCGAGGACCTTGCCGAAAGCCATGAGGATGCGCCGACGGCGATCGTGATGCTCGATTGAGTCTTGGCGGGATCAGGGAGAAAAAGAATGCCGCGTTTTTCAGCCAATCTGTCGATGCTCTTCGGCGAACATGATTTCCTCGACCGTTTTGACGCCGCCGCCCGCGCCGGCTTCAAAAGCGTCGAATATATCGGCCCATATGACCATGCGCCTGAGGTGGTGGCTGCTCGGCTGAAGAAGAATGGCCTCAGCCAGGTGCTGTTCAACCTGCCGGTCGGCGACTGGGCAAAGGGCGAGCGCGGCATTGCCGTGCTGCCCGACCGCGTGCCGGAATTCCGGCAGGGCATCGCCAAGGCGATCAGCTACGCGCATGCGCTCGGCTGCGAACAGGTCAATTGCCTTGCCGGCATCGCGCCGCAAGGAGCGGATCGCGCTGTGCTGGAAAACACCTTTGCGGAGAATCTCGCCTTCGCGGTCGAAAAGCTGGAGCAGGCCGGCATCCGGCTTCTGGTCGAGCCGATCAACACCCGCGACATTCCAAGCTTTTTCCTCAACACCTCGGAGCAGGCGCTGGCGTTGATCGACCGCGTCGGCTCGAAGAACCTGTTCCTGCAATACGACATCTATCACATGCAGATCATGGAGGGGGATCTCGCCCGTACCATCGAGGCAAACCTTGGCCGCATCGCGCACATCCAGCTTGCGGACAATCCCGGCCGTCACGAGCCGGGGACGGGCGAGATCAATTATCCCTTCCTCTTCGAGCATATAGACCGCATCGGCTATGCCGGCTGGGTGGGGGCTGAGTACAAGCCGAAGGCAGGCACCGAGGCGGGCTTGGGGTGGTTCCACGAGCTTGCCGGGCAGGGGAGCGCTGCGGCTTAAGGTTAAAGGCCCCCTCATCCGCCCGCTAGGCGGCCACCTTCTCCCCGAGGGGAGAAGAGATCGTCAACTCTGACGCCTGTCTCTTCTCCCCTCGGGGAGAAGGTGGCCCGAAGGGCCGGATGATGGGGTGTCTCACGCAATCGTTTGGAGAAACCAAAATGGAAACCATCGGCTTTATTGGCCTCGGCATCATGGGCGCGCCGATGGCGGGGCATTTGCTGGATGCCGGCTACACCGTCGTCGCCAGCGACCACCGTTCGAAACCGCCGGCCGATCTAATCGCCAAGGGCCTGAAGTCCGTCACCGGCCACGCCGCGGTGGCGAAAGCCGCCGACATCGTCATCACCATGGTGCCCGATACGCCGCAGGTCGCCGATGTGCTGTTCGGCGACAATGGCGTTGCCTCGGGCCTGTCGAAGGGCAAGCTGGTCATCGACATGAGCTCGATCTCCCCGATCGAAACCAAGACCTTCGCGAAAAAGATCAACGATCTCGGCTGCGACTATCTCGACGCGCCGGTGTCGGGCGGCGAGGTCGGCGCCAGGGCGGCTTCGCTCACCATCATGGTCGGCGGCGAGGACAAGGCGTTCGAACGCGCCAAGCCTGTGTTCGAGAAGATGGGCAAGAACATCACGCTTGTCGGGCCGAACGGCGTCGGTCAGACCACCAAGGTCGCCAACCAGATCGTCGTCGCGCTGACCATTGAAGCCGTCGCCGAAGCGCTTGTTTTTGCATCGAAAGCCGGCGCCGACCCAGCCAAGGTCAGGCAGGCGCTGATGGGCGGGCTGGCGGCGTCGCGCATCCTCGAAGTGCATGGCGAGCGCATGGTCAAGCGCACCTTCGCGCCGGGCTTCCGCATCGAACTACACCAGAAGGATCTCAATCTGGCGCTGGAAGGCGCCAAGGCGCTCGGCGTTTCACTGCCTAACACGTCGATCACGCAGCAGCTTTTCAACTCCTGCGCGGCCAATGGTGGGGCGAAAGAGGATCACTCGGCACTGGTTCGTGCGCTGGAGCGTATGGCGAATTTCGAGGTCGGCAGCGAAGCAGCTGCAGCCAAAGGAAAAGCAGCATAAGGTCAGGAGAGGGCGGCGCAACGTTCCCAAGCTGCCAAATCTTGTCCGATCAGAGAACGGGTTCCTGCACCTGCCGCCGGAGCCCGTTTCTCGTTTCGTTATGTCTCCTGGGCGGCCTGCCGTCTCAGCCGCGCTTCAAGAAAGCCCGCGCCGCATAAAGGCTTACCGCCGCGGCGTTCGACACGTTGAGCGAGCGGATCGCGCCGGGCATGTCGAGGCGGGCGAGGGTGGTGACCGTCTCGCGCGTCTTCTGGCGCAGGCCTTTGCCTTCGGCGCCGAGCACGAGGGCGATCTTGTCGCCTGAAAAGCCCTTTTCGAGTTCGACCGGGCCATCCGAATCGAGGCCGATGGTCTGGAAGCCGGCCTTGTGCAATTGGCCCAGCGCGTCGGCCAGGTTCTTCACCTCGATCTGGTCGATATGTTCCAGCGCGCCGGATGCGGATTTGGCCAGCACGCCGGATTCTTGCGGGCTGTGGCGGGCCGTGGTGATCAGTGCGCCGGCGCCGAAGGCGACGGCCGAGCGCAGGATGGCGCCGACATTGTGCGGGTCGGTGACCTGGTCGAGCACCAGCACCAGTTTCGTGTCGCCGAGCGCGTCGAGGCGCTTGGGCTTCAGCGGCTCGGCCTCGATCAGCACTCCTTGATGGACGGCGTCCGAACCGGTGACCTTGTCGATGTCACGGGGCTCAACCAGTTCGGCCTTGAACGGCAGAGCGGCGAGGTCGGCGATGGTCAGCCGCTCGGCGGCATTGCGCGTCACCAGCATTTTGCGGATTCGCCGGCGCGGATTGTCGAGCGCGGCGCGTACCGTATGCAGGCCATAAAGCCGCACCAGCCCGTCTGCGGCGTTTTCGCCAGGCGGGACCGGCTGGCGCGGCCGGAAGGCGGGCGCGCCGCCGGCCTTCTCGTCGCGATGGGCGCGGCGCAGCTTGGCGTAGTGGGTGTCTTTGGCGGTCTTGGGCTTGCTGTCATTGCTCATGGCCGGCTTCTATAGCGGTGTCGCAGGGGCATGGATACAGGCAGAAAGCCGGCTTGCCGGGCGGGCCGTCAAATTCAGCGCATTTTGCCGAGACGTGCGGTTGACACCCACTGGCCTTGCCGCCATAAGGCGCTTCGCTGATTTCGGACAAGACCTCGGTTTCGACGGGATCGGCGAGAATGCCTCGTTGCAAGGCTTCGACGGCAGGCTGGAGAGGTGCCCGAGTGGTTAAAGGGGACGGACTGTAAATCCGTTGGCTTAGCCTACGTTGGTTCGAATCCAACCCTCTCCACCACTGCCAGCCCGCGAGCCTTGAAACGACGCGCGGGTATAGCTCAGTGGTAGAGCAGCAGCCTTCCAAGCTGAATATGCGGGTTCGATTCCCGCTACCCGCTCCAAACTTCCATCACAATGACCTGTAAGTCGGAACGCTGCGGGATGCGCGCAGCGCGCTCCGTTCGTGTTCGCGCCGCCCTAGTTGTTGAACGCGGACGCGACCTGGTGCTGCTGCGGCACCTGGCCGTTCGGCGTCAGCTTGTCGACGATGCCGGGCAGGGCGGTGGACAATTGCTTGAGCAGCTCCTGCTCGTCGAGCCCGGTCCTCTGCGCGATCTCGCGGATGACCTGCGGACCGATCGCCTTGCCAAGATCGTTGGCGTTGATCGGCTGGTTCTGCCCGGTGCCGACCCATGAGTCAGCGACGTTGCCCTGGCCGGCGTCCTTCAATCTGTCGAGCAGTCCGCCCAGTCCACCGAGCAGGCCGCCGTCGCCGGAGGCGGTGGTTCCTGTAGGGGCGGGCGCCTGAGGCTGTGCGGGTTCGTCCGGCTGTTCGGCACTTCGGCTGCTCAGCATCTTTCCGACCAGCAGCGCGCCGAGCGCGATCATCAACGGCTTGGTGATGTTGCCGCCGGGTACGGCGTTGTCAAAAAGTCCCATAGGTCAATCCTCCATAGCGACCAAGCCCGTCCCATCGCTAGAATGGCGCACGCGGGCCGAATTTCAAGTTGGCTTGAGCTTTTGACAATCATGTGACCATGATCGGCCGGCAGGGGAATGGAGAGGAAAAATGGGCATCATCAGCTGGATCATCCTTGGCGCCATCGCCGGCTTCATTGGCAGCAAGATCGTCAACAAGACCGGCCAAGGCCTGATCATGGATATCGCACTCGGCATTGTCGGCGCCATCGTCGGGGGCCTGATCTCCAGTCAACTCTTCGGCGTGGGTGTCACCGGCCTCAACATCTGGAGCCTGATCGTCGCCATCGTCGGCTCGGTCGTCGTGCTGTGGGCCTATCACCAGATCAGCGGCAAGCGGACGCTTTAAGCGCCAAGGCTGCTCTAGAAGGTTTTCCGGCCAGGTCTGCTTCGATGCGTTGCCTGTAGGGGTCAGGCGACGACGGTCAGCCTGCGCTTGCGTTCATCCAGCGACACGATGGTCAGTCCGCTCGCCACCACCAGCAAGATGCCGCACACAGCCAAGGCATTCGGGAACTGTCCGAACACCAGCACACCTGAAATGACCGCCCAGACGGTGAAGCAGTAGTAGAACGGCGCCACGACGCCGGTCGGCCCGACGCGATAGGCCATGAAGATGAAGAAGTGGCCGAAGATCAGGAAAAACCCTGCGCCGGCCATCAAAAGCAGGTGACGGGCTTCCGGCATCACCCAGCGCTCGGAAACGAGATGCGCGGCACCCGCGCCGATCAGCACCACCACGACGGCGGAAATGGCGACGATCATGCCCGGCACCTCGGCCGGGACCCGCCTGCCGGCGAGATCGCGTGCCGCAGCCAATGCCGCGTTTCCGAGCGCCAGCAAGGCATAGACCGAGATGCCTTCCATGGTCGGCTGCGCCACCATGACGGCACCGGCGAAGCCGAGCCCGATCAGCGCCATGCGCAGGGCGCCGATCCGCTCGCCGAACAGGATGGAGGAACCGACCAGCATCAGAAGCGGGGTGATCTGCCCGAGTGCGGTCGAATCCGCGATCTGCATGTTGGCGAGCGCCACCACGTAGCAAAGGATCGCCGCCAGCTCGAGCAGGTTGCGGCGCAGCACTTTGCCGTCGAAGATCAGCGGGATCTGCCTGCCGTAGCCCAGCAAGAACAGCAGCGGCACGCCCCACGCAGTGGCCGCGACCCCGCGCAGGAACAGCACTTCATAGGACGGCAGGCCCGCGGTCGCGAGCTTCATCATCGTGTCGTTGACGAGATAGGACCCCGTCGAAACGATCATGAACAGCGGGCCGCGTATGGGGGTGGGGATGAAATGCATCGGACGAGCAAATCAGACCGGCGCCGCAGCGGCAATGGGCCACGCGCGGGCTGCCCATCCGGCAGGTAAAGGCCAGGAGACGGGCGGGAATTGCAGGCAGGCGGCGAAGCCTGCAGCCCCCATTTCATTTCCCGTCGCGCATTCCTATATCAGCGCCATATCCCCGCAATCGGATCATCGGTTCTGACCGAGTGGACAGCGCACCCGGCCACAAGGCACTTGTGTTTTTCGGCCGTAGTCGCTAATCGCCCCGCATTCGACTGAACTGAAGGTCAAGGCCGTCCAAGGAAAGAGACTATGGCAAAAGGTAAATTCGAGCGCACTAAGCCTCATGTGAACATCGGCACGATTGGTCACG
>NZ_JBSKBR010000050.1:0-16400 GCF_053714315.1 Mesorhizobium sp. PL10 | reverse complement strand
CAACGCTAAACTGGGGAAGATTCAAACGGCACTTCTGGGGAGTATTGATCCGGTATCGACAATGGCGAAGGCGAGCATGACGAGGGAGGCGTGGCGATGCCAGCCATGCCATGACCGGGTTTCGTTGTGATCGAGTCCGAGCTCGTTCTTGGCGGTCTCGAAGCTGTCTTCGATCGCCCAGCGATGGCCTTCCACGGAAACGAGCGTCTGGATGCCCGTCCCGGCCGGGCACCATGTGGTGAAGAATGCGAGATCGCCGTCGCTGATATTGCGCCGGATCAGGAGGCCACGGGTCCAAAGCCCCGATTTCGTCTCGTTATATTCGTCGGCATCGAGATCGGCGAGTTCGCAGTAGGCCCAGTCATGAAGCCGCGCGCCTTTGGTGCCCTCACCGGCGGAAAGACGCTGCCATGCACTTGGATCGAGATCACGGGCGATCTCTTGAGCTGTGCCGGCGAGCGGAGGCTTCCCCGACCAAGAGCCGAAATGGTGGTCCGACTTGACCCCAAGAACGTAGCCTTTGCAGGCTCGCCGCAGGGTTCCTTCGACGTCCCCGACGCCATACACCGCATCTGCGGCCACCCATGAAAACGGCACATCGGCTGCCAGCGCACGCCGTATCATATCGACAGCCAAGCCTGGCTTGGTAGCGAAGGCTATAGCCTCAGGAACATGGGTTGCTGCAAGCCTTACCGGATCTCCGGTCCAGCTTTTGGGCAAGTACAGGGCCCGATCGATAAAGGCATGACCGCGAGCGGACACATAGGCGGCGAACACACCGATCTGGCAGTTCGTTATCTTGCCTGCCGAACCTGTATATTGACGCGCAACACCGCACGATGTCTTGCCCTGCTTGAGGAAGCCCGTCTCATCGATGACCAGGACCGCATCATCTGTGGCGAGGTTTTCTACAACATACTCTCGCACGATGTCGCGAAGTCCGTCCGCGTCCCAACGCCCGCGACCCAGAATGGCTTGTTGCCGCCACGGGCCGGGATCACCGGCCGCCTCAGCGCGCATCCAACCTGTCTTACGCCGCTCGTCACCCAGCAAGCCGTCCAGGAAAAGGTTCGCAGATGCTGCAACTCGCTCCTGCGTAAACAGTCCGCGCATACGCGCTTTCACGTCACGCAGCGATGATGCCCAAAGCTCAAGCGTAGTTTCGATTGATGCACCTGTCATCCATGACCTCCGAATCATGGAGACCCATAGATTCAGACCATAGATAAATATGCAACTGTAATGCTAGGCTCGGACCGATCCGGCTTTAAGCCGTAACCTGAAGCCACCGCCTTCATGCGGTGGAGAATTCACGGCGAAGCCTTCCTGCGCAGTTGCGTTGCTGGCAAAGCCATTTCGACGCCGGCATTCATGAACGCGGCATTGAGCTCATCCGCGAAAGGGTTCCGATCGCGGGCGAACACGGGAGCCGCGCTCTGGGCCAGGCTGATTCACCCAATGCTCGGCGCGAACGAAATATGGCAGAATGCTTTGGTCGTCCCAACAATGCAACCGTACTGGTCGGCCCAATTGTCGAAGTCGAGCACGTTGCCGCGAGTGTACGCCATTCCGTTGATTGAGGAGGAACCGCTGAGAAGGCGGCCTTGAGGATGCTCGATAAGTCATCCATTGAGCTCGGGTTCCGGATCAAGAAGCCCCAATTCTCGTAGCAAGGCCCCATGAGGGTGTCCATGGCTGCCGGCATGTCGACCTTCCACTTCCTGTGCGCCCGGCTTCGACGAGAAGCACCGTCGTGGCGTCCACCGGCGATCTTGTCGACCCTGCGACCGAAAAAGCCTTTGTCGTGTGCGCCATGGGATCAGCCGCCGATGTGATCCGGCCTCCAAGGCCGCCCGGCTAACTCCGTGGAACTGGCAGATATTCACCAAGATCCTGCTCGCGATTGCAACGGCGGGTTTGGAATCGTGCAGTGGCGAACCTGCAAGCTGTTTCCTGATTGTCGGCCTGTTTGTCGCGCCGGACCTAAAGGTTTCAGTTCCTGTCTCGAAGAATACAACACCACACGAGGACAAGGAAATCGGGCTGTGTTCATTCGAAAAGTCTTCAACCGTTTCTAGTACTGTGCGGCAGAATTGTTGCCAAAGAGCGCGCATAATATATGCCATCTCCTTTCTCTGGTAAGCTACATTTTCAGTAGGCCAAGGCGATAACCAAATATCATTGTTGCTATCAGTAATAAGAAACATACAATTAGAGCAACTGCAACTGCCTGGAGGTCTCTGCTCGAAGGGGCGCCGCCTGACATTTGGGCCTCTGTCTCAAACGGGTTGAGCACATCAGTTTTCGTCGACACCGTGACTGCTGGCAAGACAAATGTCAACATTCGCGAAAAAGCCGAGCAAGGCATCGCCCCGCACCGACCAACTCAGTATCGCGACAAATAGTCCGGCTTGGGGCACGTCAATGTGTCCACAGTAAAACGACTGCCAGTCTGGATAGATCGCGCTTCGGTTCGAGAAAGTCCGGCGCTAGCGTTCTCAAGGTCGCATTTGAACGAGTTGGGCGGTTCGGCGCGCACAAAACATCGCGGTCGAAACGCTTAGCGAAGATCCGACGGCCGCACAACACTGCGCCACAGTGGAACCGCCGAGCCACCAACGACGATCCGAACAGGCTTGCCAGCCGTCGGCAAGTCCGCTAGGCGCTGCTAATACCGATGGTGGATCGGCTGCGCCTTGTCGCAGTGCGCGTCAACGCCGGTGTCGTGCAACACAAAGACGCGAGTGACGAGGGTCGAAGACCGCAATGTATAGACCATGGCATTGATTCCTATCGTGAAATCAACGCCGGCCGCCGCACGCCGATCCACAACATGGCCGCAGTGTCCCGATTGCAGACTCAATACGAGTAATCTAGTATTTGCGTCTCAAGTAAGATAGTTGACATTCTGATAATCGGAGGCTGTGCGCACCGCTAGCCCCTAAAGGAACCAATGGTGATGGAACCACTCTCTCTGCGCCCTACCCCCGAAATCATCGCCGACAGAGTCCGATCTCAGATAGTTTCCGGGAAGTTCGCCCCCGGAGAGCGGGTGCACGATGCCAAAATTTCCGAACAGTTGGGAGTTAGCAGGGGACCGGTTCGTGAAGCATTGCAGAGGCTCGTCCAGGAAGGACTTTTGATCAACACCCTTAACCGAGGGGTTTGCGTTGTCGATATAAGTGTCACGGATTTACTTGACGTGATCACTGCAAGGCGCGCTGTCGAGCGAGAGGCTTTTTTGATCGTGCACACATCAAAGCCTGCTGCTCTTTTTGAAAAGCTTCGCAAGGTTATCCACGGCATGGAAAAAGCGGCAGGCAGTGGAGATTGGCGGGCGGCGGCAAACCACGACATCAAATTTCATACGTTGATTGTCGAAGCTTCCGGAAGCCCACGGTTGTCGCGCATATACGCGACATTAGCGGCGGAAAGACACATATGCATGACGAAGGAGTTTGCGATTTTTCCAGACCTTGGCAAACTGGCCAGCATGCACGAGCCCCTGGTGGAAGCGCTGGAAGGCGACAGTCAGTCAATTGTTTTGAAGGCTTTGGACGAACATCTCCGAAGCGGCATGGAACTGGCGCAGCCTCATGGCGGAGGCCACGCAAACTTATCGAGGGCGGACGTAGATTAGCGTAATCAGCCAAGGCGGGAGAGAACCGCAGTCTTGATTTCGTGTGTCTTATCCTTCCCCGGAACCGTGCCGATGCCCGCAGCCGTTGCCATCTCCAGCGCGGTCATCACGCTCCTGGCGGCATCCGATTCACCGAGATGCTCCAGCATCATCGCGCCAGACCAGATCGCTGCGATCGGGTTGGCATTACCGAGGTGTGCTATGTCGGGGGCGGAGCCATGCACAGGTTCGAACATCGACGGTACCGTTCGGTCGGGGTTAATGTTTGCAGAGGCCGCGAAACCCAATCCGCCCTGAATAGCTGCGCCGAGATCTGTCAGAATGTCGCCGAACAGGTTGGAAGCGACAACCACATCGAGAATTTCGGGAGCCATTACCATTCTCGCCGCCATCGCGTCGATATGATAGGTCGATACTTGGACGTCGCGGTATTCCAAAGCCAGCATATGAGTGATCTCGTCCCAGAACACCATCGAGTATTTCTGGGCGTTGGACTTCGTGACGGAGGCGAGCTTACCGCTGCGCCGACGCGCCTGTTCGAACCCGAAACGTAGGATGCGTTCAACGCCCTTTCGAGTGAAAATCGAAGTTTCCACGGCGACCTCGTCAGGCGTGCCTTGATGAACGCGGCCGCCGGCTCCGGAGTATTCACCTTCTGTATTCTCGCGAATGCAGAGAATGTCGAAACTTCCTGATCGCAGGGGTCCTTGAACGCCAGGCAGAAGCCGATGCGGCCGGACATTAGCATATTGCACAAACGCTTTACGGATAGGGAGCAGCAAACCATGCAATGAAACCGAGTCAGGCACCTCTGCCGGCCAGCCGACAGCGCCCAGCAAAATGGAATCGAAACCGCGAAGGGTTTCGATTCCATCCGTCGGCATCATTGCACCTGTTGCCTTGTAGAAGGCACAGGACCAAGGGAACTCGGTCGCGTGGAGCGCAAAGCCATAATTTTTTGCGGCAGCCTCCAAGACCGCCCAGGCCGCTTCTGTGACATCCGGGCCAATTCCATCTCCAGGAATGAGTGCGACAGAATGCGTTTTCAACGACATATTTCTCCAACCGAGTCCGGGCCCGTCCTGCTATGGAAGGGCATCAAAAGAGCTAATGATACGCTTTGTTCAGGGCGTTCTCGAAAGACCCAAGGAAGCGGTCGACGTGTTGCGGTTCGCAAATCAAAGGGGGGCGAACCTTCAGCGTGTCCTCGTTCGCGCCGGTGGTGCTGATGAGTACAGCGTCGTCCCGGAGCAAATTGACAATTTTGAGCGCGGCCGCCCTTCGAGTTGCAGGGCTCTCTTCCGCGCCGACATCGATCCCGAAAAAGAGCCCAGCGTTTCTTATACCTCGGATAACAGACGTTCTCCCGGCGATCGTTTCCAGGCCCTCTCGCAGGCGTTTGCTCATTGCAAGTGCGTTGTGACGTGTATTGTCCCGCTCGAGCACCGTCAGTACGGCATTCGCCGCCGCAATGCCCACGGTATTTCCAGCGAACGTATTGACATAGCGAGCAGTTGAACCGAAGCGCTCCATGGGGACTTGGCGCCCTACGACTGCTCCTATCGGAAACCCGTTACCCATTGGCTTACCAAGCGTAACCAAATCGGGCACGATTCCGTGTCGCTCAAAACCCCACATATGAGCACCTGTACGCCCGAAGCCCGGCTGGACTTCATCGGCGATAAGCAGCCCGCCCGCTTCCCTTACTGCTGTCACACCTCCCGCGATAAAGCCTGGTGGGTCGACCCAGACTCCGTCACTTGAAAAAATGCTGTCCATGACCAGTGCTGCCACACCGATGCCACGGCGCTTCAGATCAGTGATCGCCGCACGAACCTGCGTCTCGAAGAAATCGGCTGCTTGAGAGCTTGGCACGCCTTCTAGACCGGGAAGTGCGACCATCCTTACGAATGGGCTAAGCTTTACGGCATCGCCCAGGTTCGGCGAAATTGCAGCGATCGCAGCGCTAGTGCCGTGGTAGGCATATGATGAAACGATCACGCCTTCACTATTGCTGATCAACCTAGCTACACGAAGAGCGAGGTCGTTGGACTCGCTCCCGGTGCATGTGAAAACCACGCGGTTGAGTTCCTGCGGAAAATTTGCAACAAGGCGTTCGGCATAGGAGACGAGCTTTGGCTCAAGATAACGCGTATTGGCGTTCAGCCGACTAGCCTGTTCGGCGATGGCTGCGGTAACTTCGGGATGGCAGTGTCCTAGCGACGGCACGTTGTTGTAAAAATCAAGATAGGCCTTGCCATCAGGATCATACAGCCACATTCCCTCGGCCCTTACGAAATGCACTGGCCGACGGTATTGGAGCCGGTAAGACGACCCAAGCACATTTTCACGTCGCGAAATCAGTTCCGCCTCACGCGCTGGGACATCAGCCTCACCCGGTATGTAGCGATTGGGCATTAGATCTGTAGACATGGCTTCAACTTATGTTAGAGGGCGACGAAACGGCTTGCAGCCGCGTTCACGATGGCCACAGCAGTTGCTGCTTCAATGGTAGCCGCGAATGGCGTCCAAAATGCACGTCTCAGCTTCCTCGGGAGCTAAAGCGGCGAGAATGTTCAAACCACACTCAGCCCGCGCGACGTTTTTCTTGATGTACTGCGCATCGGCTGGAAAGAGATGCGCTCTCCAGTGGTTCACAAGAATGAGAGCGCTTTGCCGTGCTCGCATGAGTGGAACCAATAGGCTTCTCTCCAATGTTGAGAGGTCACATGTGGACGTGTAGCCAGCAATCAAATCTTCCGCTCCCCCCAGGGTACGGTTTGAATCCGTCACCAAATGACTGGCAGCGATCGCCAGATCCTGGATCCTAGGCCCAAAGGTGCCATCTCCAAAGTCGATGAACGCTATCTTGTTATCGGCGAAAAACACATTGTGCGGGCTCGGGTCATTGTGGGTTATCTGCCATTCGACCATTGCCAACTGCGGCTCGACGATTTTGCAGAAGTCGCTCATCGCGGAGTCGACATGTTCACCGATTGGCCCTGGAGGCAGATATTGCTGCAACTGTATCAGGTGTGAGCAGCACCCGATGTGCCATAGGACCGGCCGATATTTCCCTGGTACATCGAGAGGTCGAAGCGCAAGATCCAGGTGCCCGAGCGCGCGACCGGCTTGATAGTACTCATCGGCATTCGCACCCAGACTGTGTAGTTGTCTGCCTCGAATTTTCGTTTGGAGATATCCGCAAAAATCCGCTTCCTCGAACGTCAAGCCGCCTTCAGTCGTGCGTATGACGGTCGGGACGACAAAGGTGTCCGCGTTCTGCAAGGTGGCCATTACGGATGCTTGAAAGCGAAAGCTGTCTTGTGCCTTGGCTCTCGTCGAGGTTTTCAGGATCAAGCTCTGCCCGTCCCCGGTTACCACTTGAGCGGTGAATTCAGCCTCCGACGATAGCGCCGTGATTTCTCCTTTCAAGCCATAGTGCCTCAGCAGGAGCTCCGCCAACTTCAATGTCTTGGGAGGATCTGGAGGTGTTGAAAGCCCTTTTGAAGCCGCAAGGAAATAGTTCCTGCTGGCCGAAATCGAGAAAAATGCCCGGGTATCGTCGTCCCACGTCTTCGCCGCGACTTCCGCGTAAGCGTCTCCACGGTTTGTCATCAAGTCCTTCCTGGTCGAATTTCCCTGCCGATAGCTACGGGCCCTGTCCGCGCGCCCCGTCACCGCGCGGTCTTCGCTTTAAGCCCGGTCCACCCCGCACACGGCACACAGGCGTCGACCTGCGGAGTCAAAGCCTGTTACGACGCACCTACTTTGCAACTTCCAGTTCGTACGGATTTTTTGCCGAACTCACGCTGCCTTCAACGGTCATCTTGGAGATGCGAGTAAGGCCTTCCTTGACCAAGGGAATGGTCTTCTTTGGATCAGTTACGACACTACCATGAGCGGACGCGATAATGCGGGTCGGATAATCTTCTTCGATCAGTTTGCGCAGTCGCTCGAGCTCAGGCTCAGCGCTCTTGAGACGGGTCCAGTAGAGCGCGTACTCCAGAAAAATCCCAGTAAGCTCGGGAATTGGCAGATCCGGGATCTCTTCAGCGAATTTCCCGCATTGTTCGGCCTCATGGTAATGGCCGAACCCAAGACCATCAGACGAAAATAGCACCTTTTCTTGCTCGTCGTAGCCCCAGAGCGAATTCACCAGATCAAGGAAGACCGCTTCGACGAAGACGAACTTTCGTCCGCCCAGATCGATTTCGTCGCCCTGCTTGACGTTCAAGAAACGATCGACATGCTTCGGGAAAATGAGCTGCATGTCACGCATGTCCCCGATGCCGCGGGCCTCAGGATAATAGTTGAGCCATCGTCCGAGGTTGCCTGAATGCGTTACCTCAGGGTGCGTCGGGAAGATGAACTCCGGAGCGGGAACACCTTTTGCCACCAGGCTTTCAACTTGATCCCTGACGACGATCCAGTCCTTGATATGGCCTGTGTCGACGAGGATGCTCCGTTCCTTCCCTGCCACCAGATAGACTGACGAGTACGAATGCTCGAGACCGGCGCGAGTTTCCCAAACAAAACAATCGCCAAGCCAATGCACACCTTCTGCAATTTCGCGTGGGAGGCGATGCTGGACGACGCCAGCAGGATCACAATGGTGAGACTTAACCATGCAAATTCTCCTTTCCGTCGAGTTTGCGAAGCGCCTCGATCACAAAATCTCTGTGGCGAATGACCAAATCACGCCCCGAAATCGCGCAGCCGATGGTCGGCGCGACGTGCTCGATGTCGTACTTGTCAAAGGTCTGCTGTACGAATTCACGCAACGGCTCTGTGTCGGCACCTTCGATCCATTTAAACTTTGTCCGCAGGTGCTCGGTCACCTCGTCAGCGGTCGTGTTGTCGTTTTCTTCCGTCACGACACGGACGCCAGGCTCAGGCGCCATGACGTGAGAAAAAGCGTCAGAGGTGAACAGCGTCCGACTTGTTGCATCGTACAGCCACGCTGCATTGAGCAGCTTCAGCTTGGCGTTGATTGTCTCAAGCACTCGTCCGTGCGACAGGGTTATCTCGCCGTCCGCCCCAAACATCTTTGACTCGTAATTGGGCACGGGAAGCGGCTCTTCAGTACGCAGGTAGACCCAGTCAGACGCCGCAAAGTGAGACCAAATTTCGCTTACGGGAAATTTATCGACGATCACATCCGCGTTCGCCATACTGTCAAACTCGACGGCGCGGGTGAAAACGATCTTCAGGTCGTTGAGCCCGAAAGTCTTGAGCTGGCCGATAAGTGCATCTTCGATGATCGGATAGTTGGTGTCTACCAACAGCCCCTCCTTTCCTTCGGTCAGGAGATATGCGTTGAGAGCGGCATCTCCTTCTCGCCCCTTGGCAACCCAATGAATGTCTCCGCTCTGAGAGACGGTTGCACCCAGGGCATAGAGTTTCCCGGCAACTATTGGAGCAGGCGCTCCCTCTGTAACTTGTGTCACTAAACCCTCCAAGATTGGCACGCCCACTCCAATGGTAGGAATGTCAACATTATGCAAAAATTTAGTTCCGCCGTCCAGCAAAATCTCGACGTTGTGCAGCTGGAAGTTTGCGATCTTTGAAGGGGCTTGCCGCGGCCACCGGTCGGTGGCCGCAATCGAGACGGCTATGTGGCCTGTTGCGCCTCAGGCGTAAAGTTTGATCCACGTGGACTTCAGGTCGCTGTACTTCTCGATGGCATGCAACGACTTGTCCCGACCGAAGCCCGAGCGCTTGAACCCGCCGAAGGGTGTGGTGATATCGCCGTCAGCATAGTTGTTGACTGAGACGACGCCCGCGACCAAGGCCTTGGAGGCAGCAATAGCCTTGTTGATGTCTCGAGTCCAAATACCCGATGCGAGACCGTAATCCGTGTCATTGGCGATCCTGATCCCGTGCTCGAGGTCTGTCGCTTCAAGAACGGAAAGCACCGGTCCGAAGATCTCCTCCTTTGCGATCGTCATGTCATTGGTTACGTGGTCGAACACGGTCGGCTCAAGGAAGTAGCCGTCATAGCCGGCAACTCGTTTGCCTCCCAGTTTAAGCGTCGCGCCCTCTGCCGAGCCTTGCTCGATGTAACCCAGGATCCGCTTCATCTGCGTATCGCTGATGATCGGGCCTAGCTCCGTCTCTGTGTCCAACGGATCACCAACTTTATAAGCGGCTGCCACGTTTATAACGCGTTCAACAAACTCTTCCTTGATCGACCGCTCGACGATGAGGCGCGCGGCAGCATCGCAGGACTGGCCGGAATTGTGGAAAAGACCCCAAGCTGCCGAGCGGGCAGCGGCGTCAAGATCAGGTGCATCCGCGAGAACGATGAGGGGCGATTTCCCCCCACATTCAAGCGTCACACGCTTCATGTTCGACTGCCCAGAGTAGATCATAAACAGCTTGCCAACTTCGGTGGAGCCCGTAAACGCGATCGCGTCGACATCCATGTGGAGGCCCAGGGCGCGGCCAGCCGTTTCGCCATAACCCGGCACGACGTTGAAAACGCCTTCCGGGATGCCAGCCTCCATAGCTAGCTCTCCAAGCCTCAATGCACTTAGCGGGGACTGTTCTGCGGGCTTGATGATAATCGAATTACCAGCCGCAAGAATTGGCCCAATCTTCCAGGAGGTCATGAAGAGAGGGTAGTTCCAGGGGACGATAGCTGCAACGACGCCAAGCGGCTCGCGCCGGATCAACGAAAGGGCATTCGGTGCGGTAGGTGCGATTTCATCGTAGAGCTTATCAATAGCCTCGCCGCACCAGCGGATGGTTCTGGCGCTCTTAGGAACATCCATGACGATTGCGCTCGATATCGGCTTTCCGGCGTCAATCGTGTCCAGGAGCGCAAGTTCCTCCAGATTAGCCTCGATGAGGTCAGCGAATTTGATCATGCGTTTTCTGCGGTCGTCTGGTGCCATTCTGGACCAAACACCTTTGTCAAAGGCCGCCCGAGCCGCGGCAACTGCCCTATTGACGTCCTCACTGTCGCATTCGGCAACTTCAGTAATACGCTTGCCGGTCGTCGGGTTGATGGTCGCAAACCGCCTCCCAGAGGCGGCAGCCACCGCGCGTCCACCTATAAAGGCGTCGGTACGCAGCGAAAGCTCAGCCGCTTTCTTCGCCCAGTTCACTGTTGCACTATCATTTATCGCCACGATCTTCCTTTCTCGCGTACGCTCCTGAAGGCGGCAGCAGCGGCCTCCCGAAAGCGGTGAAATTGTAGAGATGTTGACATTCTACGTTTCGCGTGTCAACGATCCTCTATGTCTTTGCTGTACCTTGGGGGCTCGCATGGCGGATAAGAAAAAAGTGGTGGCTCTGATTCCACCAGGCCAGGTCAAACCCGAAATCCTCGCGGATGCATCGCGTTTCGCGGATGTGGCATATGTCGGAAATGACAAGGAGGCCGAACTTTCGCTCGCCGACGCCAATGCGCTTTTTCTCTGGGATATTTCCAGTCGAGTGATCCGTGATAATCCACTTTGGACGAACCTTGAGTGGATTCACACCGCAAGCATCGGGGTCGACGCTATTCTGACGGAAGCGGTCGTCTCGTCAAATGTGGTCGTCACCCACACGCGCGGAGTTTTCGAACGTCCGATCGCCGAGTATGTGCTTGGCCTGCTGATCGCAATTACCAAGGAATTCTACAAGACATACCGCTACCAGAAGGCCGAGAAATGGGTGTCTCGATCTACCCACTCCATATCAGGCCAGACCATCGTGATTGTCGGACCCGGAGCCATCGGCCGCGAAATTCATCAGATGCTATCGGCCGTGGGCTACAACCTGATTGTGGTAGGCCGCAACAATGTGGAACGTGACGACACGTTTGGCCGGGTCTACTCGATAGACAAACTCGGCGAGATCCTCCCAACTGCCGATGCTGTGATACTTGCCATGCCTCTGACTGCGCAAACCCGCAACTTCATGGATGCGCAGCGCTTCTCGATGATGAAGCTGGGTGCTACCTTCATCAACATTGGCCGGGGCGGCCTCGTTGATGAAGACGCTCTGGTTGACGCGTTGAACATGGGCCGTGTCGGCACCGCCGCTCTTGACGTATTCGTCACCGAGCCACTGCCGAAGGGCCATCCGTTTTGGAAGATGGACCAGGTCATCGTATCGCCCCACATGTCCTCGGACCTCCATGACTACCCTGATCAAGCGGCCAAGCTCTTTGTGTCCAACCTTGAACGCTGGAGCAATGGGCAGCCACTCGAGAACGTTGTCGACAAGCGCAAACTCGCAAGCGGCGGCAGCCGCATCAAATAGAGCATCGGTTGTACGGCCGCGCTTTTTAGGCTGACGAAACGGCTTGGCTAACCGCCGCTATCCTCCACGGTTCAAAGCGTGCAACCGCGATCCAGGACTTGGTGTGGCTTGAATGGAAATGAAATGAAAACCGTCTCTTACTGGCTCGACGAGCCTTCAAGGCCGCTCTTCAACGCGCCGCCATCTATCTCCGGCGACGTTGATGTTCTGATCGTCGGCGCGGGCTTTACAGGCTTGTCCTGTGCTTATCATCTTGCCCGTAGCGGCACGCGGGTCGTGGTTGTTGACGCCGGTCGCATCGGCGCCATGGCGTCAGGTCAGAACGGCGGACATTTGAACAATGGTCTTGGAGGGTCCTATCTTGCGGCTAAGCAGAAACACGGTCAGGAACTCGCCTGCGCACTTTATCACGCCTATGACCGCTCGGTCGATTTGATCGAGACTATAGTCAACGAAGAAGGCATTGATTGTGATTTCAGGCGCTCCGGTAAATTGAAGGCGGCGGTCAAGCCTTCGCACTTCGAGAGTCTGCGAACTCAATATGAGGTGATGGTCAAGGACGTGGATTCAGAGATCACCCTCGTGGGACCGGAGACGATCCGATCAGAAGTTGAGACAAACAAGTTCAGTGGTGGTCTACTTTACAGAAAGTCTGCACAGATGCATATGGGCCGTTATTCCGCAGGGTTGGCCCAAGCAGTGGTCAGGCATGGCGGTCAGGTGTGGGAGGAAAGCCCGGTCACCGAGATCACACGTCTTGGCAATCGGTATCGGGTCCAAACACCGCGCGGAACTGTCACGGCACGCGAGGTCGTGCTTGCGACGGGTGTGTCCAGGATCGGCCCTTTTGCGTGGTTCAAGCGACGTCTCGTGCCTGTGGGAAGCTTTATCATCGTAACAGAACCGCTAGACATGTCCGTCATCAACCTTTTGATGCCAAACCGTCGAAACGTTACGACGACAGCCAACATCGGCAACTATTTCCGCATCCTTCCAGATAATCGCATGCTTTTCGGTGGCCGCGCGAAATTCGCTGCCTATACAGGTCAGGGTCACGCGAGATCATGCGAGATCCTAAGCAAGTCTCTCAGGGAGTTCTTCCCCCAATTGGGGAACGTTCAAGTCGACTATTGCTGGGGCGGAGCGGTCGACATGACTGCAGACCGTCTCCCTCGTAGCGGCATCTATCGGGGCATGCCATACGCCATGGGTTACAGCGGTCACGGGGCTCAGCTGTCGACCTATATGGGTCGCCACCTGGCGATGAAGGTCCTGGGCCGGCCGCAGTACCAGCCATTCGAAGATCTCCCCTGGCCAGCAATTCCCGGTTACTTCGGATGGCCTTGGTTTCTGCCCTTTGTGGGGGCGTACTATCGGTATAAGGACCGAGTGAGCTAGGCCAGGAGCTGATCTCAGCGCGGGCCAATCATGTAATTGATGAGCTTGCCGTTTTCGCAACTGGCTTAACGATAATTCACCCACTGCCGAGTAAGCGGGGAGGTGTTTTCAGGCTTGGGAGTGCGTCGAACCTGATCGAGGTGCCCCGTTTGATCATTTGATGAAATTCCACCGGGTCGTGTAGCCCCGGCGGATCGTCAAGCTTGCCCGCCCGGACGGGAGGTGCGGCAATCCCTTGAACTCGACCAAGGTCTTACCTTTCTTTGTCGCCGGTCGACACAGCCCAGATCTGCGAGAGCATCGCCATGTCGCTGGGTTGCGGCTGCTGGACAAGTTCCTATTCGACAAATTTCGGACCGTTGAACGCGGTAACCGCAGGTAGTTCACCCTCGAACGGCTCGATCTCCACGAGGCAGGACTGAGCCACAGTGGCTTGAGAAAGTTTCGAAGAGCCAACGTCCAGTGTCACCGCGTTCGGATTGCCATGCTTGTCGAGACTGTTCGTCGACACCCATTCTTGTGGGTCAAACCAGGCCCCTGTCGCGATGATAGCCACCCCTTCCAGGAGATCGTCGGTGATTTGAGCCGCGGCAAGACATGCGCCTCTGTCATTGAATACCCTCACGACGTCCCCCTCCGAGATTCCGCGCGCCCGCGCATCACACGAACTCAAGAGGATCGGCTCTCTCCCCGCGATTTTGCCAGCTCGGCTGTGCGAAGAGTGGTCAAGCTGACTGTGTAGGCGGCGGCGCGGCTCATGGCTCAAAAGATGCAGGGGATATCGAGCAGCCTTGTCCGAGCTTAGCCACTCCACAGGTTCAATCCATGTTGCCTGAGCTGGACAGTCGTCGTATCCGAAGCTTTCGATCGTCTTGGAATGAAGCTCTATCCGCTGCGACGGAGTGTTCAGTGGATTCAATTCTGGGTCAGCTCTGAAACTCTCCAATAAAATGCCAGGCTTGATTGGTGCTGGAAGCTCAAGGCGCCCGCTTTCCCAGAACGTGTTAAAGTCTGGTGCTTCAACCTGATCGGCGGCGCGCTGCCGGAACTCTTCATAAATTTGAACGAGCCAATCCTCGGCAGTCTTTCCCTCTGCAAACGCAGCTCCCTCGCCCATTTTCTCAGCAATTCCGTTGAAGATGTCGAAGTCGCTCTTCGCTTGCGCGAAGGGTTCCTTCACCTTCCGCATCGCGACGAGGTGCCCCTCGCCTGAAGCATAGCCGATGTCATTGCGCTCCAGGGTGATACTTGCGGGCAATACAATGTCGGCCGCTTTAGCACTACTCGTCCAGAACTGTTCGTGGATGATGGTTGTTTCTGGCCGCTGCCACGCCGAGATGAACCGGTTGAGATCTTGATGATGATGGAACGGATTTCCACCCGCCCAATACACCAGCTTGATGTCCGGATAAACGTAGCTACGGCCGTTGTAGTCGTATCGTCCGCCCGGGGTCAGAAGCATGTCGGCGATCCGTGCTACCGGAATGAATTCCTCAACGAGGTTCCTGCCTTGCGGCAGCCTCGGTCCTGCAACGCGGAGCTCGTTGGACCCTACTGAGTTCAACGTCCCATAGCCGATACCGAAGCCCCCTCCTGGGTTGCCGATCTCGCCTAAATGAGACGCCAGAGTAACCAGCGCCCAATATGCCTGCTCGCCGTGGCTCTGCCGTTGGAGTGACCAAGACGCGTTGATCATCGTTTTCGAAGCAGCCATATCCCGCGCCAGTTGGACTATCTTTTCGGGCGGGACGCCAGTGATTGCCGATGCCCAGTGCGGCGTTTTGGGCAGTCTGTCGCTTTCTCCGAGGACGTAAGCCCTTACTTCTTCCCCACCGGTGCAGAACCGCGCGAGGAAGGCGCGATCGTGCAGGTTCTCAGTCAGCAGGACATGAATGAGCGCGAGCATAAGCGCGACGTCGGTGTTCGGGCGGATCGGTATCCAGTCCGAAGCACCATCGATATCTTGCCTCAGCGGGCTGATGTTGACGAACCGGACTTGCCTCGATCTCATCAAATCGAGAGCATCGCGGACTCGATGGCGGCTCGGACCGCCTGCAGTCATTTGCGTGTTGCGTAGCGGAATACCGCCGAACGCCACGAAAAGCTCTGTATGGCTGGACAGCGTAGTCCAATCCGTATGCTGCTCGAGGAGTTGTTCCATCGGCGCGAGCACATGCGGCATGATAACAGATCCCGCGCCGAAACTGTATGAATCGCGGCCGCGCACATACCCACCTATAACATTCAGAAACCGGTGGATCTGGCTCTGTGCGTGGTGAAATCGGCCCGCACTTCCCCAGCCGTAAGAGCCTCCAAAGATTGCGCGGTTCTCGTGCGCGTTTTTCACACGTCGGAGCTCGGCCGCGACAAGATCAAATGCTTCGTCCCAAGGGACCTCGACGAACCTTTCAATTCCTCGCCCTGCCCGATGAGCGCCTGGTCCATGTCGAAGCCAACTCTCGCGGAACGCTGGCCGCTGTACCCGCAGTGACTGCACTTCAGGCGAAAGAAGATCGAGACCAATCATGCTGGGGTTCGCGTCACCGTCCCAAACCTGGAGGCGTGGATTGCCAGCACCATCCCGCGCGACGCGATGAACTCCCCAGTGACTGACTGTGAGCTCCGGTGTCGAAGTTCCCACGCTAAGTGGTCCAGTCATATCGACCTTCCGGTTCCAGCGAGACAGAGGCGCGTGGATGCGAGACAGGTATGCTTATGCGCGTGCGAAAGGACCGGGAGCAAAAGCTCGTAAGCCCCGGCAGCATTCTGTGCCGCAGAGTTCCAGGGATCTTTCTCCGTTTGGTATCTGTCGTCGTTGACATGAACATTGACGGCTCGACATCCGACGAAACGGCCCTGACGGCGCTGGTGCAGACAGTCGCAGCACTCCGCCCCCCAGCATCGAGCAACTGCATACTATCGACAAGACGAATGTCAACATTCATTGTTGAGTTGAAGCGCTCCGGGCTTATCATGCCGCGGTTGTGGCTTGTCTAACCAGGTAGCGTCGATTGTACCCATTGGCAAACTCGCCGACCGGTCGAACCAGGGGAATCGGGTGAGTTAATTTTCAGGAGATGAGGCTGACGAGAAAGTCCTCGTTCCA
>NZ_JBSKBR010000049.1:0-16572 GCF_053714315.1 Mesorhizobium sp. PL10 | reverse complement strand
AGCCGGCGCGAGGTGAATGCGGCTCTGAAACGCGAACTTTCAAGGTTCACAAGGGGCTGACCTCAACCGGTTGGCATGCTTCCCTCTCCAGCAGATAAGGAGGGATGTGGATGCGGTTTGCCATTCAACTCCTGATCGACGGCGGCGACGCAGCAGGCGAAACGCAAGAGATTATCAGCTTCGACCGAACAGACGGTGCGCTGTTGATCGATGAGCTCGGCTTGACGCTGGAAGAAGCGAAGAAGGCCCTTGCTGCACTCCAGATCGCGATCACCGATGCTCAGGTGACGGATCATTCCCGACCCCAGCGACCTTGCCCGTGTTGCCTTCGGCCCCGGCAACTCAAGGACAAGCGCGCAATCACCGTGCGCACGTGCTTTGGCAAGCTCGCGCTGCCGAGCCCACGATATCGATGCTGCCGATGTCACGAGGTACCCGGCGTTGTCGCACCTGTCGTGGCCGCTCTACCTGAACGCGCCACGCCTGATCTGCTTGCGCTCGAGGCGCGTTGAGCCTCGCTTGCGGCCTACGGTGCAACTGCCGTTCTGCTGGCGGACGTATTGCCTATCGACAAGGCCGTGAACGCGTCGACGATCAGGAACGACGCAATGCGCGTTGCCGCGCGTCTCGAAGCCGAGCTCGGCCCCGAGCAGGCCATGTTCGCGAGCGGATGCCAGGCCGAATGGAACAAGATGCCGATCCCCGGACCACCGGTGACGATCGGCATCGATGGAGGCTACGTGCGCAGTTGGACCGACAGACCGACAAACTTCGAGGTGATCGTCGGCAAGTCCGTGCCCGAAGAAGGACCTGCACGGCGATTTGGCTTTGTGGCGGGGCATGACGAAAAACCGAAGCGCCGCCTGCACGAGCTTCTCATCGATCAGGGCATCGCTATGAACCAGGAGGTGACCTTCATGTCGGATGGCGCTGCAACTTGCGAGACCTCCAATATTACATGCGCCCCAACGCGGAACACGTTCTCGACGACAGCGAGCCCGCCTGGTGGCCGACGCGGCGCATTCGCCCGAGGAAAGGGTTGAGGATTTCCAAGAGCGCCTCGGGATCGGTCATCACCGCCGCCTCCAGATGCACCGCGCCATGATCGTCAATGGCGCAAATCGCCGTCTCGTCCATCGCCATGTTCAGTCCCATCATCCGTCTCCAGCGCTGTTTCTCCGGTACAGAATGTGCGACCGAACTGCCATCCACCGTCTCGGATCTGCAGCAGGCGCGGATAGGCTGAACTAAGCGACGTCGGGTCAGTTGCAGATCCGCCACGGCTTCCCGACATTAGAATTCACAAGAGTTTCGAACGCAGTCGACTGAACGCAATGCCCGAAGGCATCCGTAGCGATGTGCGAATAATAGCATTTACCCTGCACCCGCTACGACAACCGATCAAGACATGGGGCACGTCGCCATTCCAATTATTTGTCAGTTTTCATTCGGCCGTCTTTCGGTTCACTGTTGTCATCACAATTCAGCAAGGAAGGCAATTTAATGACGTTGGCCGTTGGCAAAATGGCGCTTCGTCGCTGGTATATTTCGAGTTGCTAATTTTTCTTACACTTGCATCGCGGCAGAGAGGTGGGATCTCTGGCATGATTGATTCAGACGTATTCGACTTTGTCGAGCGCTGCAGAATGCACACGGCGACTGGGCCGCTACTGGACGACCTTCTCGAAACCGTGAGAAACCTCGGCTTTGAGCATCTTATCCTGCTTGCGGCAGAAGAGGCGGACGGGTGGACGCTCGCGAAGCGAAACAAGCGGTCGCTTCGCCTTGAGCGTGCCAAGCCTATCGATCGGCAGCTCGAGGATGATGTTTGGTCGCTGCTTTACCGGATGGGCTTCAAGGCGCTAAACCCTGATCGAAATTTCTACATCGTGGGGAAGGATGGGTCACGGCGGCAGCTCGATGTTTTCGCGAAGGACGATGAGGCGGTTTTCGTCGTCGAATGCACACATGCACAGGATACTGCAACCAAGTCCGTAAAGCAGTTGCTCGACAAGATTGGGGCGATCAGAGAAGACGTCGTCACCGCGGTGCATTCGACGTTTGGCCGGGATCCAAAGCTGAAAGTCAAAATCGCGATCGCAACACGAAACGTCGACATCCGCACTGTCGACCGGCAACGTGCCGCGGCAGCAGGCGTGCCGGTTATCACAGAGGCCGACGCCGCGTATTTTTTAAGCTCACCAGCATTCTGAAAGCGGCGGCGCGATACCAGTTTCTCGACCGTTATCTCAAGGGTGAAAAAGTTGAGGGCCTGCGTACGCGCGTCCCGGCGAACCGCGGCAAAGTCGGCAATACGACCTTCTACAGCTTCCTGATGTCGCCCCACGACCTGTTGCGCATCGCGTACATCAGTCATATGGGCGCTACATCCAACGAAGACCTCGAAACGTACCAGCGCATGGTAAAGCCTACGCGGCTCCGATCAATCGGCGCCTATCTCGATCGCGGCGGCACGTTCCCAACCAACATCGTCGTCAACGTTAAGCTCGATGGCCTGAATTTCAACAGCCAGGAAACGTTCGGAGATACCGCGACTGGCACTCTCGATCTTCCCGGCCAATACGGGTCCGCATGGGTCATCGATGGGCAGCATCGGCTCTATGGCTACGCGTACGCAGGCCGCGATGCCGATGAGGACCGGTCCGTCGTCTCCGTTCTGGCTTACCAGAACCTGCCGGTCCGGCAGGAAATAGAGATGTTCGTTGACATCAATACGCAGCAGGTCAAGGTTCAGCGTAATCTGGTGAATGAAATCATCTCGTCGCTCAACATCGACGATGAGGACCCCCGCAAGCGGCTGGACGCGATGTGCGCGCGCATCGGGCTGAAGTTGGACGAGGAAAAGCAGTCAACGGTCCGTGACCGCATACTCACAGTCGTTCAGCAGAAGGACAATTTCCAGTGTCTGACCCTCACCTCACTCGCGGATGGCATCGAGGGTAACAGTCTCCTCGGATCGGTTCACAAGTCGGGTGGCAAGAAGGGTAGTTTCAGGCTGATCCCGGGCCCGCTGGGTACGTTGTCAGATGACTCGGCCGCCATGATGAAAAAGGCGACTTCCACCTTGTCGGGCTACTTCGCCATTTTTGCGGATGGCGTGCCGGAACACTGGGCACTGGGCGATGCCAAGGGCGGCTATCTCTGCACAAACCTGGGTCTGCGGGCACTGCTTGTTCTTCTCCGCAAGCTAATCGTCTTCATCGAGCGCGACGGAACGCGCGTGGTGTCGCTTGAAGCCGACGATATCGTCGAGCTCGTCAGACCGCTGGCGCAACACGTAGTCACCTATTTTCATGATGCGTCGCCATCGGACATCGCCCGCTTTCGCAACCGCGGCAGCTCGCTTGCCAGCGTCGATCAAAACGCCCTGCAGATGATGGCAATCATCCATACCGCTGATCCCTCATTCGATCTCCCCGAGGTCAAACGCTACCTGGAGAACCAGGATGCCGAGGGAACCCGACAGGCTCGCATCATGATCGATGAGATCAACCCAATTCTCTTCGACGATGTCCTGACCACGCTGAAGGCCAAGTTTGGTGAGGAGAAAGATGCGTGGTGGCTATCCGGCGTGCCAAAGGCAATCCGGATTGAAGCCGACAAGAACTATAACAACGACAATGGCGAGCACGAGCGTTGGCGCTATCTGTATCTGATCGACTATCTTGGCATTGTGCTTCATGACAGCAATTGGGAGCTTTTCAAGGATCGCTACAATTTCTACGGCAAAGGCGCCAAGTCGACGCTTGTCCGGTGGATCGGCAAGGTCAACAAGGCGCGCACCGTCACGCACCATGCAGAAAAAGGCCCGCTGTCGAAGGACAAGGTCGAATATGTGAGACGTGTGCATGAACTTGTGAAGCGCATCCTTGGGGGAGAGCCCGTCGACGGCCGCAAACAGCTGCTCTTCGACGATTCTTCAAGTGACAGCGCCGGCTAACAGTCACGCGTTTTACCAATATTCGCATTTGGCTGTCAGCATGGAGTTGGGCAATTAGGCTCCGCCAGGCTCGCTGTCAGGCTGAACTCTCGTTGCGCGCATCAGGGGTTCGAGTACCCAGACGCTCCAGGCATCTTGAAGGCGCTCGCTAACCTTTGATGCCGTCTGGCGCACGCCCTCGGTTGTTTCGAACCAATTGCGCCACGCGGCCGTGATGTCGCGTTTGTACCCGGCCCCTTGGCCGTAACGTTCCGCCGTCTGTGTCCAGATATCCGCGTCCGACAACAGTTCACCATAGGCGTCGCGGCCGATGGTGCGCGCCGCCGCCAGAAACTCCTGTCGGCTCTCACTTAGCCGCGCCCGAAGTGCCCTCAGATTCTGGCCGATCGCTTCAAGATCCTCATACTTGCTTTCGAGGTCCATCAGCTTGTGCTCGATACGTTGCACGAGAGCTCGCGAACGCAAATTGGCATCGACCCGTACCCCCGTACCCAAGATGTGATCAACCTGGAAATTCTCCCAATCGCCTCGCCGATAGATCGAGGCGGCAATTGAACTGTGATGCCCCACCGCAAGCTGGTCGATGAGGTTCTGGTAGGCGGGGCGTACTGTTTCTGGAAGGTCGCCGACCGCGTGCAGGACGCGCGCCAGATCCTGCTCGATTTCCCGACGTGCTTCGCTCGTGCGAACGACATCGACATTCTCGATCAAGTTTCGAACGCCGTCTGCCGCATTCACGCCGCGAGCGGCATATGCAGCCCGCATGCGAGCGATTTGACCGCGAAGAGCCGTCCAGATCTTGCCGGCGTCGTCGTTTTTTGCATCGAAGAAGTAAACCGGTGTCGGTGGTAGGCCCACATTGGCCAGAGCCTGTTCAATCTCCTTGCGCCGAAGGCCGTAGCCCTGCTGACGGGAGATAACAGGACCATCAAGGCCGGGCATTTCAAGGGCTTCGTCGCCGCGCGGCAAGACAAGGATGCATTGCCGATAGCGCTCAGCCGCGTCGGATGCCGCGTCCTGCGATTCCTGAAGATGACGTTGGACGGTCGTGTTCGGGGCATCTGCGAATTTGGTGCAGAGTACTAGGAGAGTCCGGGAGTCCTCTGCGTACGTGGTGATATCAGGACGCTGGGTTACGCCTTCCACGCCGCGAGTATCGATGACGGAAAGGGTCTGACCATCAGCACTAAGATTGTCCGAAGGCATCAGGACGGTGATGCGTCGAGGGATACTGAAGCGCGGTTCCGCACCACTATTGATCGCCGATACCAGATTTGACACCCAAAGCAGGCCATCCTCTCGCCCCTCTGGAAGAATCATCTGGCGTTCCTTTCGAGCGGCCAGACTCATTCCGCCCACAATTCGATCGGTAACCTCGTCGATGCCAAGGCCCTCTTTCAGAAGGTCAACGATTGGGTCCTTGGTAATCGGCTCATCATTTTCCATGTGACTGACCGGTTTCATGCCAGCCATATTGCGGATCAGACGGCCTAGTTCGGCTGATAGCCCGCCGCCACTCGCACCAGGCGCGAGACTGGCGACGAATTGTTTCGTCAGCCGAACAACCTCCTCCTCCGTGACGGTATCGACGAGAACCCCAAATGTAGGTGCGACACGTATGGCTGTTTCGCAGACCGTAGTGCGTCCAGGCCCCACCGGGAAAGCAGGCCGGCGTCCGCTGCGGCCATCGCCGACCAGGAGCCCAACAGCATAGGTGAGCGCCATGGTCTTTCCGACGCCGATGTCCCCTACCCATGCCATAATGTGGTCACGACGGTCTAGATAGGCTTCCGTTATCTGAAGTTCATTCCGAAGCAGATCGATCGGTCCACGCAGGATCGGGTCCGTCATTTCCCCCTGGAAGGCGAGGAGATCTCGGGCGGCCCTATCGATAGTCCAAAGCGCCTCTCGGTCGGGATGCAGGAAGGACGGTGGCTTTGCGCGCAACCAGTTTCGCGCATAGTGTTCGCTCACCTCGGCTGCGGTCTGGGTGCCGATTGCAGCCAGGTAACGTTCGGCGATTTCCGGCTCGACCTCGTCTGCCTTCTCCAATTTGGAGAGCACGCTGGGAACAGTGTTCATCGCGCGTGCAAGAGTCGCCTGACTCATGCCACTGGCGTCTCTAACATGTTTGAGCACGTCGGCTGGGATAGAGTGGACCATGATCTTTCTCTTTTCCACTCTTTGATGACACAAATCGCGAATATTCGCAAACTGTTCCATCAGGAAATGAGATTTTACGCGATCATAGACCTTTGACGGCTTTTCAGGAACATTCTCGCTGACAGACGGGCGAATGCGGTATAACTTTCGCGTATCTGAAAAACGGGAAAGTCATGCCGCTCCATCTCGTCGGTGAAAATCTCGACAGGCACCGAGCCTATATGGCCGCGCAGGCCGGCTCGCTCGTGAGCTTGCTGCGCGGCGTCTATGTGGACGCCAACGACGACGTAAACAAGACGGTGATGGACCACGCCGTCCGCATCGCTGCCTACCTTTACCCTCACGCCTTTTTGTCGGGCCCGAGTGCATTCCAGCTCGCGCCTACAGTGGACGGCCGTCTCTTCCTAAGTGGGCGTCGTAACCAGCGAAGCCGAATCCGGGGCCTCGAAATCATACAAAACCAGGCGCCTGACAACCCCTCGACGGTACCGGTCATCGTTGGCGACGACATGGGCGAGTTCCATATCACGGCCTCATCACCCGGCCAGCGTTTTCTGGAAGCTTTCCGTCTACGAAGCGAACACGCAAGTGCAATCGACCCTGCTATGCGCCGAAGCACGGCAGACCGGTTGATCGAAGAGTATGGGAATGCACGCTCTGCGGCCGATGCCATTTGGGCCCTGGCGCGGGCCAACAGATGGACTCGCGAGGCCGAAGCCGCAGAAGCCTTTCTCAACGCGGCTCGTCCGGCCCAGGTACCCGTCAACAGGGCGCAAATTGATCTCGTCGTAGCGTGGCACGGTGAGCCTGTCGGCCGACTGATCCATGATGGTGTGGAATGGCGCTGGACGGCGGCCGCGGGTCGACAGCCGCCATTGATCCGCCCGACACGCCCAGGCAGCCTACCCCCTTTTATCGAATCGCTGCTTCCGGAAGGCTGGCTAGCACACGTTCTCGATGATCGCGATGAACGGGAAACTCTCCGAACGAGCCGTCGCTACATGTCCAACATAACGATCGTCGACGGTTCCGTCGACTTGGCAACTGTCCCGCAGGATGTTCTGCAAGGGCGTCTTGCTCACTTCCAGGCTGGCGGACTCTTCACTGGCCAATACAAAGGGCCGACCCGACGTTCCCTCGAGGATACCTTCCAGGATAACCTGGCGCGCCTTTTCGCGGACGCAAACACACCGCGGCTGTCCGGCGTCCAGATCAAGGCGCCGATGTGCCTCAGGCAGGACGGTGATCTGGTTCCAGCAATCACCGAGCCCTTCACCCATATCCTGAAGCCTGCCGGGACGAGCGGTTTCGACGACCTGCCCATCGTGGAATGGATCTGCCTGATGCTGGCGCGCGAGGCCGCGTTCGATGTTCCGGAGGCGGTCCTCGTGCGCATGCCCGACCAGATGCCACCTGCCCTACTGATCGAACGGTTCGACATTCGCCGTTCCCACAACGACATCCATCGACTTGCACTTGAGGATTTCTGCTCGATCCTCGAGCTCCCGGCGGCCCGCAAATACGATAGCACCATGGAGCGAATGGCGCGCGGCCTGCGCCCCTTGTCCACCGATCCCGTTGCCGACATAGAAATCCTGTTCCAACGTGCTGTCTTCGCCTGGCTGATCGCTGATGGCGACATGCATCTGAAAAACTTGGCACTGCTCAAAATTGCCGAAGACGGCGCCGATGGCTTCACGCAAGTCCGGTTCGCCCCCGTCTACGATGCGGTAACCACGCGCCTTTTCCCGGGCCTCCAACACGACCGGATGGCGTTAAAGCTCAATGGCAAGGACGACCGTTTGACCCCCGATGATTTTCTCGCGCTTGCGCGGACGATCGAACTGCCGGTTTCCCGTGCCGCGCAACTGATGGCAAACTGCGCTCGACGGACCTTCGACTCGGCTCCCCATGTTGCTATACCTCTGAAGGCGGCTCCCAACGGAGATCTTATTCGGGATCGTATTGTCGCAATCGTGCAGCATCGCGCCGAACCTTTTCTCTGATCGAATCCGTGCCTTAGCCTCGACCCAAAAACATTGCTCCGCACTGAGCGCGAGCGAACTTTTAGGGAGAATAGCAAAACGGCTTGTTGGATTGCCCGCAAAAGTTGCCGTGCAGACAAAATTCCGCCTTGACCTGCAGTTCCAGACTGCAGAATGTGCAGTCTGGAACTGCAATTTTGTCGTCGGATTCGAACAGTGACAACCGCTATTGTTATCGACTGCCTGAAAGGCCAATCGGCGCATAGGCCTGTGTTGCTCGGCTTCGCGCCGGCAGACGTTCTTTATCGCTTGAGCTTTGCCGACATCCTCGATGAAGATAGCCGCCGCGGGTATCAACGTCCTTTCAACGACCGTCACAGCCAGGACTTTCGGCGCTACATCAAGGAACCCGAGAGTTCGACGATTCCGCTGACGCTGAACCTGCGGCCGGCCTTAAATGACGAATGGCGGATCGAAGAGCTTCCGGACGGTCGCATTCGCCTGGAGATCTCGGCCGGCGCCCAGAAGATCATGGCACAGGTCGACTGCCAGCACCGCCTCGGTCACCTGGGCGACCTGCCGATTCCCCTCCCGTTCATGTGCTTTATCGAGCTTTCTGAGCGCGAGGAAATGCTGGTCTTCAGCATCATCAACAGCAAAGCCAAGGGACTGAGCACCAGTCTGCTCGACTACCACGAAGCCCAACTTGCCGAGGATCTGGCCCTCGAACGTCCCGAGCTTTTCATTGCATTCAAGCTGAACAACCAAGAAGACTCGCCGTGGCATCGGCGCCTGAACCTTGGCGGCAAGACGACCTCCGGACTGAAAAGGATCGTTTCGCTGCGAATGATGCAGCAAGCCATCCACGCGTTCCTGAAGGCGACCAAACTGTCTTCGAAGGGCTCGGTCGAGGAAGCGCTGCGTATCGTGCTGGATTTCTGGCGTGCGGTTGGCGTGGTGCTCCCGCAGGAGTGGGCCAATCCACGCAAGCATATGCTGACAAAGGGTGTGGGGGTCTATGCGCTTTTTCGCATCGCGGCGGATATTGTCAACGAATGCCGCGACGCTGGACGATCATGTGACAGGCGGGCGTTCATCACCGCACTTTCTGATTTCGCCGGAACGATCGATTGGTCCACCTCCGGCCCCCTCAAGGGCTTCGGCGGCCAAGGCGGCGTCAAGCAGGCGGTAGAATTTATTCGCGAAGTTCGGAAGCGCGCTCGTTATAAGGTGGTCAATGGCTAACAAGAATATTCTCCTGATCGAGCCCGGCTACAAGAACAAGTATCCACCGCTCGGCCTTATGAAAATTGCCCAATATCACGGACCGCAAGGGAAACGAGATCGCGTCCGATTCATCAAAGGGGAAGATCGCTCAGTTCTGAACCAGGCGTGGGACCGAATTTACATCACGACACTTTTCTCTTTCGAGTACCCGAAGATTGCGCAGACGATCGATTTCGCGCTGGAGGTTGCCAACGGTCAAGCCGACAAAGTTTTCGTCGGCGGGATTGCCGCCTCATTGATGCACGAGCGCTTCATTGAGGAGAGACGCTGGCAGGGCATACGCTTCATCAAGGGGCTGCTTTCGGATCCGCCGGCTGTTGCGCTCCAGTTGGATGAGTTCTCAGAGGAGCTTTACGCCGAGGACACCGGTGGCCGCCCGATCGAGGATCTGGTCCCCGACTACGGCATCCTCGATCAGATCGACTACAAGTATCCGGTTCGTGATGCCTACTTCGCGTACACCTCCCGCGGCTGTATTCGAAAATGTCACTTCTGCGGAGTGCCAAAACTCGAGGGCGCGCAGCGGGACACGGAGTCACTGACGGCGCTCATCAAGGCCATCGACGCGCTCTACGGTCCGAAGAAGGACCTGACCCTTATGGACAACAATGTCGTCGCAAGCCCGCGCTTCAAGGAGATCATTGCCGAAATCCGCGATCTCGGGTTCACGCCAGGCGCCAAGCTCCAGCGCGAAGGGATGCGGGTGCCTGTCCAGCGCCGGGTCGACTTTAATCAGGGTGTTGATGCCCGGATCCTCTGCAAGGATCCCATGTACCTGCGCGAACTGGCGACCATCTGCCTCAAGCCGCTGAGGATCGCGTTTGACCATCTCGGTGTGAGGAAGCCGTACGAACAGGCGGTGCGGTACGCCGCCGAATACGGCCTCACCGAGCTCTCGAATTACATGCTCTATAACTTCCATGACAACCCTGCGGACTTGTTTGAGCGGATGCGGCTCAATGTGACTCTCAACGAGGAGTTAGGCGTACGCATCTGGTCGTTTCCAATGCGCTTCCAGCCGACCGACCGGCCCGACCGTGGTCACATCGGCAGCAAGTGGACCCGTTACCAGCTCCGCTCGATGCAGCTCATCCTGCAGGCGACCCACGGCATCGTCAGCGGCGAACCCACCTTTTTTAAGCGGGCCTTCGGCAACAGGTTCGAGGAGTACGAGCGTATCCTGGCTCTCCCGCACGACTTCATCTTCAATCGCGATTGGTACGAACGTTTCGATCCCGAGGAGCGGCTCGCTGCGTACCGGGCCGAGTTCAACAGGCTCGATGGCTATGAACGACGCGAGCTGCTGGAGTTACTGTCGTCGTGCGATCCTCGACAGTTTGCGGGGCTGGCGGAGCAGGCCACAACGGAGGCACTGAAGCGGGTTCTTCGCTTCTACGTGCCAGTGCCTAAAGACGAACTGTTTGCAATTTGGGCGAAGCAGAAGGAGCTTACCAGGGGCGAGCCAACTGCCGAAACAGGTCTGGCGGAGGATGAACGGGTCGAGGACGCAGGCCTTGACCATGAAGAACCGGAGCCCTCGCCGGTCTGCAAATCGAAGACGCATGAAGGGATCGCCGCATGAACGCGACGGCTGCAATCAAGCTCGCCCGGGCGGCGTCAACAAGTCGCGGGACGGCCGAACGCCACGAGTTGCCGGAGACCGTGATCGGCAAGGATGTTCTCGAGCTCGTCTCGAGCGCGATGTACGTCGACCCTATGACAGTGTACCGCGAATACATTCAGAACGCAGCTGACGCGGTCGATGCGGCTCGCGCGGCTGGCCAGCTCGCTGCCAGCGAGCTTGGCCGTGTCGAGATTTCGGTAGAGCCTGGTAGCCGGACGGTCCAAATTCGAGACAACGGCTGCGGCGTTCCTTTCCAGGAATTCGGTCGCAAGTTGACCGCACTTGGTGGCAGTGCCAAGCGTGGGACACCGGCCCGTGGATTTCGCGGCGTAGGCCGGCTCGCTGGGCTCGCATACGCGCAGGAGCTGATCTTCCGTTCGCGCGTTCCGGGTGAGGCCAAAATTTCCGAGCTGCGCTGGGACTGCCGCCGACTGAAGGAGGCGCTTCGCGCATTGGACCAGGACAAAGGTATCGCGGAGCTGATCCGCCAAGTGACGACCCTGGAACGCATCGATATCTCCGAAGCACCGCAGCGCTTTTTCGAGGTTGAAATGAGGGGCATCGTTCGGCTACGGAACGACCGTCTAATGAGCCCAACCGCGATTGGCGAGTATCTGAGCCAGGTCGCTCCCGTGCCGTTCTCGCCAGATTTCCAGTTCGGCGGGCAAATCACCGAGGCACTTTCGCATCATCTCGATCTCGGTGTGCTCGACATTCGAATCGACGGTGCCGAAGAGCCGCTCTATCGTCCGCACCGCGACCGCTTTGTATTGGACAACAAGGCCGATATCACGTTCGATGACGTGACCCTTATCGAGATCGCTGGCATCGACGGCGACGCCGCGGCGGTCGGCTGGGTGCTGCATCACCAATACGAAGGGGCAGTGCCGACCGGAACGCTTGTGAAAGGTCTCCGGCTTCGCGCCGGCAACGTTCAGGTTGGTGACAACACGCTTCTAGAAGATCTGTTTCCCGAGCCGCGGTTCAACGTCTGGTCGGTGGGCGAGGTGCACGTGCTCGACAGGAAGGTGGTGCCGAATGGCCGGCGCGACCATTTTGAACAGAACGCGCATTACAGCAATTTGTTGAACCACCTGACCCCCACTGCACGCGACATTGCCCGACGCTGCCGCACTAGCTCGGTACGCCGCAAATGGGTGCGGGAGTTTGAAATCCACGAGAAATCAGCGTCCGAAACGCTGGATATAGTCGCTCAAGGCGGTGTCGGACGAGGCGAAAGGGACCGCAAGGCGCTTTTGGCGGAGCAGTCGCTGTTGAAGATGGAAAAGGTCGCCGGGATGGATCTGCTTGCGGAGAACCGCGAGGCCCTGGGTACAAAGATAAGCCAGCTGAGAACGCGCTTGTGCACGCTGATGCGGGATGCCGAACCGGTCGCCTCACCGCTGAAGCGCTTGCCTGAGGAGAAACGAAAGACTTTTGAGCAATTCTTTGAATTAATCTATGAGTGCTCAGCAAACCGGATTGCTGCGAAATCACTGATCGATCGGATCCTGCTTAAGCTCGAATAGAGCGTACTCGAATATACGTTAGTTGGGGGAAGCATTAACGTGGGCAAAGCGCCTGGGGCAAATGTTGCGGACGGAAGCCGATGAGTGAGCCCGTCCGAAAACCCGTCCTGACGATTCCTTGCGAAACGGAAGATTCAGGCGCCTTCAAGACCCGTTTGTCGACACTTATTGGCAGTCCAGGCACGCATCTCTATGTCGACACATCCTTCCTGATGTGGATGACGAAGATAGGTTCGGTCTCGCGCCGCGAATTGCTCGACTGGCTCGGCACACACTGCGCGGGCCGTGTGCACGTGCCGATCTGGGCAGCACATGAGTACGTCAAGCATCACGTCGCCGGGACGATCATAACCGAACTCAGCGAAAAGACCGACGAGGTCTCAACTATCGTCGGCAAGACATACAATTATTTTCGCCCCTTCATGGATGAAGCCCATGGTGAGGGTGCCGAAGATCCCTCGACGCTTCGGGCTGCCACGCGAAGCGCCTTGAACGCTCTACATCACCTCACCACCGTCACGCGCCAATGGCACAAATCCTACCAGAAGCACGCCTCGGAGGTGATCGCATTCATCAACGTGAACACGCCTGAGAAGACATCGCTCTACGAGTACTTCAAAGACCTGCCCGGTCTCGGCGCCGGCCGGTTTGTCGGCTCGATCCCACCCGGATTTCAGGATCGACGCAAGAAGGGCAGTGCTAGTTCACCCAAGGGCGAGGACGACGAAGCGCCCGCCGACAGCAATCGCTACGGCGACCTGGTGTTCTGGAAGGAGCTGCTGGAGCACGCCAAGGGCGCTAATGCGCAGGCAATCATCGTTTTGACCAACGACCGAAAAAACGACTGGCATTTCGGCCGCAGTGACACCGTGCAGATAGAACCAGCGCTTCTCGCCCTCAAAAAATCCTGGAAGCCGGTCCCGCGGGCTCATCCTATGCTTGTCATGGAAGCCCGGCTGCTCGCTGAAATCGAAGAGCTTGAGCTCCTCGACAGTCCCTATCTGGCTGCCCTTTTGCGCGATATCGCCGAGGAGGGCGTCCGTTCCTTTGCTGACGTCGCGATCATCCCTGATGGCCCGGAGCCGGAAGACGAAGACGAGCGCCGCGCCAAGCTGATCGAAGTGCGACACGCCGCCGACCTCGCCAAGGCAGCGGCGCAAGCCGCGGAAAATGGTCATCTCTTTGCGGACGCGCCAGAAGTCGGCTCGTCGGCGACCGCGCTGCGGCGCGCATTGCTGGAGAGCCGGCGGGCAGTCGCGAAGCGAGGCGTGGCCCTGCTCGCCGAATGGCGCGCGACCGCCGAGGCGAAACAGTCGATCAAGGAAAGCCTGACCCAGGCTAAACTGGATGGTCTGGATCACAAGGAACTCGTTCGGATTGCACGGGAGCTGCATGATCGCGTTCTGCGTGAGGAGGCCGGCTATGGCGAGGCCCTGGCCGATCTTGTCTCGATCTTGCACTCCCTCCCGCCCAATACCGCGGGCTGTTTTTATCTCGGGTTTCTGGCGTCGATGTATCTTGAGCGCGAAACCAACACCTCCCTTGTGCCGCCGCGCAGCCCGTCGGCGCAGCAGCTATTCGCCTGTCAGTCCGCCGCCTTCGCCGTCAACGCCATCAATGCGGTGGCAAGGAGGCTGAGCGACAATGACGTAGCGCCGCTTTACATTCCGAGCGCCGATCCCGCATCAGTTGCGGTCAGCCTCGACACAGAGGTCAATACGCCGGGGCTAGACGAGCTTCGCTCATTGCGCGTCGCCGGCGTCGAACTCCTCACAGCCGCGCAAGCGGACGAGCGCTTGCGGCTGGCCGCTCTCTTCGACGCCACCAAGCCAGTCGACGGGGACGCAATCGTGCGCAAGGCATGTGAGCTGTTTTCGATACCGTCTGAGCAGGTCGAGCGGACCGAGGCGTTCGCCATCACCTACGCGTTGACCGAGACCATCGGTTTCAAGCGACCGGTCGACGTTTCCATCCCGAAGGAGAAGACACTTGGCGACTGACCAGACCCCCGTCGCGTTCGAGCCGTTCTTCGGAGGCTTCGTTCTGGAAACCCTCACTATTGGCATGTACGGCGAGGCGAGGAACGCAATTCGCGAATACATCCAGAACGGGTTCGATTCGGTGCAACGCGCAATTGAGGAGCTCAAAATTCTCAAACTCGGTGAAGGGTTGATCGAGATCGAAATGGCCGCCGATCGCAAGAGCCTGGTCATCCGAGACAACGGTGCTGGACTATCCGCCAAGTCGGCGGCGACTGTCCTCACCCGCGTCGGTGCATCGGGCAAGAGCCATCGACGCAATGCCGGCTTCCGCGGGATTGGTCGTCTGGCTGGCATCGTGTTTAGCAACACGGTCACCTTCATCACCAAGGCGAAGGGCGAGCGCGAGCAAACGACCGTCATCTTCGACGGAAAGGCCATGCGGGCGGCGATGGCGCCCGGCAAAGGCAGTACCAAATCGGCGCAGGAGCTCCTCAAGGACACCGTCAAAGCGCATCGGACTCCGCACAGAGACGTGCAGAAGCATTTCTTCGAAGTTCGCCTCGAAGGCCTGACCGACGCGCCTGATGAATGCCGCTCCGCCAAGGAGCTCTATGATTTTGTGAGCCAGGTGGGACCGGTGCCCTACCCGGACGCTTTTCCTTATCGGGAAAAACTGACCACCGCCGCGCGCGAAACCGGCATCGACATAGAGGAAGTGAAAATCACGATCAGGGACGGGAGTGCAAAGCCCAAGCGCGTGACAAAGCCCTATGGGCTCGAATACGAATTCGAGTCAGGTGATGTCGCCCTCAGTGCTTGCGAGTTACACAAGTCCCCGACCAATCGCTGGTGGGCCTGGGTCGGAAAGAAAGACGAGTCCGGCGCATATACCGACGAGAAGGTAAGCGGACTGAGGATCCGTGTTCGCAACATCCAGATCGACGGGACCGAGATCGTCAGGGACATTTTTCGGGATCACGCTAAATCGAACGCTCGCTTTCAGGACTATTTTCTGGGTGAGATCTTTGTCGAGCCAAGCGCTCTCGTGCCAAATGCACGACGCGACGGCTTTGAGGATGACCCGACCTGGAAGAAGGTTCGAAACGAGCTGGCGACGGTGGTGAAGCAGCTTGGACGGGAAGCCCACACCGTATCGAAACAGGGGCAGCTTTCGGTCGATGCGCTGAAGACCAATCTCGCAACCGTGAAGAAGGAGCTGAAGGCTCTTCAGCGTACGAACTTCGCAGACGCCGACCGGGTCATCAAGCTTTCCAAGAACGTGACGACGTATCAGGCACGAGTGGCCAAAGGCCTGCTTGGGGCGCCGATGGAAACAGCGGCCGAACTTCAGGCCATTGGGTCGGCCTTAACAGACATCAAGCAAGAAGCCCTCTCCCATGTTGGTGGAGCAGCAGCGAACGTCGACCGGGAAAGGATCCAGCAGGAGGCGCGGGACGAGTTCCTCCAGGAGGTGTTGAACGTCCTCGAGGAGGCGCTTTCCCCCGGATGCTACGCCTCTGCGCGGGAGGCCCTTATGGAGGAGTTCGGCGAGGAGTAGCCTTGCCCTCTGCTATGACAGGCGTGTCAGCGCAACGGATGGTGATATCGCCGTCCTGCGTTAGAGACGGCCCGGTTCGGGACGTCCCCCTTCATCGATGTCCGATCAAGCACATGTCACACGTCACCTACCTCGAAGCGGTCTTGTTCGTTGCCGGCCGATAGCCCTGGCATGATGTCGCCGGCCAACAGCTTTTCCTTACTGAGCAATCCTGCATCCTCGAGCGCCTCGAAATCCGGCAGGTCGCGCAACGTGTCGAGACCGAACTCCAGCAGGAATTCTTTAGTCGTAACGTAGGTGTAGGGCGCGCCGGGCGTCGGGCTGCGCGGACCGGACGCGATCAGGTTTGCGCCGCGCAGATGACCTATCAGGTCGCGCGAAACTTCCTTTCCGAGGTGAGCGTCCGGCGAACGCATTTTCGCGCGCTCGATCGGCCGAATCTATAGGACGCGCTTCACCTCATCGACCATAACACGCTCGATC
>NZ_JBSKBR010000048.1:0-17389 GCF_053714315.1 Mesorhizobium sp. PL10 | reverse complement strand
CCGCAACGGCGACCAGAGCGCCGCCTCAGGCCGTCGAAAGCTCACCGCCGTGCATCAAGCGGGCTAGCTGGCTGATCCGCAATCGGATAAAGATATCTATCTCAACCATCCACAATTCTGCGTAACGGATCACCAAATACGTGCAGGGCGAGGAAGCGTGCTGGGTCATACCCGCATAGCAGCGACAAGACGAAGGCCCTCTCTGATGAGAGGTATCGTTTTCTTGGGATCGGAAACAACGTTGCCGTGCGCGGATGCGATAAATTTGGTCGGATATTGCTCTTCCAGCAATTGACGCACACGTTCAACGTGGCTGTCCGCGTTCTTGAACCGTGTCCAATACAATGCGTACTCCGAATAAATTCCCGTCAGTTCCGGAATAGGGAGGTCAGGTATTTCTTCCGCGAAAAGTCCACATTGTTGTTCGTTGTGGTAGTGTCCGAAACTAAGGCCATCTGACGTGAACATTACCTGTTCGCCCCTGTCGTATCCCCAAAGCGTATTGTGGAGATCACGAAACACTGCTTCCACGAAGGCAAACTTGCGCCCTCCTAGGTCTATCTCGTCGCCCTCCTTCTTCTGAACGAAGCGATCAACGAAGTCGGGAAAGACCAAGTGAAGGTCGCGTAGATCTCCGACTGCCTTTGCATTCGGAAAATGGGAGAGTAGGCGGCCGAGGTTTCCAGCGTGGGTAACTTCGGGATGAGTAGGGAAGATCCACTCTGGAGTGGGAACGCCTTTCTCAATCAGACTCTCAAGTTGATCGCGAACTGTAATCCAGTCCTTAAGGTGGCCAGTGTCCACCAGAAGGCTGCGATCCCGCCCGGCGACCAGGAACACAGCAGAATATGTATGCTGGATTGTTTCAGCGTGTTCCCACATCTGGCAGTCACCCAGCCACCAAACGCCTGGAGCTATCTCTCTCGGGAGCTTGCCGTGGGTGTGTCCGCTGCGGCAGTCGTTTGCATGCGTCGTGTTCATTGTGGTCTTCCCTTTCCGTCGAGCTGCTCCAGAGCTTGATCCAGCATTTCCACGTGGCGAAGCACCAAATGCTTGCCGGAAATGACGCAGCCAAGGGTCGGTGCGATGTGCTCAACATCGTACCGTCCAAATACGTCCTTCACGAATGCACGCAAGGGCTGCGTGTCGGCGTCTTCCATCCAGAAAAACTTGGCCCGGAAATTGTCGACAACGTCTTGAACTGTTGTCGTATCCGTATCTGCGGTTACCAACGTAACCCCGGGAGCCGGCGCCATGACATGGGAGAAAGAGTCCGATGTAAAAAGTGTTTTAGTGACTGCATCGTATATCCATGTCGCCGCGAGCAGCTTCAACTTTGTATCGATAGCCTGCAGCGATCGACCCGGAGCGACCTGAATCAGGCTTTGCTTTTCGATCATCTTCGACTCAAAAGGCGGCGGATAAGGGTTAGGACCTTGAGTGCGCATGTAAACCCACTCATAAGCCACATAGCCGGCCCAGACTTCTTTAACCGGCCACTTTTCGATGATCACGTCAGCATTTCCGATGCTGTCGAACTCAACAGCGCGAGTTAGCAGCAACTTCATTTCGTCGATAATGAACGGCTCAATCTGCGCCACAAGCCCGTCTTCCAGAATAGGAAGGGAGGTATCCAACAGGACAGCTTTCGTGCCTTCGAGCAGCAGGTAGGCATTCAGCGCAGCCTCACCTTTGGCATTCTTCGGAATCCAGTGAATGATGTCGTTATGTGGGACAGTGCCGCCGAGAAGGTAAAGCTTCTCCGCGACAATCGGCCTGGCGGGGCCTGCCGTGACTTGCGTATTCATATTTCCTCCATTCGTAGCTGTCGGCGTGGTCTAACGCCGATAGCTTCAGATGATTGCGGCAAGTTCCTCTTCGTTCACTACTGGACGAAGGACGGATCACCAACATCTGCGAGCGAAGCATCAAAGCCATAGCCGACGAGCATGTCTCGAATGTAGCCGTCGTTGCGCATTTCTTCGATTGACGCGTCCAGCGCCGCACCTAACTCTGTATTCTTCTTGTTGTACAAGATAGTGCTTTGTGCACCTTTCACGGTAAAGGGCACTCGCGCATCCGGCTTGATTATCTCGATCTTTATATCATGGTAGGCATTCTTTGTTTTCTTGGTATATGCGCCAAGCGAATACCCGTCGACGATTGCGTCGATACGGCCGGACTGCAAATCCTGGGTTTGAGAGGCTTGGTTCGGATAGGTTTTGACGGTTATTTCCTTGATCTTCTGAAGGTCTGAAGCGAAGAAATCGGCGGCTCTCACGCCGATGGTCTTTCCATAAAGCCCTTCGATCGTATTAATCCCACTCTTCGAGTAGATAGCAAGGCGGTCCAGATACATTGGAACGGACAATCCCATCACCTTATCTCTCTCTCTGGTCCGGCTCCAAGCATAGATGGAAACGTCCACCTTGTTGGTCATGATCGACTGAATCTGCGCCGACTGATCAAGAACCTGAGATTCGATTTTTAGACAGTTTTCTTCAGCAAACCGCTTTACCACCTCGCTATCGACCCCCTCGATTGTCCCGTCCGCCGTGACTTCGGTAAAAGGGGGATACACGTTCAAAGCAACCTTTAGGGTTCCGCTCTCGACTGTCCTGAATTCATGTTTCGGTTCACATGCATAAGCGGGCGCGTTCGCAATCCCGAGAATGCCCAATATGATCAGATTCGCGCTAAGAAATCTCGTCATGTCATTTCCCTTCGTTTGATGACTATGATGTGCTTGACCTATTATTTCGATTGAGGCGCCGCTCAATTGCAAACACTATTATTGACGCGGGCATACACACTGCGGCGTACATTAGCGCCGTCAGTATAAATAGGGACATGTACTGAAAGTTGGTACTTCCCAGACTGTAGGCGCGGCTCACCAGCTCGGGGAGCGCAACCGTAAAGCAAAGCGATGTGGCCTGGAGCATCATGAGCGCAAACCCGAGAAGTGGAGGGAGTGCGACTTTCAACCCCTGAGGCAAGATCACGTATCGAAGTCGGTCCGTGAAACTAAGTCCTAAAGCCTCCCCGGCCTCGCGTTGACCTGCTGGCACAGACTCCAGGCCGCCACGTATAATCTCGCTCGTGTATGCTGCGGTACACGCCGCGAGAGCGGCTACGGATGCCAGCAGCGATGAGAGAACCAAGCCGGTAGAAGGTAGACCGAAGTACAAAAACTGAAGAAGCACGAGTGCTGGCGTTCCTCTGCCCAACTCAACCAGTGCCACGGTGGGCCAGCGCACGTAGCGATCCCTGGCACTAACGCCCAACGCCAGAAGCAATCCGATGGGCACACCGATCGCAAGGCACAGACCTAAGACTTGCAAGCTCAGCAAGTAGCCGTCCAGAAGGGTAGGGAGCCACTCTTCCCATGACGACAGCAGCTCGGTCATAGGGCAACCTTTGCGGCTAGTCGCAATTCAATATGCCGCCCAACGAACGCGAACGAAATGCTCAGCAGAATGTAGATAATACCGGCGGCCGTGTATGCTTCGAGACCCCTGAGGCTTCTTTGCGTTATTGCCTGCGCAAAGAATGTGATGTCTTGGACGCCAATGGTCGACGCAATAGCAGTATCCTTGAGAAGACCGATTGCGTAAGTCGTGGAAGCTGGCAGCGAGATCCTCGCCATTTGTGGCAGAATTATATCAATTAGTCTGGACCTGGCGCTCAGTGCCAATGCCTGAGCGGCGTCCTTTTGCCCGGGATGAATTGCGGTGAGGGCGCCGCGATAGATTTCTGCCAGGCTGGCGGCCGAGATTACTCCCAACGCGACTACCGCGGCGGGAAAAGGCGCCAAATCGATGAAGCCACTCCCCAGTCCGAAAAAGATTAGGAATAGCCACACGATCGGGGGTATTGAACGGACGAGAAGTATGATTGCGAAAGCAGTGCAATTGACGAGTCGCCACTGAGACACTCTCATTGCACAGACAGGTAATGCGACTACGGCACCGAGAGCCAAACTGCATATCGTCAGGGCGATGGTGTAGGTCACGCCGTGCAGGAGAGGGAGAAGGAACGCCGTCATCTGTCACGAACCGCCCGAAGAAACCGTTGTGCTCTTCCGGTCCTGGGGTTTCTCATAACCTCCTGACTCATTCCCTGCTCGATGATCTGGCCGTCAGCCATGATCACTACTCGGTCAGACACCGTTTCTGCGAAGTGCATCTCGTGAGTGACGACTATCATCGTCATCCCGGCTTCTGCGAGCTCGCGCATGACAGCAAGCACCTCGAGTCCCAACTCTGGGTCTAAGGCAGACGTTGGCTCATCAAACAGCATAATTTCCGGGTCAAGTGCCAGAGCACGAGCAATCGCAACACGCTGTTGCTGCCCTCCTGAGCAACGAGATGGATATTGGTGGGCCTTGTCGGCGAGGCCAACCCGTTCAAGCAGCTCGTATGAGCGAGCATCGGCATCTGATCTTTTGCGACCCAGCACGCGCTCTTGAGGTAGGCTGACGTTACGCAGCACTGTGAAGTGTGGAAAAAGATTGAAAGACTGGAACACCATCCCGACAGAGCGGCGTAACCGAATAAGCTCTGATCTTTTGATGGTCGACTCTGCGTGGATCGTAAGATCCCCGATCTTGATGGTTCCGGCGGTTGGGGGATCCAGCTGGTTTATACAGCGCAGAAGCGTGCTCTTGCCCGAGCCACTCGGACCGATAATCGAAAGTACTTCACCCCGATTCAATGTCGCATCAATGGCCTTGAGGACCTCATGATCGCCATAGCTTTTGCAAATGCCGTTAAGGACAAGCGCAGGTGCGCTGGCAACCTGTGATACTTCGACACTCGGCCCCGGCATTACGCTGGCGGACAGCAAATCTCTCTCCCGATTGATGCCTTGATCTGGCTCGTTCGCGCGCTGGAGGGAGGAAAACGTGACCGCCCGTCGCCAATGTATTTTGTCTACATTAGTAACATCTTCGTTCGTACTGTCAACCGAAATCATATTGACCGAGTGCTGCGATCGGTTTTTCACGGCCCCTGAATCAGCTTAAGTTCTCGCCGGTCGTACGGCCGGTTTCTACGGCCGTCGCAGCCAGATAGCACCGTTTCCATATCACCGGCGCAGCCCGCCTCGCATGCTCGACGGGGTCGATTGGTGCAACCCCCGACACACGTTGCGACGCGCAGCGCATGGCTTAAGTTTTTTCTGAGTTTGTGCCATTTCCGGGAGTGAGCGGACACGTTTTGTCATTCACCCAGCCCATGGCGGACACCGCCCACGATGCTGTTCCGTACGACATCGGCGCGCTGAGAGCAGCGCTGGCCGCGGCGCTGGCCGGGGCCGAAGACGAGGCCGCGCGCTGCTTTGGTCGAGGCCGAACTGGCGGTCGCGTCGGCCAAGGCATCGGATGATGCGGCGCTGATCGCACATCAGCGTCTGACGATTCGGAAGCTGCAGTGGCGCTGCATGGTCATAGTTCTGAACGTTCCGGCCGCCTGCACGGCCAGAGGGTGCTCACCTTCGAGGAACTGAGTGTGGCGACCGAAGAAGAGATCATCGACGAACAGGCCGGGGCCCGGACCACCCAGGTAGCTGCCATATGTGCGCGAACGACCGCCGCGCCAACCATTCCCCGAGCATCGGCCCCGCGAACACGTGCTCGCGTGCTCGGGCGCGGGCCGATGAAACTGCTGCGGCGGCGATCGGCTGCGCAAGCTTGGTGAGGACATCACCGAGACGCTTGAGGTGCCGCGGCAATGGAAGGTAATCCAAACATCCAAACACGTGCAAGAGAAGTTCCGCTGCCGCGATTGCGAGGCGATCAGCCACGCTCCGGCACCGTTCCGCCGCACCCCGCGTGGCTGGGCCGGTCCCGTCCTCTAGCGATGATCCTGGTCGAGAAGGTTGTCCAGCATCAGCCGCTCAACTCCGCTACTCCCTGACCTCGTCCAACCGCGCGTCTTTGCGTTCAATATTACTTTCGTTTTGCCGTATTAGGTGACGCGCGCCCTCCAATGACAATATTCCGACTGCAAGTATGACGGGCACATATGTGAATAGATCGGATGGTCGAAGGGCTTCACCTATCGCGAGCGCAACAAGAAAAAGAAGCACCGGCTCGAGATAGCCGAGCAAGCCAAAAATGCTCAGCGGCAGATACCAACTCGCGAGTATGAAGCTGGCGAAGGCCAGTGCACTGAGGATTGCCAGGCCCGGCAGCAAATACAAAAGTTTTGGTGTGGTGGCGAAGTAAACTAGGGGGTTAGAGGCCGTCACAATAACCAGGACGGCCGCAGGAAACATGAGCATAACATCAAACCAGAACCCGCCCAAATTGCTGGTGCCCAACGCGCGTCGCAGAATAAAGTACGCTGGCATGCCCAACGCGACGACTGCTGTTTCCCATGAAAGCGAGCCCATCCGCCAGAATTCATGCGCGACCCCAATGGCAGCTGAACAAACCGCCAGCGTCTGAAAGAGCGACAGCTTCTCGCGATAAACGACCAGCCCCGCGAGAACCATCACAAGCGGCAGCAAGAAATAACCAAGCGACACTTCCAGAGCGGCATTGTTGAGCGGAGCCCACAAAAACAGCCACTGCTGATCGCCACCAAGCCAAGACAAAGTGCCGGCTCTCGTTGTGCACGGGTTATAATTGATCTGACTTGCGGCCAAGACCCGCTGGCAATCAGGACGATGGTGATGAAAGGGAAGATCAGGACCATTCGCCAGCCGAATATCTCGGTCCCCGCCATCGGCTTTAGAAGTGTCGCGTAAAAGTACATCAAGCCAGCGACAACAGACGACATCACTGAGAGGAAGGCACCTAATTTAACGTTCATCAAACCCGGTCCTACTGTTTTTATGGGCGAAGACCATCGCGACCGTGGTCGAAATAATTAGCATGGTGAAAGCGATCAAACTTGTGATTAGTAGCAGCTTTATTGCCCGCGATGCTGTGCCAGTTTTTTCGATCTTCGTCACTTAACCCCGAACGTCCGTGTTGCGAGTGACCCAGAACTTCTCGACATCGCAAGGATTCTCCCAAGCCGCTACAGCTCCTTGCTTGACGAGGAAAATGTCCCCGGCTGTGAACGTGACGCTACCTTCATCCGGGTTTGAAAGCGTAACCTCGCCTTTACGAAGCATCATTAGTTCGGAAAACGAGTAAGTGATCGGGTGGCGCGCATATGGGGTTGTGGCCCACGTGCCCCAGGAAAAGGGACCGAACCTCTGAAACTCATGGCGAACCGTATTGGGCGAGGGGGTGGTCAGCAGTGCTGCATTCGGGGCTCCCCCGGGTGACATGGGATGATCAAGGTTAAGCCTTGCAAAGGGGACGTGCGGAAGTTCCTCATATAGGACGACGAGGACACAGTCGGCTTCCTCCGCACTCCAAGACAGTGTACCTGTCGGCACAGACGCGACTTCGCCTTTGGCGAGAATGAGCTCGGAGTTGCTGTGGCAAGCGCGGACAGTTAACTGCCCGGTTCGGACCATGACGATGGTGGGAAACCGGCCGTTCGCGTCTCCATCGCCTGAAAGGAGCGCACGCCCGAACCCGAAAGGTTCGGTCGTGCTTCCATCCTGTACGATAGCTTCTAATGCCTTTGCGAGGTTCGAACCGCTCGACGGCATGTTACATAGATTAAATACGTTGGTCAGCATGTCCATCTCTTCCAGGTTGAGGAACCACCGGCATGGGATCAACTTCAGATCCCGCCCTGTTTGATGCTTGGGCGCACCACGCGTCGTGAGTCATGCTCGGCCCACGGTCGGTGAGATTTAGAATTTTTTACGACCGGGACACAGCGATCCTCCCATCGAGGCTGCTACAGGCCAGCCGTCTTCAGCCCTGAATCGAAGTGATCATCGATCAAGCTCAACAACACCGGCAGATCATCCCCGGTAATTCGCCTTATGATCTCTTGGTGTTCGAGCACCAAATCGTTGAGATTGCTGTAACACGACACCAGGTTCTTGAGGCAGAGGTAGGTTTCAGCCGCTAACGTAGAGAACATTCGATCGATGCGCGCACTGCCCATGCCGCGGACCATCACGGTATGGAATTCCAGATCACGGTCTATCACCCCGGATTGATCCAGACGCGAGGCCGAAACAGACATTCGGTCAACGATCGCCCGCATGGCGGCAATAGTACGAGTGTCCTTGCTCACAAACAGATGTCTTGCCGCCTCTTTTTCCACCATGCGACGAGCGGAGAAAATGTCCCTGAAGTCGCCCAGTCCAAGAGTGACGACGCATACGCCCTTGTTTGGAGAATTGGTCAGGATCCCCTCCTGCACAAGACGCTGCAACGCCTCCCGAATAGGTCCCCTGCTGACACCGAGTTGTTGGGCGAGTTGAGGCTCTACGATTCTGGTGCCAGGATCGAAAGCTCCACTTAAGATTTTTTGTCGCACGCGATCTGCGATAAGAGAAGGTGTCGTCTGCCGTTTAAGCGGTGCAAATTCGTCTCCCCCAGTCGGCATTGATGTAACACTCCTCTACCAGTCTCGAACCAGCCGGGCGACTTGCTGCCGCACTTCCCCTCGTGCCAGAGGCACGGCAGCAATCATCTCGAAGCGGCTATTCGCTGGACATCACTTCCGTTATGAATTTGGATACCCGAGGCGCATCAGCGCCAAGATCCTTGAGCATCGGGTATTTCAGCAGCTCGGCCGATGTGATCTGAAGCGGCTGAATTTTCTCGATAATGTCCTTATGCGCTTCCATCGCTGCACGATTCGGCACCTTGTACAGGAGTTGCGTGATCAGACCGCCCTGTTCCTCCGGCTTCAGGATGAAGTTCAGGAATTTCTCGGCGGCGTCTTTGTGCTCTGCCTTTTTTGGTACCACGTAAACATCGACAACCGTGTCCGTGCCTTCCTTCGGAATCACGTACTTGACGTTCGGGTTCTCCCGGATGGCGAGATTGCACCAGTTATCCCAGGCGGCAGCCACGCTGATTTCGCCGGACAAAAGGCGGGTATGCATTGTAAAGCTATCGAACGTCAGGACGTTCTTCTTTGCATTGACCAGAAGTGGGCGGATCTTTTCAAGAGCCTCCTTGGAAACGTCGTTGATTGATAGGCCGCTGTATAGCTGCGCAGGCTCCAGGAACCAGCGCTCATCCGAGACCATCGTGTACTTGCCCTTCAGGTCTTCAGAGGGGTTGAGAATGTCTCCCCAACTCGTTGGCGGTGCGGCGACCAAATCTGACCGGTAGCAAAGACCGAACGTATCCCAAGCCCAAGGAACGCTGTATTTCAGTCCGGGATCGTAGCTCAGCTTGGTCGCTTCGTCGTATAGATTGGCGAGGTTCGGAAGCTTCGAATGGTCAAGCTCGGACAACATTCCGAGCTTATTCAGCGCTTCGACAAACGGGTGGGATACAACGAGCAGGTCAAAGCCGGTCCCGCCGCTGGCGATCATCTTGGCCATGGTTTCTTCGTTCCCAGACGTCTCCACCAAATTGACGTCGATGCCGGTCTCCTTCTTAAAGTCCTGGAAGAGAGTGGGCGGATAATAGCCGCTGAACGTAACCAGTGTTAGGCTCTCCGCACGAGCTTCTGCGCCGACGGTTGCCGCCAGGGCGACCCCGGCTGCAAGGACGGCACGCAGGCGTGAAATTTTCATCTTTAGCTCCCTGTGGTCGATTGTTGACGGTTCGACGACGACAATAGTAATGTCAACATTTGACACTAGCAACAAAAAAAGCACGCTGTCTCAGCCGAAAACGCAGCATTTGCCGCAAAAACAAACAACGCACTTGAAGCACTCGGCCATCCTCGAGGTCGAGCATATTACGGACGCTTGGGCCTTCCGGCCCAGGGTCTTTACTCGGTCAGAACTTTTCCATCTGCACCGTTCCAATGAAGCCATACGGGTGCGTTTATCGAGATGTTCTCGTGATCCTGTTCAACGACGCCTTGCAAAACGTCGATAGGGTCTGATTTCCCAGGGACAGCGACCCTTACGTGGAGATGCTGCCCAAGATAGTTCACCTCTTGGATGTGACCCTGAACAGAGTTATCAAAGGTGTCTACGCGGCAGCTTGATAGCCTGATGCGTTCAGGGCGGAGGGCATATGTGACATTTCCCCGGCCGGCACGATCCCCCTTCACAACACCAAAGTCTTTAATCTGGACGTTGTATCCGTCAGCCACACCTTCAAAAAAGTTGGTCTTACCGACAAAATCTGCAACAAACCGCGAAACTGGCTTCTCGTAAAGATCTGACGCTGTGCCGAGTTGCTCGATCCTTCCATTGCGCATCAAGGCGATTCTATCCGCCATTACGAGCGCTTCCTCCTGATCGTGCGTAACGATAACGAAGGTGATTCCGAGCTCATGCTGTAGTCGCTTCAGTTCCAGCTGCATTGCTTCGCGCAGTTTCTTGTCGAGGGCGCCAAGCGGTTCGTCGAGCAGCAGAACGCGAGGTTGCATTACAAGAGCTCGGGCAAGGGCCACGCGTTGACGCTGGCCGCCCGAAAGCTGACTCGGCAAGCGGTCGACCATTTGGGTTAAGTGCGTCACCTCCAGCATTTCTCCAACACGCTTGGAAATCATCGATGAATCCACCCCTTTGGCTTCCAGGCCATAACGAAGATTTTTCCCGACCGTCATGTGCGGAAACAGCGCGTAGGACTGAAACATCATGTTCACGGGCCGGCGGCGCGGGGGGATCTGTATAAGGTCTTTCCCATCGAGAAGCATCTTACCGCTCGTTGGTGTGTTGAAACCAGCAATTATCCGCAAAAGTGACGTCTTTCCGCATCCCGACGGTCCGAGAAGCGCAAAAAATTCACCCTCTCTCAAGTCAAAGGATACATCGTCAACGGCGACGAACGCGGCATACTTAAGCACGATACCAGACAGTTCAATCACATTTGCCATCTTCGGCCTCACACCGTTGTTTTGTTGAACCGCTGAGCGAGAAGCACCAACATGAAGCTGGTGAATATTGTCAAGGTCGCCAGGGCGTTGATATCCGGCGTGATCCCAAATCGGAGCATCGAGTATATTTTCATTGGCAGGGTTTGCGCAGTGTTCGACGGACCCGCCGTGAAGGAGGCGATGACAAACTCATCGAAGGATAGCGTAAAGGAAAGCAACGCGCCGCCGATGACGCCCGGCAGCAGCGCCGGCAGTGTTATCCGCCAGAACGTTTTCCAGCGGCTGGCTCCGAGATCGATTGACGCCTCGATCAAGGAATAGTCAAAACCCTCGAGACGAGTTCGAACAACAGCAGTTACAAAGGCGATGCAGAACACAACATGTGCGATGATCACAGTCGGCAAGCCTAAAGGGAACCCGATTAGGGCGAAGAAACTCAGCAACGCAATGGCCAGCACGATATCAGGAATGACCATCGGCATATAAAGGAAGCCGTTAATCAGCGGGGACGGCCGGATTTTGCTGACACTCAGTGCGAGCATGGTTCCAATCACACTCGAAATGGCAGCTGCCGCTATGGCGACGATAAGTGTGTTCGCGAGCGGAACGAGGATCGCCCCATTGGAGACCAGCTTCTTGTACCATTTCAACGACAAACCGGACCAGGAGGTCGGTAGTCCGGAGTCGTTGAAGCTGAGCACCACCATGGTTAAGATTGGCGCATAAAGGAACAGCAGGGTTAGAATCAGATGCAGAGACAGAAGTCTGTTTGCTCTACGCATGCAACTGTTCCTCCAACTTTCGACCGCGCAACTGAATCCAGCTCTGCGCCGCCAGAAGTCCGACCATAATGGTTAGAAGCACCAAACCAAGGGCAGCGCCGAACGGCCAATCCCTCGCCACTGCAAATTGGTTCTGAACGAGATTGCCGATCATTGTTACTTTGCGACCCCCGAGCAAATCGGCGGTTACGAAGTTGCCGATCGATAGCACGAATGCGAAGACGCCTCCCACCACGATCCCGGGCATGGTAAGAGGGACAGTAACGTACAGGAAAGTTCTCCACGCTGGAGCTCCGAGGTCCTCGGAAGCCTCTAACAGCTCAAAGTTGAGGCGCTGGATCGAGGAATAGGTCGAGAGCACGACAAAGGGCAAGAAGTTGTAGACAAGGCCAATGATGACCGCTCCTTCAGTGTAAAGCATGTCGATAGGCGAGTGAGTGAAGCCGCTGGACACGAGAAGCGAATTGATCACACCTGCCCTGTTTAAGAGAAGAATCCAAGCGTAGGTTCGCAGCAGATAGTTGCTCCAAAACGGCAGCATGACCAGAAAGAGCATGGGCATTTGCCATTTCGAGGGCAGTCGAGCGATAGCGTATGCAGCGGTGTAACCGATCACAAGCGAAACAATGGATGCAATCGTTGCGATCCGCACTGAATCGATAAAAATCCGGAGATAGAGACCGTCAAACACTCGCAGCAGATTATCGAAGGTAAAGTTTGGAACTACGCCGCCGTATGTTCCTCGTGAGAAGAAGGCGTAGACCAGAACGAGCAAGAGGGGGGCGACAAGGAAAATCGCCCACCAAACAAGGGTCGGCAGCGCCAGGAGAAAAGCTGTAAGTTTCCGTCCCATGTTAGTGACCTGTGCTTTCCCGATCATCAGCCCCGATCATCAGCGTTGAAGCCGCGATCACCAAGGACAGCCTTCAGCTCGAGGAACTCGTTGAAGGCATGTGCGCCGCCTTCACGTCCATTTCCGGACTGCTTGTATCCGCCATATGGCGCGTACGGGTCCCATTCTGGGGAATTTAGATAAACAGATCCGACGCGCAGCTTTCGAGAAAGCATGCGGATGGCGTCCGGGTCACTGCCTGTAATGTGCGCGGCCAGACCGTAGCAGGAGTCATTGGCTATGCGAACCGCATCGTCGAGGTCTTCATACCTAATGACGCTGACGACAGGTCCGAATATCTCTTGGCGCGAGATCGACATCTCCGGTGTCACATCGGAGAAGACGGTGGGGCGCACAAAATAGCCTCGGTTAACACCGTTGGGGCGCCCAAGACCTCCGCACGCCAGTGTTGCGCCCTCGTCGATACCAGCTTGGATCATCCGCTGAACGCGGTCGTATTGGGCAGCATTGGCAACCGGCCCAAGCGTTGTGTTCGGATCGGTCGGTGAACCGATAACATAGCCGTTGGCTGCTTGGACCGCCAGGGTGACGGCTTCATCATACCGCTTATGCGACACCAGTAACCTGGTTCCCGCGTCGCAAGCCTGGCCGTTGATGAAGAAACAATTGTCGATCGCGGCAGGCACCGCGGATTGGAAATCTGCATCGTCTAGAAGGATGTTGGCAGATTTTCCTCCAAGCTCATGCACGATGCGCTTAACCGTGTCAGCCGCGGCCTTGGTGATCAAAATGCCCGCACGCGTCGAGCCAGTGAACGACACTGCATCGATTTCTGGATGACGCGAAATGGCGTCGCCAACGATCGAGCCTTCGCCGTTCACCAGGTTGAATACCCCAGCCGGAACACCAGCCTCAGCGAAAACTTCCGCCAGAATAATTGCATCCAGTGGGGTTGCTTCTGCAGGCTTCAACACCATGGTGCAGCCTGTGGCGATCGCGGGCAGGATTTTGGTGAAAATCTGACCGATCGGCCAGTTCCAGGGAGTTATTAGCCCGAGAACCCCGACCGGCTCCTTTAAAATCGTCGTCGTCCCGCGGCGCTCGACGAACTGGAAGTCCTTCAAGATGTCTATTGTTGCCGCAGTGTGGGCCTTGCACCAGTCCAACAGCGCGCTGCTGCTGAGGGAGATCGTCATGCCCATCTGTTGGGTCACAACCTCGGCGATTTCTCGCTCGCGCTTGCGAAACGCGGCGTCGATATTCCGCAAGAGCTCGATCCGCTCTCGAGCGGAGGTCGACGAGAAGCTTTCAAATGCGCGACGAGCAGCCTTTGCTGCCCGATCAACATCTTGCGCCGACCCTGTCGTGCACTCCGCGAAAGGTAGCTCGGTTGCTGGGTCGATAAGGTCTCTTGTGGTGGATGACAAAGGTGCCACCCACTCACCGTCGATATAGAATTGGTTCGCGTGTTCCATGTTCCTTAACCGAGCTCTTTTTTAAGCGCTTGCGCGCAGGTTCGTTTGCTCTTTTGCAGTAAACTGCCGGCCTGTTTGCCAGTGTTTTAACGAAGTTGCTGGGTCGCAGCGCTCTTCATCCAGAACAATCGCCGCCGCTTTCTCACCGATCGCAATCGTGGCGGCGTTGAGATTGGCAGTCACAATTTCCGGCATCACAGAGGCATCGGCCACGCGCAGTTTGCTCACCCCTCGTACCCGCAGGTCTGGTGTCACAACAGTGCCGGGGCGATCATCCGAGCCCATCTTGCACGTCCCGCCGGGATGATAGGCAGTATTTACATTGTCTCTGAGCCAGGATTCGATCTGCGCGTCGGAAGTGCAGTCCGGACCTGGGAATATCTCTTTCGATAGAACGTTCTTGAAGGCCGGGGCTTCTGCAATACGCCTCATCAGCCTCACGGCATCTGTCAGAACTCGAACGTCATCTGGGTTTTCCAAATAGTTGAAAATGACCGATGGGTTCTCGATCGGATTTCTGGATCTGATTTGGAAGCGGCCTCGACTCTTGGCCCGCTGTAGAGTCATGTGCACCTGGAAGGCCGGGTAGGGGCGCGGCGTGAAACTATGCGGTTCAAAAGCCATCGGCAACATCTCAAGCTTGATGTTTGGATAGTCTCTTGTGGGATCCGTCCTTAGATAGGCAGCGGCCTCAAACTGATTGCTGGCAGCGGGGCCTGTCTTGAACAAAAACCACTCAACACCGGTTTTGATGCGAGCTAACCCGCGTGTACTGCTCTGAATGCCCACGTTGCGGCTGGCTTTGAACTGAATGATGACGTCCGGATGATCCTGGAGGTTTTCGCCGACCGGCAGATCGGCAACCAACGGAATCCCCAGCTGTTCGATAAGGCCTTTCGGGCCTACACCAGAGCGCTGTAGGATTGCAGGAGACCCAAACGTACCGGCCGAAAGGATAATCTCCTGACCGGCCTCGGCCGTCAGGGGACGACCTTGCTGCGAGAAGATCACTGACTTCGCCGCGCTCCCCTCAAACACGATGCGGTCGACGATGCAACGTGTGAGGACAGTCAAATTCGGCCGGTTCCTTACCGGATCGAGATAAGCGCGCGCTGTGGACCAGCGACGTCCTCGATAAATGGTCTGTTCGTTTGGCGCGAAGCCTTCTTGCACTGTTCCGTTACTATCGCTCAGATATGCAAAACCGCTTTCGACACCCGCATTCATGAACGCCGCATTGACCTCGTCCGCGAACGGATTCGGAGCGCGTGTGTATTGCGGGCCTTCCTTGCCCCGGCCCGGCCCATGCTGGTTGACCGAGTGTTCGGATCGGGCGAAATACGGAAGCATCCCTTCGTAGTCCCACCCGACACAACCGTGCTGTGCGGCCCAGTTATCGAAATCCAGTACGTTGCCGCGAGTATACGCCATTCCATTGATGGAGGAGGAGCCGCCTAGAAGGCGGCCCCGAGGGTGATCGATGTGTCGTCCCTTTAGGCCTGGTTCCGGATCGGTCCGGAAGCCCCAGTTCTCATCGCAGGGGCCCATGAAGGCGTCGAGAGCCGCCGGCATGTCGACCCTCCACTTCTTGTGTGTTCCACCAGCTTCAATGAGAAGAACGCTAGTGGAAGGGTTTGCTGAGAGTCGGTTTGCGAGTACGCATCCGGCCGAACCACCGCCAACGATAATATAGTTGTAATGCATTTCGCGCACCGAACTCCTCCTGCCTATTCTAGATGCGCACGCCGAGCGCGCTAATTAAATTGACGCTGATTAAGCGACTCCTCCGATGCAAAGGTACTTGACCTCGATGAAGTCTTCTATTCCATATTTCGAGCCTTCTCGGCCGAGCCCGGAAAGCTTGATGCCCCCAAACGGTGCTTCGGCGGTAGATATCAGGCCGGTATTGATGCCGACCATGCCATATTCGAGAGCTTCGGCGACCCGGAGGACGCGGGCCATGTCTCTGGCATAGAAATACGACGCCAGACCAAAATCCGTGGCATTTGCCAGCGCGATAACCTCGGCTTCGGTCGAAAAGCGGAAGAGCGGGGCCAGCGGGCCGAATGTCTCTTCGTTGGTTACGATCATGTCGCGCGTAACATCGGTCAGAATGGTTGGTTCGTAAAACGTTCCACCGAGTGTGTGGGATTTGCCTCCGACCAAAATGCTAGCGCCTTTACCAACCGCGTCGTCGACATGTTCCTGAACCTTTTCCAGTGCAGCCATGTCAATGAGCGGACCAAGGACCACGCCGTCGCCGAAGCCATCGCCGATCTTGAGCTTGGAGACCGCAGCCGCAAGCTTGTCGGCAAAGATATCGTATACATCGTCTTGAACGTAGATGCGGTTGGCGCACACGCAGGTTTGGCCATTGTTGCGGAATTTGGCAGCGATGCAGCCTTCAACGGCTGCATCCAAGTCAGCGTCTTCGAAGACTATGAAAGGCGCGTTTCCGCCGAGTTCGAGACCAAGTTTCTTGATGGTTTTTGCGCTCTGTTCATAAAGCTGAACGCCCACTTCGGTCGAGCCGGTGAACGTGATCTTTCGTACACTCGGGTTCGCGGTCAATTCTCCCCCGATTTCGGAAGCGGACCCTGTCAGTACGCTGAAGAGCCCTTTCGGAGCGCCGGCGCGCTCAGCCAAAACAGCCAGGGCAATTGCGGAAAATGGCGTTTGAGAGGCCGGCTTCAACACCACGGCACACCCCGCAGCGAACGCCGGTCCTGCTTTCCGGGTAATCATGGCATTAGGGAAGTTCCAGGGCGTAATGGCTGCCACGACGCCGATCGGCTGCTTGATCGCCAGAATGCGCTTGTCAGCCTGCGGAGCGGGAATTGTGTCGCCGTAAACGCGCCGAGCCTCTTCCGAAAACCACTCGATGAAACTTGCGCCATAGGTGATTTCACCGATTGCCTCAGCGAGTGGTTTGCCCTGCTCGGCAGTCAAGATGCGGCCGAGATCGGTGCTATTGGCGACGATCAGATCGAACCAACGGCGTAGAAAGGCAGAACGTTCCTTTGCTGTCCTGGTGGCCCATTGTCTTTGGGCGACCTCAGCGGCCTCGATCGCGAGACGCGTTTCGGCGCCACCCAGGCGCGGGACATAACCTATCGTCTCGCCGTTGGACGGGTTTGTCACCGGAATTCCGCTACCGTCGGCGTCAATCCATCCGCCGCCAACGAACGCGGCTTGCCTGAGCAGCGTCGGGTCATCAAGTTTCATTGGTTTCCTCGTGATCTTTGGGAAGCGTTCCGCCGGCAATGTCGCGTGGTCGCCGTGAAACACATGGCTGGCCGACACTACGGCCGTCTTGTCATATTGTCAACATTCATACGTTCGACCGGCAGGGCAATCGGGTGAGTTAACACGTGACATATGGCGCCAGTGCTGAATCTGTGAGTCCCC
>NZ_JBSKBR010000047.1:0-18021 GCF_053714315.1 Mesorhizobium sp. PL10 | reverse complement strand
TCTCGTGTTCCCACAGATCGCCGAAATCATACTCGTATCGAATGCGCTGGCGCACGCGCAGTTGAAGATCCGTGAGCGTGACCTCCTTACCTACCCCGTCACGGTGGCGCTCGCCTGATCCGCGTTGTGCCATAATGCCTGCCGTGCAGCCTGAAAGCGTGCAGATGATAATCCTCCCAGCCGAAGGCGATCTGGATTGTTCGGTGCACACCGAAGAGCGTCATTTCTTCCGATACCAGCAGCCTGCGCCAGATCATCGGCGAGATTCGTCGCAAGCTCACTTTCAACCGGTAAACACCAGATGCGCTATCGTCAGACATGGCGCCCACGCTAACCCATAGCAGACGGCACCCCCAACTTTTTCATGCTCCCCAACTTCGGCGACAGCTGTGCCGTCAAGAACCCATCGGCCTCAGGGTCAAAGCAGTCGCCACGGCCGCCTGACCCAGGGCGATGCCGCCGTCATTGGCCGGGATCACGTTATGGACCAGCATAGAGAGGCCGGCGGCCGAAAGGCGGTCATGCACACCTTCCAGCAGCAACCGGTTCTGGAATACGCCGCCCGTCAGAGCTACCGCTTCGAGCCGTTCGCTTGAGCAGAGGGCGATCGCCCTCTCGGTGATTGTGGCAATGAGCGTGGCGTGAAAGCACGCGGCAAGGCTGGCTGCGTCGGCACCGTCCAGAAGGTCGTCGAGAAGGCCGCGCCAAAGACCGTCCCAATGCAGAACGGCCCCGCACACCGTCACGCCGTAGGCACGCGCGCCCGCCATTGCCGGCGCGGCGAGGGCTTCCAGTTCCATGCCGGTCTGGCCCTCGTACCCCATCCTCTCCGGCGCCATGCCGATGACATGGGCCGCCGCATCGAACAGGCGGCCGGCCGAGGAGGAGAGCGGGCTGAGGCTGCGGGCCACCATCACGGATCGCGTGGTCGCCACGGGGCGCTGCGCGAGCCGCCGGATCACGTCGAGGCTGCTCCAGCGGCTCTGCCAAAGATCATCGCCGAAAGCGGCGTGGAGATGGGAAAAGGCATTGCGCCAGGGCTCCATCGCCGCCCGGTCGCCGCCGATCAGCGGCACCGGCAGGAAATGCGCCAGCCGGCGGACGTCTGAAAAGGTGCCGGCCAGAAACTCTCCGCCCCAGATGGTCCCGTCCGTCCCGAAGCCCGTGCCGTCGAGCACGACGCCGAGGACAGGACCGGCGGTCCATCCGTTCTCTGCCATGCAGGATGCCATGTGCGCGTGATGGTGTTGGACGGCAACTACGCGCGCACCGGTCTCCAACGCAAGCGCACGGCCGAGTGCGGCGGAAACGGATTGGGGATGGGCATCGACCGCAACGATCCCGGGCCTACGCTGGAACATATCCGCATAAAGTTGCACCGCATGCGCGTAAGCCGCGCGGGTTTCCGGCTCGTCCAGATCGCCCAGGTGTTGCGAGAGCAGCACTTCGCCGTTGCCGGCAAGGCCGAAGGCGGATTTGAGGTCCGCGCCGGCCGCAAAGACAGACACGCCGTTGTCCGGAAAGCCGCGGAGGCGCAGGGGCTGCGGGGCAAAACCGCGGGCCCGGCGCAGGATCGAAACGCCGGTGCGGTCAAGCCGGATGACGCTGTCATCGACACGGCTGACAATGTCGCGGTCGTGCAGCAGCACGGCGTCTGCAATGCGAAGTTCATCGTCCCCACCGCCCAGCAGCCTGCGCGATTCCGTGTTGGTAACGCATTGGGGAATGCCGGATTCATTGGCCGAGGTCATCACCAGCGGCACCCGAACCGCATCCATCAGCAAGGCGTGAAGCGGTGTCGTCGGCAACATGATGCCGATGCTTGACTGGCCCGGCGCGACGGAGGGCGCCAGCGCAGCATCCGCAAGCGCCTCCAGAAGCACGATCGGTCCCGCCGAACTATCCAGCAGCGCGGCCTCGGGATCCGAACAGGTCGCCACAGACCGGATATCCTCGATGCTTCGGGCCATCAGCGCCAACGGTTTGGCCGGGCGCTGCTTGGCACGCCGCAGGCGCACCACCGCATCCTCGTTCGCGGCATCGCAGGCGAGATGGAAGCCGCCGAGCCCCTTGAGGGCGACGATATGGCCGGAGAGAATCAGCATTGCGGCCACGGCCAACGGGTCTCCCTCTCCCCCGTCCACATCCGGCGCTGTCTCCAGCCACAGGCGCGGACCGCAGCCGGCGCAGGCCACAGGCTGCGCATGGAACCGCCGGTCGCCGGGGTTGTCGTATTCCGCCCGGCAAGCCTCGCACATCGAAAACGCGGCCATCGCGGTGCTGGCGCGGTCATAGGGGATGCGCCTGACGATCGTGAACCGCGGGCCGCAATGGGTGCAGTTGGCAAAGGCATAGCCGAACCGGCGGTTCAGCGGGTCGCGAATATCGGCAAGGCAAGCCTGGCAGATCTTGGCATCTGCGACCACGGCAGCACTGACAGCCGCTTCTTCGCTGGCGAGGATGGTAAAATCACCCGGAGGGGGGGCGAACAGGAAGGGTTCCCGGTGCAGCGCGTCGATCCGCGCGAGGGCCGGTAGATTGCTGTTGAGCGCGAGGATGAAAGCATCGCAATCGGACTGTGAACACGCGAGCGCAATGGTGACGCCCGCCGAGGTGTTGCAGACATGGCCGGCAAGGCCGAGCCCGGTTGCGACCTGCCAGACGGACGGGCGAAACCCCACGCCCTGCACCAGCCCGCGCACCCGGATAAGAAATCCGTCGGCTCCTGAGCCCGCCGTCATCAATGCACCGTGCAAACCATGCACGGATCGAAGGAGCGCACCACGTGCTGGACCAGCACCGAGTCCGGCCCCTCGACCGGCAGGCCATGCAGCGCCTGTTCCAGCGGGCCGGGCATGCCATCGCGGTCGCGCGGGGAGAAATTCCAGGTTGTCGGGGCGATGATCTGGTAGATTTCGATTCTGCCGTCGCGCACCTTCAGCCAGTGGCCAAGCGAACCCCGGGCGGCCTCGACAAGGCCGATGCCGGCGCCGTTGCGCGGATCGCGGTCCGGAATTGAGAACGGGTTCTGGGGATGCACGGCGCGCAACCACCGTTCGAGGGCGATGACGGTGAGTGCGATTTCCAGGAGCCGGGCCACCACCCGTGCATCAACGCTGCCGCCCTGCAAGCGCACCATGTCGCGGGCAAGCGGGTGGCCGTTGACCACCTGCCGCGCCAACGCGCCGAGGGCGCGCGCCGCCAGTTCCTTGCCCGTCCCCGATTCGCCGGTGAGCACCACGGGGATGTCGTAAGGGGCGACCATGCGCAATGCGTCGCACACGGCCGCCATCGGGCTTTCCGCACAGCGGATGATGCCATCGTCGACGTCATAGGCGGATTTGAGCCTGCGCTTGCGCTCGTCGACGATGCGCGCCGCGGTCGAAGGCGCCATCCGCATCTCCACCGCGAGAAGCTCCGCCTCGCGCTGGGTGCGGTAAAGCTGGACGGCTTTGTGCAGGATGACCGACAAGGCCTGCGGCTGCCAGGGCTTGGTGATGTACTGGTAGATGCCCGCATCGTTGACGCCGTCGATGATGTCGTGCGCGTCGGTATAGCCGGAAATGATCATCCGGACGGTCTCGGGCCAGCGCTCCCGCACTTTTTTCAGGAATTCAATGCTGGAAAGGCCCGGCATCCTTTGATCACAAAGAACGACTTCGATCTCGCCGTTTTCGAAATGCGCCATCGCGACATCGGTGTCGGGGGCAGTGAGCAAGTCGAATTCGTCGGAAAGGATGCGCTTGATCGATTCGAGCGACCGCACTTCGTCATCAACGACCAGTATCACCGGAAGATCCGTCATGCTGCCTCCCCTCCAGGCCCTGCACTTACCGCAGGCCCGCGCAAGCCCCGATGCGTCGCGATCGAGGACGGCGTGCGGGCCTTGACCACTTTGCGGACGAAATTGCTGCGCGCAATATGGTAGCTCGTATCGAAGCCGAAGAAATTGCGCTTCATGCGCGCCAGTTCCTGCTCACGATAGGCCGAAAGCGGTTTTGCCGCCTCGTCGCGGTTTCGGGCCGCCGCCTTTTCGGCGATTTTGAGATCAAGCGCCCCGCGATCATCCAGCAGGTCGACCACAGCGCCTTGGATCTCGCCCGCGAAACGGAAGACATCCCCGGCGAAAATGCGGTTCGCAAGACCGAGTGCCTCCGCCTCCCCTGCCCCAACCGGCCAGCGCGCCTGCGACAGCCGCGCGGCATTTTCCGCGCCGGCATGTTTCGGCAAAATGTAAGTCCAGAATTCCGAGCCGTAGAGATTGCCCATGTCCTTGTAGTGGGGATTGAGGACGACGCCCTGCCGCAGCCAGACATGATCGGCGGCGCGGGCGAGAAACACGCCGCCCGCCCCGGCATTGGCGCCGACGGCGGCGATGGTCACGCGGTCCGTGGTGCGGATGATCGCCTCGGCCAGATCATCCATCGCCTCGATATTGGCCAGCGATTCGTCGGCCGGGCTCGAGGAAGCCTCGATGCGGTTGAGATCGAGGCCGTTCGACCAATGGTCGGTCCCTCCTGAGAGCACGAGCACGCGGGTCGGGCGTTCAAGCGCCGTCATCCAGGCGGTGAGCAAGCTCCGGCAGGCCACCGTCCCCATCGCCCCATTATAGAAATCGAAGCTCAGGAAACCCGCATCCCCCGCTTCGCGATAGGTTACGCCAGAATGGCCCTGCGCGATCTCCGGCAGGCTCGCCAGCGCGTCACCGAGAACGCGGCGTGCCGGCAGCTTGAAGGGAATCGGCGAACCCGGATCGATCATGTGGCCGATCTGCACCGCGCCGTCGCGGGTTGCCACCACGACGGCGTCGCCGCGGATGGCAACCGGCATCCCGGGCGCAGCATGCTCGATGGTCCCGGTTTCGCGAACGTCGAAAATCCGGATCTCCCGGCCGCAGAGAACGGCGGGCGCGCCGGGAGCGCCATCGGCGCTGCGAGCCTTGGCGAGGATCGAGGCCGTATCGTCCCGCGACCAGTCGATCTGCCGGGCGGCTTTCGCGACCGGACCGCGCCAGCCGGCTGAGAGCACGGCCGGACCGAGATGCCTGGGACGACCGCCGCCGGCAAACCGGTCGATCCCCTCGATCACCGCCTTCGTTGCCGCATCGGCGACCTCGTTGAGATAGATGGAGGACTTGCGCGCCGCGCGCATCGGAAACGTCGCGCTGGCCCAGACCGGCCCGGCATCATAGTTCTCAGTCGCCTGCAACACGGTGACGCCCCATTCGCTGCGCCGTTCAAGGATGGCGTGGTCGAGTGCTGCGGGACCGCGATCGCCCTCCGGTCCGGGGTGGATGATGAAACAGGGGAGACGCATCGTCAGCTCTGCCGGAAGCATGCGTTTCAGGAAGGGTGCCAGCACCAGATCCGGCCGATACAGGGCTGCCGCCTCCAGCGTCACCGCATCGTTGATGTCAAGTTCGACGGCGACCTCATGGCCGCGTGCGCGCAACTCGACGTGAAGGCGTTGCGCCAGTGAGTTGAATGCATGGGTGACAAACAGGACACGCATGATCAGCAAATCCGCGGCAATTGTTCGCCCGCGATCCAGTCGACCACGCGGCTGCCGCCGAACGCGGTTTTCATGCGGATGAGACAGGCAGGGTCCTCGGTCACGTTGCCGATGACGGCGGCATCGCGGCCCTTGGGATGGGCGCGCATCGCGGCAAGCAGTGCCGGCGCGTCTTCCGGCGCGCAAATGGCGACCAGCTTGCCCTCATTGGCAATGTTGACCGGGTCCAGGCCCAGCAGTTCGCAAGCCCCCTTCACGTCCGGCCGCACGGGAATGGCCTTTTCGGCCAGCGCCATGCCGACGCCGGATTGATGTGCGATTTCGTTGAGCGTTGCCGAAAGTCCGCCGCGCGTCGGGTCCCGCATCAGCCGCAATCCGGGTGCCGCGGCAATGATGGCCTCGGCGAGATCATGCAACGGCTGGCTGTCGGACAGGATCTCGGTGTCGAACTCCAAGTTCTCGCGCCGGGACAGGATGGCAACGCCATGGTCGCCCATGGTTCCCGAAACAAGGATGGAATCGCCCGGCCTGGCGTTCGAGCCTGAGAGATCGAGCCCATCTTCAATCACGCCGAGGCCCGCAAGCGTGATGTAGACGCCATCCCCCTGGCCGCGCCCGACCACCTTCGTATCGCCGGTGACAATGGGCACGCCGACATCGGCGGCCGCGCGCGCCATCGAGACGGCGATCGCCTCCAGCTGTTCGATGCTGAAGCCCTCCTCGATGATGAACCCCGCGGTCAGCGCCACCGGTCGGGCGCCCATGACCGCTAGATCGTTCACCGTGCCGTGGACCGACAGGGAGCCGATCTCGCCGCCGGGGAAAAACAGCGGCGCGACCACATGGCCGTCCGTGGTCAGCACCGGCCGGCCGTTCAGCTTTGCAAGCACCGCGCCGTCATCGCCGCGGTCGAGCGCGGGGTTGGAAAAATGATGCTGGAAAATGGCGCTGACGAGCTGGACCCCGGCCTTGCCGCCGGCACCATGCGTCATGTCCACCGCCTTGGGCAGAATAACGTCGGAGACCCGCCGGTTGCTCATTGCGCTGCCTCCTGAGTGCGGAAGCGGCCATAGGAATAGTAGGCGGCACATGCCCCTTCAGAAGAGACCATGCAGGAGCCGATCGGATTTTCCGGGGTGCAGACGGTACCGAACAGCTTGCAGTCGGTGGGTTTCTTGACGCCGCGCAGGATCGACGGACATTCGCAGGATTTCACCTCGCGGGCGATTTTCGGTGTGAGCGCGTAGCGCTTCTCGGCATCGAATTCCGCATAGGCATCACGGATGCGCAACGCCGAATAGGGGACCATGCCGAGCCCGCGCCATTCAAAGGCGCTCCGCAGCTCCATGACGTCGCCGACAAGCCCCTGCGCCTTCAGGTTTCCCTCGCGCGTCACCACGCGGGCATATTCGTTCTCGACATCATGGCGGCCTTCGTTGACCTGCCTGACCAGCATCAGCGTCGATTGCATCACGTCGAGCGGCTCGAAACCGGCGATGACCACCGGGCGGCGGAATTCCTCGGCAAAATACTCGTAAGGCGCTGATCCGATGACGGAGGACACGTGCGAGGGCCCAAGGAATCCGTCGATCTTGACCAGTCCGAGCTCGTGGACTTCGGGAGAATCCAGAATATGGGTGATGGCCGCCGGCGTCAGCACATGGCTGCAGAACACCGAGAAGTTGGCGAGGCCTTCCGCCTTTGCCTGCAGGATGGCAACGGCGGTGGGCGGCGTCGTGGTCTCGAAGCCGATCGCGAAGAACACGACCTGCCGGCCCGGATTGTCCCGGGCGATCTTCAGCGCATCCAACGTCGAATAGACCATGCGGATGTCGGCGCCGTCCGCCTTGGCGCGGATCAGCGAGCGCTGCCTGGTGCCGGGCACGCGCATCATGTCGCCGTAGGAACAGAGGATCACGCCATGACGCTCGGCCAGTTCTACCGCGTCGTCCAGCCGGTTGACCGGCAACACGCAGAACGGACAGCCCGGACCATGGACGAAGTGGACGTTGTCAGGCATCAGATCCTGCACGCCATACCGGAAGATCGCGTGGGTGTGGCCACCGCAGAATTCCATGAAATGATAGGAGCGATCCGGATCGGCCTCACGGCGGATCGTTTCAGCCAGGGACGCCGCCAGTTCGCCATCGCGGTATTCATCGACATATTTCATGATGCAATCTCTGCGATCTCGTCTCCCAATATCCCGCTCTCAGCCATCATCTGGAGCGTGCGCGCCGCCTCCTCGGGACTAACCTTGTGTAGCGCGTAGCCGACATGGACCAGCACATAGTCGTCGATGCCGACGTCATCGACGAGTGCGAGCGAAATGGTCTTGCGGATACCCTCGAGCGAGACCACGGCCATGCCGGGCTCGGGCAGCGCAACGACTTTTGCCGGGAGGGCAAGGCACAACGGTCAGGCCCCCTTCTGCGCGGAGGAAGAAGCAAGCGCCGGAGACCCGATCAGCGCCACCTGCCGCGCAGCCTTCAGCCAGCCGATCCATTCGGCCATGCCCTCGCCCGTGGTCGAGGAAACTCTCAGCACACGGATGCGCGGATTGACCTTGCGGGCATTGGCGATGCAGGCCTCCACATCGAAGGTGAGATGGGGCAGGAGATCGGTCTTGGTCAGCAGCATCAGGTCCGCGGCATGGAACATATCGGGGTATTTCAACGGCTTGTCCTCACCTTCGGTCACGGAGAGGATCACCACCTTGTGGGCCTCGCCGAGATCGAACGCGGCGGGACAGACGAGATTGCCGACATTCTCGATGAACAGGAAGCCGCCGGGCTGAAGCTCCAGCCGGTCGAGCGCCCTTGCCACCATCGAGGCGTCGAGATGACAGCCCTTGCCGGTGTTGACCTGGATTGCCGGGGCCCCGGCGGCATGGACGCGCTCGGCATCGTTGGACGTCTGCTGGTCTCCCTCGATCACGGCAACCGGTTCGGAGCCGCAGAGCGCCCGGATCGTCTCGACCAGAAGCGTGGTCTTTCCCGAACCCGGGCTGGAAACGAAATTCAGGGCAAACTGTCCGATATCGAACAGCCGCCTGCGGTTGACCTCGGCAAGCGCATCGTTCTTGGCGAGGATGCCGGCTTCCAGCTTGACGAGCCGCGCCTGCGACAGCCCTTCCACATGCACGTCGGCCGGCCCCGAACCGACGTCGAGCAGGTCATGGTCCGGATGCGAATGGACATGATTGTGATGATGATGCACATGAGTGTGTTCATCATCATGGTGGTGGCCGTGGTCGTGTGCATGACCGTGATCATGGCGGTGGCCATGCGCATGACTGTGCTGGTGCTTGCCATCCTCAACCCGTACTTCGCCGTCGCCGCAGCCGCAAACCGTGCACATCACAAAACCTCCAGTTCCAGTATTTTCATGTCCGTGCCACCCGTCACCTGCAACTGGTGGCTTCCGCACGCCGGACACGGGTCATAGCGCGCGGTAATTTCGACGGATGCTGAGCAAGGCATGCACCATGCCTCTCCCAGCGGCTCGTCGATCTCCAGCCTGGCGTGTTGCGCGATGGAACCGGCCATGGCGACATCGAAGCCGAAGCGCAAGGCATCCGCCTCGACGCCGGAGAGGACCCCGATTTCCAGATGCACCCGCTTGACGACGGAAAAACCCTGCTTGCGGGCTTCGCTTTCGATGACCGACCGGATGCTTTCGCAAAGCGCCAGCTCGTGCATCAGCAAACCCTCACATCATGGGTGACACAGGGATCGACCTCTAACACGATCAATCGCACGAGCCAATCGAAGCGCGCAAGGTCATCGGTGCGCAGCGCGGCGATGGCCGTTTCGGCCGCGCCGCCGCTTGCGAAATTGGCGCTGGTGGGCGCCCCGATCTGGATGGCAGCGATCTTTCCGTCGCGCATCTCGACCTCATGGACAAGGCGTCCGCGGGCGACCTCCGCCGAGACCCGCGCCGCCTGGGGACCTGTCTTTTCCGCGTGGAGGCACAGTGGATTTGCCCCTCTGCCATCGAGGAAGCGGCACAGCGCCTCCACCTCGACGAGCCGCGCAAGCACGCGACGCTTTGCTTCTGGGCCAGTGACACGCGGGTCGTGGCGATGGCGGCCAAGCGCGGTTCCGTCGTCCTGCTCCGGCCTGCCCCAATCCACCGGGCCTTCGCCTGCCCGACGGATCATCGCTGCCGCGATGCTTTGGGACACCGAACCACCGGCACCGTTCAATCCCATGCCAGCAACGCCAGCGCCCTGTGGAAACACGGCTTGGGTGGCGGACACCGCAAGGGCAATCGCGCATCGCATCGCGGCATCCTCATCGAGCATCGCCGCATTTTGCGAAACAAGACGCGAACTCAACACGGCTTGCATGTGCCGAAAGACGTCGTTGACCCGACGCAGGGCCGCGACCTCGGGTTCGCGCCCCAGCATCACGGCCCAGTCGTTGAGGATCCGCACGGAATGCTCCCGCAAGGCTTCGCCGGCAATGAGCAGGCTGCGGATGCGATCGGTTTCGGCGCTGCACGGCCGGCCTTCGGCCATATTCGCCGCCGTCAGGAGAGCGGCGGCATGGGCGTTCGAACAGAGGGGAAACAGCAGCGGCATCCGGTCAGCGGCCTCGCCCGGCGCCAAACCGGCAAACAGGCGGTCTGTCGGCACGTTGCGTGCCGGCGCGAAGTTCACACTTGCCCTGCCGTTCGGCACAAAGGTCACGTCGATGCCGAGCGTGCCGGTGAGGCTCATGGCTGGACCTCCTCAGCCACCGGTCCGGCTGGCAGCCCGAACAGCGCGCGGCGCGATACGGCCGGTTCCGGTTCGGCGCCGCGGCGGGCGCGGGCCTCCTCCGCCCGTTGGATGGCTTCGGCCTGCCGCTCACGCTCCGCCTGGGCGTCCGCATCGGCAAGGCGGCCTTCCCAGATGGCCACCATTCCCACGTCGGCATCGGCTTCGGGCTGCTCCTCCGGCGCCAGCAGTTCGGCAAGCACCGCCTCGGCCGTCAAGACCGCATCCTCCATCGCGGAGAATTCGAACGCCGGCGAAAACAGCGAGCACATGCGCAACGGGCCGAGCACCTCATCCTGCGACTGGATGAACTCGATCGTCCCGCCCGGCATGGCAACGCGGATCTTGGTTCCGGTCTGCACCGCGGCTTCCGTTTCAGGATCACTGGGCACCAGCACGAGGTTCATGAACCACGGCGTGATGAGAACGCCGAGCCAGCCAGCACCACAAGGCTGCAAGCCGACGCACTGCACCAGAAGGACGGGATTGTTCATCGGCATGTCGAACATCGCCGTCGCGGCGATATGCGCGAAGCGGCGCTCCAGACGGCCGGCCTGTTCGACGGCGATGTCCCGGATATCAGACAACCATGAAATCCTTTTTCTTGCCTTCGCAGTTGGGACAGCTCCAATGCTCGGGAAGTTCGGAGAACGGCGTGCCCGCAGGGATCTGCCAGTAGGCATCGCCGACCTCGGGGTCATAGATCTCCCAGCAAATCTTGCATTCCATCCTGGAATCGTCCCGGATCAGCGTTGCATCGCCGCCATAGGAGCCTTTGAAGAAATGGTCTTCCATCAGTAAACCGCCATGATTTCGGTGAGACGATCGGCGCTGTCGGCGATATCCTCGGGCGAAGCCAGGACGACATCCGGCAACATGGTCACTTCGATGGTGTTGAGGATCAAAGTATCCTGCGAATTGAAGAACCGCACCCACCACACATAACGCAACCCCGTCGCCTCGACGCGACAGTTGCCGTAGCCGCGCGAAAGAACCGTCACGGAGCCCTTGCCGAGCAGCTCGTCGAGCAAGGCGAGATCATCTTCGGTGTGCGGCAGCAGCGACAGGTTGATGACATGGGCATGCGGATTGTCCGGCGAATACCTGGCGATGGCTTCGTTGATTTCGGCCAGGAGGGGCGGCGCATTGAAGACTCCGGGGCCGAAACTTGCCGGAATGTCGATGGAGCCGCGCGCATGGACGAATGTCCTGGCAAGGATAGACTGCGGGAACGGACCAAGCTCGATCCGGTCGGACACAGGCTTGCCGGAACCATCGCTTTCTCGCACCCGCCAGACGCCCGCCATGACGGATTCCTGCGCCTGGATGGTCGAGCCGCAGATGATCGACACTTCGCCATTGCCGAGCGCCTGGCTGACGAAATCGGTATCGGCCGGGGAGAGGTGCGAAAGGCCATGGGTGATGTGGCGGCCGGGCTTCCAGTCCAGCAGGCCTCTCGCTACGCCGCGCAACTCGGCGATGGCGGCGGAAGCATGCACTTCCTCCGGCTCCGGCAGGATCGGCGCCCGGAACACGGTCATGCCCTTCGGCATCTCCATGTATTCCAGGACGGTCCCATCCTCCTCGTTCGCTGCGATCCCGGCCCCGTGCCCAAGAAATCCACCATGCTATCCTCCCTCTAAACCTCAGTGAAAATGACCGTGACCATGGTCGTGATCGTCGTCCTTCGCGGCCGCCCGTGCGCCCGGCATCGGGAACGGCGGCGGCGTGCTGACGTCGAGCGACAAAATCCGTGCCGTCTCGCGCAGGTAATCGTCCCAGTCGAGCACGCGGGTGATGACGCCGAGATATTCGCCGTCGCGCAGGAAGACGAGCGCGGGGAATGCGCTGAAGCGGTAGATCGCCTGCAGCTTGCGCTCGCAGCCGCGGTCGACGACAAGCGGCTGGAACACACCCTGGAAGGCGGCGGCGAGTTCCGGCAGGATGACGGCGACGTCGTTGCTTTCGCCCAGGCGCTCCCAATCGCCGGAAAAGAACAAGACGCCGTGGCGGTGCGCACTCGCGATCTCGCGGTGGTCCTCCAGTCCGACGACAGGGTAGGTGTAGCGGCTGATAACGCCGTCAAGAAGCGGTGAGTACACTGGATGTCATCCTTTTATCGAGGCTGGCCGGCTCCTGCGTCCGCAGGTGCTCCGGCAATGTCGGCTCGCGGCTGGAAAGGTCCGCGAACAAATGGTCGATTTCCGTCTGCCCGGACATGACCAGGCGAACCGCCTCCAGCGCATCGCCGATCTGGCGCGCCAGGTCTGCCGAGATCACCTCGCGCGCAGCGCCGAGAAACACCAGCACATGCGTTCCCGGCGGCTGGTCGCCGACAAGGCTCATGTCGATGATCGTCTCCTCATGGCGGCTGCGGGCCCGCGCCGACAGGAAGCCGGCTTCGACGATCTCATAGGGAACACCCATGCACATCAGCCCGGTCCTCCGTCCGCGCGTTCGGCACGGCTGCCGGAGACGTCGCCGATTAGGCCGGCGATCTCGCCAGCCGGATCGGCGGGCGGCGAAAAGCGGCCCGAGGCCAGCACGCGCTCGTCGCCATGGCGCGGCGCGACGGCTTCATGCGGGCGTCCCGTCTCATAGGCCTTGAGCGCCATTTCCATGGAAGCGATCGTTTCTTCCTCGGACAGGGGCTGCGCGCGTTCACGCAGATCGATGCCGAGTGCGCGCAACCAGGCCGCTGCGTGATCGAGCGCAGGCTCGATGCAGGCCTTGACCTGCGGCCGCAGGCTGCCGCCGAAATCCTCGAGTTCCACGGGCTGCACGCCGACGAGCAGCAGATGCCCGGGGTAATCGCCCATCATCTGCGCCATCGCCAGCACTTCCTGAAAACCGGTCTGGTGGAGGGACATTTTCTTGATGCCGAGAAAATTCGGCACGTCGTCGCCTTCGACGAATTTCATCGTGCCCGGGGCAAGCTGGTAGTCCACGGCATCGAAGACGACGAGAATGTCGGTCTCGCGTATGTTCTGGACCAGATAGATGCCCTGCGTTCCGCCATCGACGACCGAGATTGCGGGGTCGTCTTCAAACCGCCGGTGAAACGCCTCGACGGCGCGGATACCGAACCCCTCGTCGGCCCACAGCAAATTGCCAATGCCGAGCACAAGCACGCGCGGTGCATTGCCCATGTTCACTCCTCCATGCTCCCGGAGTTAGAGGAGCAAGCCCCGTGCCAATCGACTGAGCCTTGCCCCGCCGCTGGAATCCTTGGTGAAATTCATCGGCGCGCCGCCTTGTGGAAGGTTTGTGTCCGGTAATTGCTTTCCAGCCGGCTGAACACTTTCCATTCGCCGATTGAATTCACCCTTCTGCACTAACGAAGCGCCGCAGGGAACGGCGCCGGTTTTCGTAGGTGGCGGGGGAGGCATCAGTTGCTATCGTTGTCCCGGAATGTCCGCCAGCCGGAGAACATCGAGGAAATGATCGACTGGCGGGACATGATGTCTTCGCGCACGGCCGCATAGATATGGACGATGACGAAGATGACGATGCCCCACATGCCCAGATGATGCAGCGTGTGGACGTCCTGGCTCTGGCCGAACAGCGGAATGAGCCAGGAGGAGAACCAGTTGTACTGCCAGGAGCCCATGCCCTGGCCCTCGCCGTAGAGCGCGAGCCCGGTAAAGATCATGAACACCGAGAACCAGACGAAACCGAAGTGCATGGCCAGCACTGCCAGCGGGTTGTGGCCTTCGTATTTCTGCGGCTCCTTGACGAGCATCATGTACCAGAGCACCTCGTGCACGACCTCCTTCCAAAAGGTGCGCGAGAACAGCGGCGGCAGGAAGATCTGGCGCGAGTGCTCGTTGCCGACGATCGACCAGTAGGCCCGGAACACAAAGCCGATGATCATGATATAGGCGGCCGTGAAGTGGATGAAGCGGATATAGCCGAACAGGTAGGAGTCCGACGCCTCGCCGCTGACGGCCGGCGGCGGCGAACCAATCAGGTAACCCGTCAGGCAGAGCGCCAGGATGGCGAAGGCATTGATCCAGTGCCACAGGCGCACCGGCGCCTGGTACACATAGACCGCCTTTTCCTCATGGTTTTGAGAGTGGCTCATGATCGTCCCCCCTCAAATGCCGGACAGGATGAAGGCGCCCGCCGCCATCACCGCGCCGCCCACCGCCAGGCGGGCGAACGGCCGTTTCGCGATGGCCATCCCAACGCCGATGCCGGCGACGTGAATGAGCGCCGTCGCCGCCGAGAACCCGGCAATGTAGCTGATCACCGCTCCCGTTGCCTCGCTTGCATGGGCATGGCCGTGGAAGAGGGCAAACAGGCTGCACAGCGCGACGCCGGAAATGATCGTAAGATATCCGCCTGCCACCACCATGAGGCCCAGAACCAAGACGGACGAAGCGATCATGCCTTCGACCGTGGGCAGGCCGACGCCGGCAAACGACAGCAGCGCGCCGCAGAGCATGGCGCTGACAAAGGCAAACGGAGCGATCCATGCCTTCGCCGGCACGGCAAGCGCCGACCAGACACCAACCGAAAGCATGGCCAGCAGATGGTCCGCGCCGAGCAGCGGATGGGTAAACCCGGCGGCAAAACCGTCGGCATGGCCGGCGCCCGTGTGCGCCAGAGCCGGCGTCGCGACGATGGCTGCGGCAACGCCGAGACCAAAAGTCTTTTTCAACATGTTCATGATGTCCCTCCCTAGCGTACTTTGACAGTGGTCAGTTCCTGGCCGTCCGGACCCATGACGTGGGTGGAGCAGGCCAGGCATGGATCAAACGAATGCAGCGTGCGCAGGATTTCGACCGGCTCCTCGGCCCGCTCTACTTTTGTGTCCATCAGCGATGCCTCGAACGCGCCGATGTTTCCCGCGTGATCGCGCGGCGAGCCGTTCCAGGTCGTCGGGACGACGCACTGGTAGTTCTCGATGCGCGTATCCTTGATGCGGATCCAGTGCCCGAGCGCACCGCGCGGCGCTTCCGTGAAGCCGACACCCTTGACCTCGGAAGGCCAGGTTTTCGGATCGAACTTCTCCGTGTTGGCCGTGGCGGAATCTCCGGCCTTGATGTTGGCGATCAGCTTGTCGAGGAAATAGACCTGCTTGCGGGCAGCCCATAGCGACTCCAGTGCGCGGGCCGCGGTGCGGCCGAGCGTGGAGAACAATGCCGAAAACGGCACGTCGAGTGCCCGCAGCGTGGCATCCACCTGCTCCTTGATTTCGGCGTGGCCCTGGACATAACCGACGGCATAGCGGGCGAGCGGCCCCACCTCCATGGCATGACCCTTCCAACGCGGCGCCTTGATCCAGGAATATTTCGCTCCCTCGTCGATCTGTTCGATGTTGGTGCGGGTTCCTTTGAGGTTCGGGCCGAGTTCATAGTTGGCCTCGGTGATACCGTCCCAGGGATGCAGCCCCTTGGCCTCGTCGGGATATTTGTACCAGGAGTGCGGCACGAATTCCTGGACTTCTTGCGGATTGCGGACATCGACGGGCAGCACTTCGGTGAAGTTGCCGTTGATCATCGCGCCCTGCGGCATCATCAGGTTGGCGGCGGAATAGTCGTTGGCCCGGTCGGGAATGTCGCCGTAGGCGAGCACGCTCTTTCCCGAAAGGCCGCCGCCGTAGAGCCAGCCCTTGTAGAAGCCGCCGATGGCGATGATGTCGGGAATGTAGACATTCTCGACAAAGGTCAGCGTGCGGTCGATGACGCTCTTGACGAAGTTCAGCCGCTCCATGTTCAGCGGCGCGCCCGCTGCCATCGGCCCGTCCATGTTGATGGCGCAGGGAACGCCGCCGACCAGCCAGTTCGGATGGATGTCCTTGCCGCCGAAGATGGTGCGGACGGTCATGATTTCCTTCTGGAAATCGAGCGCTTCGAGATAGTGGGTGACCGCCATCAGGTCCGCTTCGGGCGGAAGCAGATAGGCCGGGTTGGTCCAGTAGCCGTTCTTGAGCGGGCCGAGCTGGCCGGATTCGACGAACTTCTTCAGCCGGTTCTGGGTATCGCGGAAATAACCGGGCGAAGACATGGGATGGCTGGGCGAGACGGCCTGCTGCAATTGCGACGTTGCGACAGGATCGGCCTTAAGCGCGTTGATCGGGTTGACCCAGTCGAGCGCGTGGAGGTGATAGAAGTGGACCAGATGATCGTGGATCTGCAGCGACAGCTGCATGATATTGCGGATCGAGTTGGCATTTTCGGGGATCATGATCCCGAGCGCATCTTCCACCGCCCGTACCGAGGTGAGTGCGTGCGTGCCGGTGCAGACGCCGCAGATACGCTGGACGAAGGCCCAGGCATCGCGCGGGTCGCGGCCCTTGAGGATGACTTCAAGCCCGCGCCACATGGTGCCCGTGGACACGGCGTTGCGGATGAAATTCTGCTCATCGATGTTGACCTCGCAACGCATGTGGCCTTCGATTCGGGTGACCGGATCGACGACGATGCGCTGTCCTGTTGTGTCGAGATTGAACCCGTTGGGGGTTTGAAAGCCCATCAGCTCTCTCCTCACTTTTCGCGAATGCGCTTGACGACGGATGCGGCGGCATGGACGGCGACGCCCGCGCCGACCACTTTGGCAACGGTCCCGCCGATCTGGTCGGCGTTCGCTTCAATGCCGAAACCATGGACATTGCTCAGCCGGTTGTAGAAGTCGCCCTTGTCCCAGAAGCCATCTTCCGAACACCCTATGCAGGGATGGCCGGCCTGGATGGGGAATGACAGGCCGCCGTTCCAGCGCAAGGTCGAACAGGCATTGTAGGTGGTCGGGCCCTTGCAGCCGACCTTGTAGAGACAGTAGCCCTTGCGTGCGCCTTCATCGTCGAAATGCTCGACGAACTGCCCGGCATCGAAATGCGGACGGCGATAGCATTTGTCGTGGATGCGCTGGGAATAGAACATCTTCGGCCGGCCCTGCCGGTCGAGCTCGGGAAACTTCTCGAAGGTGAGCATGTAGGTGACGACGGCGGTCATGACCTCGGCGATCGGCGGGCAGCCGGGCACCTTGATGATCGGCTTGTTGGGAAGGCCCGGAACCTTGTGGACCGGCGTTGCCCGGGTCGGGTTGGGCCGCGCCGCCTGCACGCAACCCCACGAAGCGCAGGAGCCCCAGGAGATGATCGCCTTGGCGTTCGAGGCGGCGTATTTCAGCCGATCGACGAACGGCTTGCCGCCGATGATGCAGAACATGCCGTCCTCGTCGAGCGGCGGGTTGCCTTCGACGGCCAGGATGTAGTTGCCCTTGTACTTCTCCACCACCTCTCCGACGATGGCTTCGGCCTGATGACCGGCTGCGGCCATGATCGTGTCGTCATAGTCGAGCGACAGCATCGACAGGATCACGTCCTTGGCGAGCGGATGGGCCGAGCGGATGAAACTCTCCGAACAGCAGGTGCATTCCAGGCCGTGCAGCCAAAGCACGGGGATACGCGGCTTGGTTTCCATCGCATGGGCGATCTGCGCCGTGAACGCCGGGCCAAGCCCGAGCGATGCGGCGGTCAGGCTGCAAAATTTCATGAAGCTGCGCCGGGTGATCCCCTGGCGCCGCATGACCTCGTAAAAGGTTTCCATCTGTTCCTCCCTCATTCAACGGGCCGGTTTCCTCTCTTGCCGGTCCGTTGCAGAATGTGTCGCGCAAACGCCATGCCAGATCAGAAAATGCCGTAAAATCAATGGAATTTTATACGGCTTGCACCGTTGACCGGCAGGGGAATCGGGTGAGTTAATTTTCACGAGATGAGGCTGACGAGAAAGTCCTCGTTCCAT
>NZ_JBSKBR010000046.1:0-18282 GCF_053714315.1 Mesorhizobium sp. PL10 | reverse complement strand
CCGGCGCGCGCCTAACATGCTGACTTAATAACTTATTCTTACAGGCGGTGTTTAAGTCGGGTATGGCTGCTGGATACAGCGGTCAAGCCGCGCAAAATCCGCGACGACTTGAAAGCGTTGGTTGACGCTGACGATGTGGTCGTTGTGGCTTGCATCGCCCAGGAATGGGGTTCACAACTACTACTGTGCAGATTGGTTGAACAACCAGGGCGGAGCTGGGCGACAACCGCTCCATACGGCATTCCATCGACCTAAACTGTATGCGAAAAAGTTTGGCTAGCGGGGCCAACAATCTGAGTCGCATCACATCCTCCATCGTGGCTGTCTCACGAAAGCTTCATGAACGTTTGCTAATGAGCCCCGCTTGGGGGAATGTTTGGTGGACGAAGACAGCCCGTATCGTGAAGCCTATCGCCTGGAGCGTGTCGCAGACGGCAACGTCACAACAATTGCGACCTTCTATTCGGCCAAAGAGGCTTTGACGATCATTGAATGAGAGCTACAGGCTGATGCTGGGCGAAAAGCAGATATGGCCGAACCAGGCTTCAACGGGCCGTGCTTGGGTCTAGCTTGGACTTAATAGTGCAGATGGCCTTGATGATGGCGTTGGCGGATTCCTGATCCAGTGCGATCTCTAGAAGCCCTTCCGTTGTCGCTATCGAAAGGATGCCGATAGTGCTGCCGGCATCCTCGAACGTGGCAACGTGGATTTCGGTCGGCACGAAAGGCCGTGCCCTGTCCTTAGGTTTCATGCTTCGGTCTGGCCCTGTTGCCTTTCAGCTTATGCGTAGGGTCTGGCGGTGCCGAAGAAGGCATGTGCCGTGCTCCGGTTTGATTTCCTGGACAATGCCGCCTCAATAAGAAAGTGGGGACCTCATTTGAACATTACTCCGATTTCGCGCTTTCGGCACGTCATCGGAATAGGTGCCACCTGTAAACTGACTTTCGTTCGTCACAACCGTATAGCCATGCGCCGCAGCAACAGCGGTCTGCTCAATGATGGCCTGCAACCCGGCCGACTTTAGGCTCCGCTCTGATGGCGCCTGGGTTGGGCAGAAGACGAAAGGGGGAGGGGCTTCCCGTCAAAGGCACGGCGCTGCGCGCTTATTTCATCCCAGAGCTCAATCGTCCTGAAATTCAACGGCAAAAGCAGGCAATTTATTGCGTGTCGAACCGAGACTCGTTCGTACAATGGCGCCGAACGATCAGGAAACGACATGAAACCTTTGGAAATAAGAATCGGCGCCGACCGCCGATCCTTAGCCATCACTTGGAATGACGGCTCTCTCCGTGCTGTCCGTGCCTCACGGTTGCGCGCACTCAGCCGAGCGGCCCATCAGGTCCGGTCCGCCATCGACGGGAGGGAGCATTCTTTCGACGACATCACCATCGTCAGCGCCGTGGCTGTCGGTTCGTATGCCATGCGGCTGGTTTTCTCCGATGGTCACGACCGCGGCATCTATCCTTGGCGCTATCTGCGCGAAATCGTCGACACACAGGGTTGAGGAAGCACAATGGACCACTTTGTCGACGGGCAAGCCGAAGTCGCTTGCGATGTTCTGGTCATTGGCGGCGGCACAGCTGGTCCGATGGCCGCGTTGAAGGCCAAGCAGCGCAGTCCCGATCTGAAGGTCGTGCTGCTCGAGAAGGCAAATGTAAAGCGTTCGGGCGCGATCTCGATGGGCATGGACGGGCTCAACAATGCCGTTGTGCCCGGCTACTCCACACCTGAGCAATACACCAAGGAGATCACGATCGCCAATGACGGCATCGTCGACCAAGCCCCGGTCTTCAAGTATGCATCGCGTTGTCATGAAATCATCGAGGAGCTGGATCGCTTCGGCATACGCTTCCAGAAGACCGCCAATGGCGATTTCGACCTGAAGAAGGTTCATCACCTCGGAACATACGTCCTGCCGATGCCGAATGGCGACACGGTAAAAAAGGCGCTTTACCGCCAGCTCCGACGCGAGCGGATTCTGATCTCCAATCGCTACATGGCAACCCGCCTGTTGACCACGGAGAACGGCCGGATCGCGGGAGCAATCGCGGTGAATACACGCTCGGCCGAATTTCTCGTGGTTCGCGCCAAAACCGTGATCCTGTGCATGGGAGCGGCGGGCCGGCTCGGCTTGCCTCACTCAGGCTATCTGTTTGGAACCTATGAGAACCCGACCAATTCGGGTGACGGGTATGCAATGGCCTATCACGCCGGCGCCGCGCTCGCCAATCTCGAGTGTTACCAGATCAACCCGCTGATCAAGGACTACAACGGTCCCGCCTGCGCCTACGTTGCGGGGCCATTCGGGGCCTACACTGCCAACAACGACGGCAGGCGTTTCATCGAGAGCGACTATTGGTCGGGACAGATGATGCAGGAGTTTTACAACGAACTGCAATCGGGCAAGGGACCGGTTTTCCTGAAGCTCAATCATCTGCATTCCGACACGGTTAGCGAGATCGAAAAGATCCTGCATAAGGTCGAGCGCCCCTCGCGCGGCAGATTCCATCAAGGCCGCGGCACCGACTACCGCAACGCGATGATCGAAATGCATATCTCTGAGATCGGCTTCTGTTCAGGTCACAGCGCATCCGGCGTGTTCGTGGACGAATATGCTCGCACGACCGTGCCGGGTCTCTACGCAGCAGGCGACATGGCCAGTGTTCCACACAACTATATGCTCGGCGCATTCACCAATGGCGCGATAGCCGGGGAACACGCGGCCGAAATCGCAAGTGAGACCGACCTGCCGGAATTCGACAGCGATCTGCTCAGGCGGGAGCGCGAACGGGTGCTGGCGCCTACCCGACGCGACGACGGCATTCCGCCAAATCAGCTGGAATACAAGACCCGGCGCCTCGTCAACGACTATCTCCAGCCGCCAAAGGTCACGGCCAAGATGCAGATCGGGCAAGCCCGACTTGCCGAGGCGCGAGACGATCTGGAGACGGCACTTGTCGCCCGCGACGCCCACGAACTTATGCGTTCCCTGGAGGTATCCTCAATCCTCGATTGCGCAGAAATGGCGGCCCATGCCTCGCTCTATCGCACCGAAAGTCGCTGGGGCCTCTACCATAACCGAGTCGATCATCCCGAGAAGGACGACGCGAATTGGTTCTGCCACACGCTGCTGCGCAAGATCGACGGCCGAATGATTTCCGAGAAGCGAGCTGTCCAATCTTACGTCGTTCCCATCGAGGACGAAGAGCGGACAGCCTACGATCGTCTGCGTGTTTCCAAAAATGCTTGACCAGGAGAATATATGCCACTCGCGCTTTCGCCTACTGCCGTTCCCGTGGTCGTCGACGATGCCAAATGCATCGCTGACAAGGGCTGCACCGTCTGTGTCGACGTCTGCCCACTGGACGTGCTGCGCATCAGCGATTTAACCGGAAAAGCCTACATGAAATTCGACGAATGCTGGTACTGCATGCCGTGCGAGACAGATTGCCCAACGGGGGCGGTCACCGTGAACATTCCCTACCTGTTGCGCTGAGATGAGTGCCTTCGAACCGTTCGAAGATTTTGGCGACATCGACGACATAGTCGAACGCCTCAACGACGCCGACGGCGGAGTGCGGCAACTGGCGGTGATTGATCTCGTCGCTACCGCGCGCCGCGACGTGCTGCCTCATCTTCTGGCCGCGGTCGAGGATCCAAATGATGCCGTGCGATTGCAGGTGGCGCTCGCCTTTGCCGAGTTCGACTCGAACGAAGCCGCAAGCGGGCTCGTCAAATTGGTAACGGACGAAGACAGCACCGTGGCGAAGGCGGCGGCTGAGGGTCTTGCCGAAATCAAGGCTCCGGCGGCAGCGGAACTGATAGGGCCACTGCTCGAACATGAGAGCGCTTTCGTCCGCGCCGCCGCCCTTCGAGGCTTGAGGGCGCTGCGGTCTCCGGCATCGCTCGGTCCGGCGCTTGCTGCAATTCGCGACGACAATCCGGAGGTACGGGCTCAGGCGCTTGGCGTAATCGCTTACCTCAAACTGGAGGAGACATTGCCCTCCCTGATTGGCGCGACACTTGACCCAAATGCTGGCGTCAGGGCCGTTGCTGCAAGTGCGCTCTCCTTCTCCGGCCAGCCTGCGGCCGCTCAGGCGGTCGCGGCTGTGCTTGGCGACGACAGCTGGCAGGTGCGCGCCGCCGCCGCGGATTCGCTCGGTCAGCTCGGCCAGGCTTCGGTGGTCCATCGACTGACGGCTGCCTTGGATGACGAGTACTGGCAGGTCCAACTGAGATGCCTGAATGCGCTTGGCAAGCTCAAGGCCCATGCGGCTGTTCCGGCAATTTCAAAGTCGCTTCGAAGCGAGATTGCAGCAGTGCGCAAGGAGGCTGCCGCCGCGCTTGGCGAAATCGCTGCCCCAGCCTCACGCGAGGCGTTGATGGACCACATCTCCGATGCCGACCCCGACGTCCGCAAGACGGTGCGCTGGGCCTTGGCCCGGCTCGGCTAGAACTGTCGAAGGGCGGTGAATGGCGCCGTCCTTCGAAACCATGTTCATTAGCTTGTGCGGGTGCTCGATGCGAATTTGTCGCGGCGTGACGGTGACCAGCCCATCTTTCTGGAAGCGTTTCAACATCATCGTTACCCACTGGCGCGTCGACCCCACCATCGCGGCGATCTGATCGTGCGTCACCTTGGCGTTTATGATCACGGCATGCCCGTCACGAACGCCGTGAAGCTCCGAGAGATTCATCAGGAATTGCGCCAGGCGCTCGATCACTGACCGCGTGCCCAGCATCTGCGCCATGGCCGAATAGCATCGGCCCTTTGCGGCCAGCCCCTGCACAAGACAGAGAGCGAAGCCCGGAAGCTCCGCGACGAGCCTCTTGAGCGCGGAGGCAGGCAGGAAGAGGATCTGGCAGTCGCTAAGCGCCTCGCCGGACCAGATGTGAGCGCCTTCGCCAGTCATTTCGGGACCGCCAATAAAATGCCCGGCTGTCCAATAGGCGAGCGTGATTTCCCGTCCCGACGGAGCGGTATAGAAGACACGAACCTGACCGCTTTCGATTATGAAAATGCCTCCGTGCCGATCGCCTTGGCTGAAGATCGCCTCACCGGTCGAGAAGGCCAGACGCCGGCCGTGACTGTTGAGCCTTGTCAGTTCGTCCGGGTTTAGCGTGTCTAGAAAATGCGCGCCTTCGTCCAGGCCCTCGACGCTTTCGCTCAGGAAGAGTGCCTGGTCACCAGGGAGCAGGACCTGGCTGGGCGGCACTGGCCGCGGCTGCGGCCTCCGATCGTTGGCCTCACTCGGGGCGAGCGTTGGCAAGGTCATGGTCGCTCCTCCATAGATCGGAGCAAAACTATATAAAGTCTATAGAGTATAAAGAAATATCATTGCGCATTTTTGCCATTGCTGGAACGATTGTCTCTGTTTGCGCCCGCTGCCCGGTTGCCGGGTGATGCCCAAGCGTTTGATATCCAGCGTTAAGAGCATGCCCGGCATCAAGATTTGCTCTGCGAGTCGAAACAGTTCCTTCGGCTGCCCGGGCAAATAATTGCTTATCCCCCTTGCGAGACCGCCTCATAAATCAGTCAGGCAGCGGTCGGCGTCCGTCCACCGGTCGCCGAACCAAATAGCCACCGGGCCGTCCGGGACACGACTAATGGAACAGGACCATGAACATGCGCACACACTTCGCTGCGATCGCCCTTGCGGCTGCCGTCTTCGTTTCGGCTGCCAAAGCAGAAACCATTCGCGTGGCTATCGGCACCCAGGACACGACGATCAATACCGCGACCGGCGGGCTTCTCATCCGCGAATTGAATCTCCTTGAAAAATATCTTCCGCACGACGGCAGGTACCAGGCCGCCACCTACGACATTCAGTGGAAGAATTTCACGAGCGGCGCGCCAATCACCAACGAGCAGCTCGCCGGCAAGCTCGATTTTGGGGTGATGGCAGATTTTCCAGGTTCATTGAACGGCCTTGCGCACCTCAAGGCGGGGAGAAAGAGTCTGTTCATTGCCGTGCTTTCGGGAAGCGTCAACGGCAGCGGCAATGGCATTGTCGTGCCAGCCAATTCGCCCATCCAATCCCTGGCGGAGCTCAAGGGCAAGACGATCTCGGTGCCGTTTGCTTCCACCTCGCACGGGATGTTGTTGCGGGCCGTGAAGGCGCAAGGCTGGGACGCCGACCGTGACGTCAAGATCATTACCCAGGCTCCCGAGGTCGCCGGCCCATCTCTCAAAGCAGATCAAATCGACGCCCATGCCGATTTCGTTCCATTCGCCGAGCTCTTCCCGTGGCGTGGCTTTGCCCGTAAGATCTACGATGGTTCGCAGGCAAAGGTGCCAACCTTTCACGGCGTCCTGGTTGATGCTTCCTATGCCGAAAAATATCCCGAGATCGTCGTCGCCTATCTTCGTGCTGTCATCGAGGCAGACCAGCTCATCGGCAAGGAGCCTGAGAAGTACAGCGAGCTGATCGGAAAGATCACCGGCGTCGACGCCGAGGTGGACTATCTGTTCCATGGTCCGCTTGGGTTACAGACCCGCGATCTAACGTGGAAGCCAGAGTATCGACAGGCCGTGGCCACCGCCATCGAAACTCTTAAGCTCCTTAAGAAGGCGGACAGCTCGCTTGATGTCGACAGCTTCGTCGACGATCGTTTGATTCGAGCGGCGTTCAAGGCGTCGGGCCTGGATTATGAAGCGGCACTCAAGGATTACGAGCAGCTGCCATTGAACGCCAAGGATGCTTCGACGGGCGAGCAGATCAAGGATTCCAGGCGCGTCGCCGAGATCTGGGTCGATGGCGAGCCGCAGGTGAGACACTACGCCTCGCCGGAAAACGCCCTTGTGGCCTTCAAGGCGATAGAAGGCGAGGGCAAGGCAATAAGGGTATTCTATGCCCAGGACCGCGACAGCGGCATCAAGCTTTTGGGCAAACAAGCCTGGTTCGTGCGTTCCGATAGCGGCGAGGTCAGCGCGTTCCTTCTGAAGGAAAAAGCCGAGAACTGGGCCAAGACCCATGGCGGAAGCGTGCTGGATTTTGCCGGCGTCAAAGCTGCCCTCCTGGCAAGCTATCAAGACGACCAATGATCGGCCTTCAAGTCGGTCGCTGGCTGCGGCGGGCGGGATCTCTCGCCTTCTGCCTCTCTGTTTGGCAGATGGCGTCCACCCTGAAACTGGACTTCGGCATCATCACTTTCGCCAATGTGCCGCCGCCGGGAGACGTCGCGTCGGCCGCGCTCGAGTTCTTTCGATCCCCACGGCTCTTTGCCCATGTGTCCAGCAGCCTTGAGCGGGTCCTTGCGGGCTATGGAATCGCCGCGGTGGTGGGCGTCTCGTTGGGTCTGTTGATCGGCCGCCTCCGATATGCCGGGGACTTCCTTCAGGCGCCTCTCGAACTGTTGCGCCCGATCCCTGCCGTGGCATGGATCCCGCTGGCGGTGCTGATGTTCCCGTCCTCGGAGCTTTCGATGATCTTCATCACTTTCACCGGCGCTCTCTTTCCAATCCTCATCAACACCGTCCACGGCGTCGAAAACATCGATCCGCGGCTGATCGCATCCGCACGCAGCCTGGGCAGCACCCGCTCGGCCATGCTCCTGGAAGTGATCATCCCTGGCGCCGCACCGAGCATTGTCACCGGGCTGGTGATTGGCATGGGCACATCGTGGTTCTGTCTGGTCACCGCCGAAATGATCTCAGGCCAGTTCGGCATCGGCTACTACACCTGGGAATCCTACACGCTGCAGAACTATCCCGAGATCATCGTCGGCATGGTTGTCATTGGGCTGCTTGGCATGGCGAGCAGTGCTGTGCTGAAGGCTGTGGGAGCGGCACTCCTCCCGTGGCACAGCAAGGACGGCAAAGCATGAACATGCAGGAGCGCAAAATCCGGGCAACGATGGGCCGCATCGCGGCCGAACGCGTCTCGATTCGGCTTGGACGGGGCAGCGCGGCCTTCGAAGCGGTTAGCGATGTAAGCTTCGAAGTCACGCCGGGTGAATTCGTATGTCTTCTGGGGCCGTCCGGCTGCGGGAAGTCGACCCTTCTTGGCGCTTTGGCTGGACATATCTTGCCGCTTTCTGGGAGGCTTTCCGTGGATGGCGTGCCCGTGCGAGGCCCGCACCCGGACCGAGGCATCGTCTTCCAGCATCACACCCTTTTTCCATGGAAGAACGCACGTGACAATGTTGCGTTCGGACCGAAGATGCGCGGTGTCGGGCGCGCCGAACGGAGGCGTGAAGCGGACAGGATATTGAACCTTGTCGGCCTCGACGGATTTGCAGACCACTACCCCGGCCAGCTGTCTGGCGGCATGCAACAGCGCGTGGAGATGGCCCGTGTCCTCATCAACCGGCCCAGGCTACTTTTGATGGATGAACCCTTTGGAGCCCTGGATGCGCTTACAAGACTGAGGATGCAGGAACTGCTGCTGGAGGTTTGGGAGCAATTCAGGACCACGATTGTCTTCGTCACCCATGATATCGACGAAGCCATCCTGCTTTCGGATCGCATCATCGTCATGCAGGCACAGCCGGGTCGCATCCAAGAGGAAATCAATGTGGATTTCGAGAGACCGAGGACGGCCGAAATGATCGCGTCAATCCAGTTCTTGCGCTTGAAGCAGCACTGCCTGAAGCTGCTTCGTAGCGACAGGGAGCGGGATACTTTGGCGCGGCTTTCGCCGCTAGGATAGAGGCGACGCTTTGCGGGCTCGCTGCTCTGGGATTATCCGGTCGCTCAATCACTCAATCGACTATTCAAAGACACCGAGCCGCGAGCGGTTGCTGGAACTCATCTCGGCGATGGGCATCACCCCGCGCGAACTTGTGAGCGAGAGGGGAACGCCTTACGGGGACCTTGGGTTGCCGATCCGAAATGGAGCGACGAAGAGGTGATGGATTTCATGCTCGCCACCCGACCCTCATCAACTGGACGATCGTCGAGACGCCAAAGGGCACTAGGCTTTGCCGGCCCTCGGAAGCGGTGCAGGCGCTTCTAAACGTGGCCGAATTTATCAAGGAAGTTGGTGAGAAGGCCGTCCACGTGCCGATGCAAACATCCTTCCTGGCTGCAACGGCTCGCAAAAGGTCACAGCTGCGGGTTCGATCCGATACGATCGTGCATTTCGGCTACAGCCTACGGTGGCCAGTCGCGCGCTCGTGCGGCCGATCTGCGCACGTCAATTCCTCGGCCTATACGGCAGCAAAAAAGGTCCAGAGGCACCGCCCTCGAACCGAGATGTCGTCTATCTGACGCACGATCAACATCTGTGCGAGATGGCAAAGCCTGAAGCCACAGGAAAACAGCTCGCCTCAGCTCGTCAGCTGGCAGTTTCGCTCGTCACTCTGGTGTACCCAAGTGTGATTGAAGGGGCTAAGGAATGTTGATAATAGTTGATAAGAGCCTTATCTGAGGTATGCCGTGACCGAGGGAGTTTCATATGATCAGCGCTGATCTGGGCAAACAACTTGAAAGCTACATCCAGCAACTCGTCGAAACGGGCCGCTACGGCTCGAAAAGTGAGGTTCTGCGGGAAGGCGTGCGACTGGTTCAAGATCGAGAAACGAAACTGGCCGCACTGGATGCATCAATCATGCGTGGAATAGCCGATGCTGACGCAGGGCGAACCCATGCTGCCGAGGATGTTTTCAGCGAACTGCGGGAACGCTACAAAGCCATGCTGCCGGGCTCGGCCGAATGAAAGTGCGCTTTACGACCGAAGCCAAGGCGGATTTGCGGCAGATAGCCGACTACATCGCGAAGGATAATCCGCCCAGAGCTTTGTCATTCGTCGATGAGCTGGAATAGACATGCCTAACCATAGCAACGTCCCCAAAAGCTTTCCCTCTGGTGCCCCGCTATGAACGGCATGAAATCCGCCGCCGCGTCCATGGAAACTACCTGATTTTCTACCGTGTGAATGGCGAGCAGGTTGTTATCGTCCACGTCCTGCACGGTGCGATGGACTATGCCGCCATACTGTTTGAGGGCTAGACCCTGGAGAAGGGGCCGGTCTGGAAGTTGCAATGGCGAAGAGCAGAATTGGTCGAGCGTCCCGCTTGCCGAATCTAGTCCGCCCTCATAGAAGAAGAAATGGGGCGCGCGCCTAGTCGATAGTATTGAACGAGAATGGGGGGATCACGGCACAGTCAATGCCTTGGTCCGGAGGGCTCCTGAATATGTACTCCAGAGGATCTGAATGGCGTGAGTGGGACTTACACGTACACTCGCCAGCATCATTCCATTGGGACGGCGAACGGCTCGGATCGGATAAAGCCAGAAACGATCAGCTCATCGATGAGATGATCCGCGCCCTGAATGACGCTGCTCCGATAGCGTTTGGGCTCATGGACTACTGGACATTCGACGGTTGGTTTGCCCTCAAGGCGCGCCAGGTCCAGCCGGCTGCGGCGGAGCTTATGAAAACTGTCTTCCCTGGTATCGAACTCCGCTTGGCGGCGCCGATGGAGGGACGACTGAATGCCCACGTTCTTTTCTCCAATGAGATCAGTGATCAGCATCTCAGAGATTTTCTCTCTCGGTTGAAGCTTGAATTGATCAATCAACCCCTGTCTCGCGACGCGCTCATCGAGTATGCGCGATATGCGGGCGCAGACAAACTGGCAAAACATGGTTTTGAGAAGAGCAAAATTGCGTCGGACGACGCGGAGGCGTTCATCGCCGGCTGTAAAATCGCGGAAGTGAATGTCGATTCGTACAAGGAGGCGATCCGTCTTGTACCCGGGGCTCGTGCAGTCGGCTTTATGCCCTTCTCGACCAACGACGGTCTCGACACCGTCAACTGGACCGACCATTACGCCTATGCGCTTGGCCTGTTCGAATCGTCTCCAATCTTTGAAACAAGAAGGCCGGATCTCTGGGCAGCCTTTTGTGGTGTCGAGACAGAGACCAACAAGAAATGGCTTGGTAACTTCCAGGCTGCACTGAAAGGTATCCCCCGACTTGCCGTGTCCGGCAGCGATGCTCATTGCTTCCGGGGAAACGGAACCACCGATAAGCGCGGATACGGCGACTTTCCGTCCGGCAAGCGCACCTGGATCAAGACTGATCCAACCTGGAAGGGCTTGTTGCAGGCGCTGAGAGAGCCCGCGAAGCGCTCATTTTTAGGTGAACGACCTCCGAAGCTGGAGCGTATCAACCAGCATAAGACGTTCTACATAGATCGGATTCGCGTAGGCAAGGCGTCTGACAGTACACTTGCGGACACCTGGCTGCATGGAACAGACATTCCTCTAAACCCCGACCTCATTGCGATCATCGGCAACAAGGGGAGCGGCAAGAGCGCGCTCGCCGATATCCTGGCTTTGCTGGGCAACTCCCAGCAAAGCGCCCACTTCTCATTTCTGAAACGCGATCGATTCCGCGGGAAAGCAGGAGAGCCGGCCCGCCAATTCGTTGGCGAACTCTCTTGGCTCGCTGGCGATCCGTGTGTGATGAGCCTTGCCGACGATCCGTCGGCTGAACGGGTCGAACTCGTCCGGTACATTCCGCAAGGCCGGTTCGAAGCTCTGTGCAATGATCATGTGTCAGGCAAGACTGACGAGTTCGAGAAGGAGCTCCGAGAGGTGATCTTTTCTCACGTCTCGAACAACGTGCGCCTCGAGGCTCTGAGTTTCGACCAACTCATCGACAAGCAAGAAAACGTTTTCCGGGCTCGGGCGAATGAACTTCGCAAATCGCTGCGGGCGCTCAACGAGCATATTGTGGGTATCGAAGATCAGCTTCACCCCAATGTGCAAAAAAACCTCGAGGAGCAGATCCGGCTCAAGGAGGCGCAGATTGAGGAACACACCGCAATTAAACCACCCGTAATCGAGCAACCCACGGACCAACTCACTGCTGATCAGCGGCAGGCAAGCGCCAGACTTGCGGAGATCGGAGCGGCGCTGGAGCAATTGAAGAATGACGCCAGGAAGGCTGCCGATGACAGGCAGATAATCGGCAGAAAGCAGCGGTCGATTCGTAACATCCGGGAGCGCATTGGGCTTTTTGAGAAGCAACTCGCAGCCTTCGTGTCCGAAATCGCCGACGACCTTGCCACCGCCGGTTTGAGAGCAGAAGAGCTGATCACCCTGACCGTCAATCGTGACGTCCTGACACAGCACCACCAGACGCTGGCCAGCAGCGACGAAACGATCGCAAAGAACGTGGAAAGCGCCGCTACGACCGAGATCGCACTGGTCGCCGAACAGAATCGGCTTTCTGAAAAATTGAACGAGCCGCAGCAGAAATACCAGGCGTACAAACAAGCCTTGAAGGAATGGCAAACCGCACTGGAGGCGATCGAGGGTTCGGAAACCGAGCCTGAAAGCCTCAAGGGATTGCAGCTAAGGGTTGTTCAAATAAACCAACTGCCGACGAAGCTTGCGCAAGAACGGGCATCACGACGAGAGGTAACCGCTCAGATATTTTCGGTGCTGGAAGAACAGCGAGCCGCGCGGGAGGAGCTGTTCACGCCACTGCAACGTTTGATTCAGAGCAATTCTCTGATCCGGGACGAGTACAAGCTTCAATTCCAGGCCAGGCTGCTGGGCTCACCTGACGCGATTGCTACCAACCTATTTAGTGCCATCAAGCAGAATATCGGTGAGCTTCGCGGGGAAGACGAGAGCTTCATCGCGGTCCGAAGCCGGTTCGAGAGATATCGTTTCGGGAGTGCGGCCGATGCGACAGGCTTTGCCGAGGACGTCGCTTCCCTGCTGACGGAGAGCGCCGAGAAGGCAGCGAGCAAGGTTCCAGGGATCAGGGTTCTCATGCGCAAGGACAAGGAGCCGGCAGAGGTCTACAATTATCTCTTCGGTCTTCAGTATCTGGAGCCGAAGTACACCCTGCTCTTTCAGGATACGCAGATAGAACAGCTGTCGCCCGGGCAGCGAGGCGCCTTGCTGTTGATTTTCTATCTGCTGGTTGACAAGGGACGAAATCCCATCGTGCTCGATCAACCCGAGGAGAATCTGGACAATGAGACGGTCGTAAGCCTGCTCGTGCCAGTTCTCAACGAGGCGAAGAAGGCCAGACAAATCATCATGGTCACGCACAATCCAAACTTGGCGGTGGTGTGCGATGCCGAGCAGATCATACACGCAACATTCGACAGGAAGAACGGCGCGCGAATCTCTTACCAGTCAGGTTCGATCGAAGACGGGATCATGAATAGAGCTGTCGTTGACGTGCTGGAGGGCACAAAGATGGCCTTCGATAACAGAGGCCAGAAGTACCATTGAGGAATGGGTTCGCAGCACGATGTCGGTTCGAGGCGAAGAGTGCCTGGTCCAGGGCGCAGTGCTGATCTGTGGTCCCACTTGCCATCAGTCCAGCAAGGCACAAGCCAAGCTCCGGATGAGTTTTGACAACTGCATCCTCCAACGTGATAAGGCAGCGGCGAAAATAACGCCGGCATAGGCGCCCTCGTGTTCAGAGGCCGGAGACCGCCAATGGCATTTCGATTCCTACATACGGCCGACATCCATCTCGACTCGCCGCTCCGTTCGCTGGCGATGCGAAATCCCGATCTTGCAGAACTCGTCGGAGACGCAAGTCGCCAGGCATTCGTCTCGATAGTGGATCTGTGCCTGGCGGAACGTGTCGATGCGCTCGTCATTGCTGGCGATCTTTATGATGGCGACCAGACGTCGATGAAAACGGCGAGGTTCCTGGCGTCGCAGATGGCACGCCTCCACCAGGCCGGTGTCCGGGTTTTCAAGATCCGCGGAAATCACGACGCCCTGTCTCGGATAGCGAAACAGCTGGTGTTTCCGGACACGGTCACGATCTTTGGCGGCCGTCCCCAGTCAGTGCTGCACACGGCCGGCGGGCTGGACGTCATGTTCCACGGCTTGAGCTTTGCCAACCCGAAGGCGCAAGACAGCCTGCTGCCCAAATATCCGGCCGCTCGCGAAGGAGCTGTCAATGTGGGCATCATGCACACCAGCCTTGCCGGATCGCCCGGCCACGACGTTTACGCCCCCTGCAGCGTCGCTGACTTGCACGGCCATGGTTTTGACTATTGGGCGCTCGGCCACATCCATGTCCGCCAAGTCCATCCTGGAGCGAGCACGGTGGTGATGCCAGGGATGCCGCAAGGCCGGGACATCAACGAGGCCGGCGAGAAATCCGTTACCCTGGTGACGATACGAGACGACCACTCGGTCGGGATCGAGGAAAGGCTGACCAGCGTTGCGCAATTCGAACGGGTGAACGCAGATCTGACCGGGGCAGTGGAATGGTCCGAAGCCGTCGCGCGTGTGCGATCCGCGCTCGAAGCGATCCGCGCTTCCGTGCGGTCGCGTCATGCCGTGGTCCGTCTCGGTCTCACTGGGATGTCGCCTTTGTCGTGGGCAATTATCCGCGACAGGGACCTTCTCTTGGCCGAGGCCGAGCAGGTAGCGGAACAGGCGGGGGACACATGGGTGGAGAAGCTTGAGCTTGGCCTCATTCCACCCAGGATGGAAACACCCGGTGAGGCCGATCCGATTTTCGAACTCGCCCAATCCATGCGCGCCGATGCCAGCTCGGAAGCCTTCCGAGCTGAGGCGCGGGCATTGGTCCTGAAAACGATCGCCGATCTTCCGCCCGATGGGCGCGAATTCGCTGGCAAGGACGAGACTGCGCTGGAGCTGTTCCTCGACAAGGTTCTTGCCAGCGGCGCCGACCTGGTCACGGCCCGCCTCAAGTCCGGTGGATCGCAATGAGGCTTCGGCGCCTTGACCTCATTCGTTATGGAAAGTTTACCGACAGGACGATCGACTTCGGACCGAACCCGGTGTCGGGGCCAGACCTGCATATCGTGTTTGGCCTTAACGAGGCCGGCAAATCGACAGCGCTTTCTGGCTATCTGGACTTGCTATTCGGCATCGAGGAACGCAGCCGCTATAATTTCCTGCACGAGTATGGCGCGATGCGCATCGGTGGTGTGCTCGAACTCGGTGATGCCGAGCATGCCTTCACGCGCACGAAACAGCGCAGCAACTCACTGTTGAACGCTGAGGGCCAACCGGTGAGCGATGTGGCGATAACGGCACATCTCGCCGGTCTGTCACGCGACGCATACGAGACCATGTTTTCGCTGGACGACGAGACACTGGAAGCGGGCGGGAAATCGATCCTGGAGTCGCGTGGAGACCTGGGCAAACTTCTCTTTACGGCCAGCGCCGGTCTTGGCCATGTAAGTGACACATTGAGCGCGCTCGAGGCCGAAGCGGACGGACTGTATCGCAAGCAGGCCCACGGAACCGAATTGGCGCTGCTCAAGAAGCGCCTGGCGGAACTCAAGTCGCGCAGGGATGCGATCGACACGTTGGCGTCGACCTACGAGAGTCTTGAAGTCGAACGTCGCGACGCGATGGAAAAATACGACCGCACCATCACCGAACGATCGATACTGTCAGCCCGGCTCGATGCCATTGCCAGGTACTTGCGCGCGCGCCCGATCCTGGCCGATATCCGGCGCAAGTCAGCCCAACTGGCAGAGTTGCCCGACATAACTTCACCGCCTCGGACCTGGACAGGCAGCATCGCCGGACTGATCGATGACGACGCCAGTCTGAGAACGCGGCTTTCCACAAACGTCAACGAAGTCGCGCGCCTGACGGCGAAAACCGACTTGGTCGACGTCGACAAGGTGATCCTGGCGATTTCCGAGCGCATTCGTGGCTTGGCGGAAAGCAAGGTACGCCATGTCGCGGCAGGTCTGGACCTGCCAAATCGCCGGACGGACTGGCAAATCCTCAACAACGCCGTGACGACCTGTCTTGCCGCCTTGGGACGGTCTTCCGAGCGAGATCCCGCCGCGCTACTTTTGCCTGCCGCCACTGTTGGCGCGGTCCGCGCCATGCTCGAGCAGCGATCGGGGATCGCGACCCGCCTACGCGTCGCCCGCGATGAGGCAGCAGCGGCGCTGGATGCGCTTCAGGCGGCGCGGGACCGGGTTGGCGAGGAACGGGCGGTGCCGGAGCCTGCCAGGGCAAGGCTGAGCTCGATACTGTCGAAGGCGAGGGTGAGCGGGCACCTCGGCGAAATCAAGGCGGCACGCGAGGCGGAGGACGCGGCCGCCATCCGGTGGGAGGCGGCACTGGGCCGATTGCACCCTTGGTCCGGAGATGCCGGGGCGCTGGCCAGGATCTCCGTCCCGAGCGCCAGGCAGCTTGGCGGCTGGAAAGCTCTGGCGGCGGAGCTTGGCAGGAACAGAGCCGTACTTTCCGAACGTCTCGCCGAATACCACGGCAATCACGATTTGCTCGCCTCGCGTCTCGACGCCCTTCGTACCTCTGTCGGTGGCGCCGACGATGAAGCGGCCGCAACCATCCGGCGTGCCCGGGACGAGGCCTGGGCGAGGCATCGAGGCGAGCTTACCGGCGAGACAGCGGATGATTTCGCCACGGCGTTAGCCCGTGACGACAATGTCGGCGCAGGCCGACTGTCCAGCGCGTCCGAGCTTGCCGAAATCCGCACAGCAACGCGCGAATTTACTCAAGCCGCGGCCGACATTGCTCGCATACGCGAGCAACTTGCTCGGGTCGAGGTGGATGCGGGCACCCTCCTGTCGGAAATGCGCGCGGCAGCGAAAGATCTGCTCGGGGAATGCCTGGAACCGTCGCTGGAGCGCATGACCGAACTCATCGAGGGCCATCTCTCTGCCCACAGCGCTGCGCTCGAAGCCTGGGAGGAGATCGAGTTTGCCCGCAAGAAGGCGAGGCGGGCGGCCGATGAAGGCGAGCGAGTACGCCTGGAGCTCAGCGGGGCGCTGGAAAGCGTCGGGATCGGGTCGGACGCCGTCGACAGCCTGGAGACCATCATGGCCGTCGCGGAGCTGTTCCTCGACCGGCAGCGCAAGGTTGATGCCGAACATGCCCAGGCGCTCAAAACTGTCAGCGCCAAGGAAGAGGAACTCGCCGCCAGGCGACGAGCCGTGGATGTGGCGGGACGGCGTGAGGAAGAATGGCTGGCCGGCATTTCCGATGCGCTCAAGGGCACTTGGCTCGAGAACGGGCTTTCGGCATCTGGCGTCGGCACCGTCCTCGATCAATTGGCTGAACTGTCCAAGAGTCTCCAGGAGCGGGAGGCTATGCAGCTCCGCGTCGAAAAGATGGAGGCGGACAGGGCCAGTTTCCTGGTCGAGGTCACCGCCCTTGCAGCCGAAGCGGGCGAGCCGGCGGACGACGACGAACCGGAACAGTTGGCGATCCGGCTTGCCGAGCGTCTGGAGCGGGCCGAGCGCACGCGTGAGGCGAAGGCGACCGTCGTCACCGATTTGCAGCGCCTCCAGGACGCTCGTGAGAGTCTCGATGCTGAGATTTCGACACATGAGCGCCGCAAGAACGAGGTTTTGGGCGTCTTTGGCGTAGCAACGCTCTCCGAAGTCGTGGAACGCGACGAGCTGCTGCGCCACAGGGATCGCCTGCGCAATGCTGTCGCCGAACTCGAGGAGCAGGTGGCGGCCGAGCTTGCGATGGAAGGCTTCGAGCAGGCGCGTTCGATGTTAGATGCTCTCGATTGGAATGGCCTCGCCATCGAGAGGGCCGAAGGCGAGCAACGGCTGCGGGATCTTGACGAAGCGATGCAGCAACAGCTCATTAGGCAGACGCGCGCGGCCGACAAGCTGGACGCCATTGGCGGCGACAGCGCTGTTGCCCGCATCGATGCCGAACGGCGCACCGTCTTGCTGGACATCGAGGAAAAGGCTGTCCGCTACATCGAACTGAAACTGGGAATATTGTCTGCTGGAAACGCTCTGCGCGTCTACCGCGAGCGTCATCGCTCAGGGATGATGGCGCGGGCGTCTGACGCCTTCGCGCTCATCACACGCGGTCAGTACACGGGATTGGCGACCCAACCGGTGAAGGGCGGCGAAGTCCTCATCGCCGTGCAAGGCGACGGGCAGTCCAAGATCGCTGACGCACTGTCGAAGGGCGCCCGGTTCCAGCTCTACCTAGCCCTGCGGCTTGCAGGGTATTACGAGTTTGCGCGGCTTAGGTCCTCCGTGCCCTTCATCGCCGACGACATCATGGAAACCTTCGACCACGTCCGGTCCGAGGAGGTTTTCAGGTTATTCGGGGAGATGGCGACCGCGGGGCAGGTGATCTACCTCACCCATCACCAGCACCTGTGCGAGATCGCCAAGACGGTTGTACCAGGTGTCACGATCCACGAGCTCAATTAGTTGCCGTCGTTTCAAAGCACGCGGGCCCGCCAGATTGATGGAGCTGGCGCTAGACCCGACTTGAACACCTGGACGAGAACACAAAAAGAACATAGCCACGTAAGTCATTGATTTTTAGTGACCGTAGCTTGGTCAATGAAAATA
>NZ_JBSKBR010000045.1:0-18299 GCF_053714315.1 Mesorhizobium sp. PL10 | reverse complement strand
ATCTGTGTCGTAACTTGCGCCAATCCCGCACCTAACCAAAATCCGCTCACCGGACGCTCACCTTTGAGGCAGGGCCTATTTAACTGCAGTACGACATTTGTGCCCGAAGTGCAGCAGTTTGCCGAGAGCATCACTGAGGCGGACGGCGTAGTTCAAAGAGCTCATAGTTCGTTCCATCAACCGGCCCAAGGCAGGTAAAGCCCAGTTTGGTTGTCATTCTCTGAGATCGTATATTCGTCGGGCGTACGAAAGAGAGCAACCGATCGACAGGTTGGGTTGCGAAGGCAAATTCGATCACGGGCTTAAGGCTTTCCGGCGCCTTCCCTTGACCGCACCGGTTTCCGAATAAGGCGCATCCGATTTCGATGTCGTTGTCATCGACGCGGCGCAGCCCGGACCGCCCCGTGAAACGCAAGTCGCCATTGTCTTCTCGTTCGTAGACCATCCAGAATCCGTATCCGTAGGTTTCCCACTCATAAAGATAGAGGGACAGCCGCGCATCAGACTCTTCCCGGGTTGGCAGATTTCCCTGCATCATCCATTCGACTACCAGCGGATCACAGTGCAGCCGATGCAGGGCATCGGCGTCCCAAGGCCGTATCGGACGCATGAATAAACGCTCTGTTTCCAGATTCATGTGAAATTCCGTTCTTCGTTCCATCCATCGCGGTAACGGCGACATGAGTTCGGTCCGCAGCCCGTGGCCTCACACCGAAGTATCTCAAAACTCATGCCAATTTGGCTGATCGGACCGAGAAAATATTGTGATCTCCTTTTTGGCTATTTAGCTTGCGCAAAACAAAAATCGGCTAAACAAGCCTGTGTTGCGAACGCGACAAACCTGACACGAAACTACTGCCAATCCCTCGATTCCGTTCGCATCAGGTCGTGAACCGGCGCAGCACGTTCGCAGTAATCCGCGAGACGGCCTCGTCGACGGGGAGCGCGCTGGGATAAGCGATGGACCCCACGGAGAATACCTGCCCGCGACTTGCCGTCTCGTGGTGGACCATGTCCGCGCCCGTATTGTCGGGGTTTGTGCCCTTGGCAAGGAGCGTGGTCCCCGCTGGCGAGCTCTTAGACATTTCGTCCATCTCGTGACCGGACGCACCCCCCGGTGCCCGTGTGGAAAGGGTGCGCTGGCCGAAGAGGTCGCCGTCGGCCAGCCCGGTGCCCTCAAAGACCCAGTGTGCTGCGTTGTTGACGCGATATGGCGCACCGGTGAGGAAGGCGTCCGGATTCGTCCTGACGCCGAGCAAGCTCTCCTCCCGGATTTGACTGACGCAGAAGAACCGACTCTGTGAGTCTCCAGTCTGGAAGGTCCGGCTATCGCCGTTGCGCACGATCATCGTGCGCTCGTCTGTGAGTTCGACCTCACACTCGACGCCGTTGCCTCCGAGATAGACGAGGCGGCCGCCGCGTTCGGTGACCCAGGCCAGCACCCGGTCGTACATCTTCCTGGACCAGTACTCCGGATGCGTGTTGAGCACGAGAACGCGGTACGCGTCGAGATTGAGAACACCCGTGTGCAGCTGCACGTCGGAATACGTGTCGGCGGCGAAGCCCTCGCGCTCTAGCCAACCCAGCAGCCGCCACTCAGCGGCACCAAGCCCGCTCGAGTCACGTCCCACGATCGGATCGGTGATGTGTGCATCGACAGGCACGGTGTTGGCCGGCTCCGGCCGGTCAAATGAAAGGGGCGGGTAGTCGTCCACAATCCACTCGCGAGCGATCGTCCCGAACGCGATGTCGTCGTAGTCGCTCGTCCGGTCATTCATTGGGTGGTCATTCATTGTGTTGTGGTACCGCACAAGGTCCTGGCGTCGGTTCGTTGAGGGTTTCGCGGGCAGCGCGACGGGGTGCATGTAGTTACTGCGGCCGCCGAAATGATTGTAGGCGTTCCAGGTCAATGACGACGTCAGTACGGCAATCGGAGCTGTGGGGGCGGCGGGCGCAACGATGAGCGGGAACGTTGTGGTCTCGCCTGATCCCGTGTACACATGAAAGAAATACAGGCCTGACTCCGCTGGCGCCTTGGTGCGCATCGGGTCGCGCCAGCCAACGCCGGTTCGCACGTAGTCGCCGTCCGGCACGATATTGCGGGATGAGTCAAGGAAGTGGCGACCGTAGCCGAGATCACGGACGAGTTGCTTCTCCCAACCGTATCGCCACAGTTCGACACGGTATTCGGACTTGGAGTGCACTCGCACCTCGACCTCCTCGCCCGCACGAACCCACTTCGGCCACGCGTAGCCGAGAGCAGTGTCCCGCAGTAGTCGAAGCTGGATCGGACGGTCGGGTGCTACGTCGATCTCGCTGTGTTTACTTCCGAATCCGGGACAACTCAAGTACACCGCGTACCGGCCAGGTGGGACGTCTGCGTAAACGGCGCCCGAAGCGCGCGATCGGGTAGCAATCGATCCGTCGGCGCTGACGAGCTCCACTGCTACATCACTGAGAGCGACGAAGTTCTCGTCGCTCACGTACGCGATTAACATTTTTATCATCCCCTGGGATCCAAGCACGGCCATCACCCGGCTAACCAGCTAGGTGGCTCACTAGAGTTGATATCACATATATAAACTTTTGCAATCACAAATCGCCGCTTTTGTCCAGAGAACATAGACAAACTGCATCACGAGTTATGGGGCGCCGTTCAACGATTATTTCGTCCTCGAATGAGATGATCGGCGTCCTGGCTGAGGACAGGGACCAGACTGACGCGGGTGCGGTGATGTCTGCGCCGGGCTGGTGGTGATAGAAATTGTGGCCAACTGCTTGCTACGCCTGGCCGCGCATAAGATCCGGGAGTTACGCAGTATATGTACTGCGGCGGCGCTGTGATTTGGCTCAAGCCGTCCGTTGAGAAGCTTGATCACAAGCGGCGGCGGACGTTTCGGAGCTCACACCATTCTGTGAGGGTCGCGCCGCAATACCAGTGGATGCCTGGCAAACGCGCCAATGCCAGACACTCAAGGAGCAGTTCGAAGCAATCGCCACCTGAAATTCGGCGTCAGATAACGAAGCGCATTTCGTTCAAACATTTGCAACACAACCGTCTGCCGTTCCCTCCGCTCCGTCCTTCTCGAATTCGGTGGTAGGAATCACGCACGAATATGCGATATACTCGCAACTCCCGGTCACAGAGTGGATTCAACTGCGAGATAACGGTCGAAGACCTGAGCGACTTTTGCCAAGTCGCCCTCAGACATGGCTGTGGAGAGACATATGGTCCCGGCCGCCGGAAAGATGATGCCCTCGCTGGCAAAGAAGCGCCCCATCTCTCTGATCGATGCCGCTTCTGCAGGTTGCGCATATGCCTCACGATAGTCTCGCGGCATTCGACGTTTAGGATGAATCCGAAAGAGTGAAGCCGCGCCAGTGACAACATAAGGAGCTTGGCGCATCTCGATGGCCCCCGCGAGCTCCCCGCGGAGCCAGTCGCCCATGCGTTCGAGCCGCTCGAATGCTGCTTCTGTCATATGCTCCATACTGACCCGGCCCGCAACCATGGAAATCGGATTGGCGGAGAAAGTCCCACCCTGCTGCACCTTGGCCGGGCCGCCTGAGCCATTGAACACTTTCATCACTTGGGCCGATCCGCCCACGGCACCTATAGGAAATCCGCCGCCTATGATTTTGCCTGCGACAAGGAGGTCTGGCTGAATGCCGTAGCGGACGGAAGCGCCCTGATAGCCTTGGCGAAGGTTCAGAACTTCGTCGCTGACGACTAGAATGCCATATTGGCGTGCCGTCGTAACGACAGCCTCGATGAAGTCGGCATCCGGCGCAATCAGGCCGCCTCGGCTTGGCATCGGATCGAGGAGAATGCACGCGAGACGACCCGCCGCGGCCGCGATTTGCTGGCGGGCGCCGTGGGCGTCGTTGAAACGAAGAATAATGACGTCGTCCGCCACTGTCTCGGGCGTACCCGTATATGACGGCAAGGCTGTAGGAGCGCTGGCTAGACCCCATGTGGAGGGGGTACCCACCTGACCAGCCTCAGCCCAGTCATAGGCGCCGTGATAAGCACCTTCTATCTTTGCTATTGCGCGACGCCCGGTGAACGCGCGGGCCGCCTTGATCGCAAACATCACGGCTTCAGTACCGGTGTTGACGAAACGGATATGTTCGATCGCCGGAATACGGCCGACCAACAGCTCTGCAAGGTCAATTTCGTAGGCGGTGGGATTGGCGAAGCAAGTCCCGTCGTGAAGCTGACGCGTGACGGCCTCAACTACGGGCGCAAATCCGTGTCCGTGAATAAGGGTGGTGAAATTGTTGTGTAGGTCCAGGAAACGCTGCCCATCGACATCGACAAGATATGCACCCTCACCCTTCATGACGTATCGCGGCATGGGGTCTCTTTCAACGGTCGCGCGTGTCGTGCCGTCGGGAAACACGTTTCGCGCACGTGAAAATAGCTCATGTGAACGTGTCCCGAGCTGGTTCGTGGCCGGCACAGATTCCTTCCGCATTTTTATTCTCTTACCTCCGAAGGCTCGCGAAGCCACAATTTACATTGATCCATTCAGTCGTCATATCCCGTTGCCGCGGAACTGCCCGACTCACCACAGTTCGACATAGAAATTAGAGCCGGTTCCGAGGAGGGGCTTGTAGGCGGCGCATGCGATGAGCGAGTTAATCATTGCTCCTGAGTCGTCACGCGCTGTTATTGGAAATCATCCAGCGGCCAGATCGGCCGCCGGACTCGTTTATACGGAATGGAAGCATAATTTACGGTGCAGCTTTTGCCGCTGTCGACGAAAACCAGGGCATGGGACAGAGGCTCGAGGTCTGCGCGGAAATGGTTCATTCCCTTGCAAACCACCAGTTTCTCGCTTTCGAAATGCACGCCGAACAACTTAAATTGCTCACGCTCCTCGGTCTGAGTTGCTTGAGAAGTCAACGCTACCTTGATCCCTTGAATCTGGACGAGACAGCTTGCACCTAAGTTTCCGGTAGTATTGCGCAAATACGCACCCCTTCGCAAATAGTTGCCAGGCGTCAGCGCCTTAACACAGCCGCTCACCTCTAAGTCTCGCTCGCACCCCAGAGTGAGCGTAACCTCCCGGTTGAGACCGGCTGCGAAACAAGCATCTACGGCCTCAGGGGCCCATAAGCTGAAGAAAAATGCATCACGGGTACCTCGTTCAAGCATGGCCTTGAGAAGGGAGACATCGTCTCCTGCCGCGCCGCCACCCGGATTATCCGCGTAATCTACCACAATAACCGGCTGTTCGGATCCCATGATGCTTTCAGCGATCTGCAATCCTTCGTCGACGGAGTGAAACGTCACGGTACGTTCGGCGCGCGTTGCCCACATCTCCCGAGCCAATGCATTGCTTTCCTTGTGGTAATCATCCGTTGCGCTGGAGCAGGTGATTGCCACGCTGGGCCCGATGTCGGCAACGTCCCCATACGAGTACCCGGCTTGGATACTGATATGTCGGACGGCCGGATTTTCCATGGTCAAGCGCTCGGCAAGAGCCAGAATCCGGGGCATTGGACCGCCCGCGCTGGTTGTTCTCGCGCTATCAAGGCCGGCCAACAGAGGTGGCTTGACCAGCCTCACCTGCGTGAGCGCCTCTCCCTCGATCATTTCACTTAGCAACTGACACGAAAGCTTCGTGGTTTGGACCTGATCCAAGTGCGGCGTCGTCTTGTAGGCGACAATGGCATTCGCCATGTCGGCCATACGGTGGGAGACGTTCGCATGGGGATCCAAGGTCATCACAACTGGCACATCCCACCCGACCAGCTTCCGGACGCGCCATAGGATTTCCCCTTCACAGTCCTGTATCCTCTCAGAGACCATGGAGCCGTGGAGCATCAGCAGGATTCCATCGACCGAGCGCGGCTCCCGAAGCGGCTCAAGTAGGATATTAGCCAGCTCCTCGAATGTTGACGCCGTCAGCGCACCGCTCGGTCCGGCGTTGGCATGGAGCGGCGTCACAAGTTCCCACCTTTTGGTCTCAGCACATTCGAACAGACCTCCCCAGTCTGTGTCAGTACCGCGGAAGCGGCGACCAATGTCTTCTCCGAACATCAGCCCACCGTCCCGGAACCGCTGCAGACTTGTAAGATGGGGATTGAAGGTGTTGGTCTCTTGCTGCCAAAACGCTGCCATCACACGCATTGCTGTTCCTATTGCCCGTCTCGGATCTCCAAAATATGAGCACAAAGATGTGATGTCAATACTGGATAATTGATATACCATTTTGGAGCGAAAAATTCGCCACTTTCCTAATGATGGCGCAACGTTTAGAACGAACCCAAGGACAAAGCCAAGGGTGGGTTTCTTGAAATCACCAAACTCAGATATGTTGCGAGACCAGGTCTATCAGCGGCTGGGCGAACTGATCCGGAGCGGCCAATTCGCCCCGGGCGAAAAAATCACGATCAGGAATTTGGCCAGGGACTTCGAGATGAGCCCGACGCCGGTGCGCGAGGCCCTCTATCGGCTTATATCCGAGGGTGTGCTGCAGGGTGAGGCAAACCGGTCCGCGCTGATTCCGCTGCTGAGCCGTGAACAAATTTGCGAACTGCGTGACATTCGGCTGCACGTCGAATGCTTCGCCGCGGAGCGGGCGGCGCAAAAAGGCTCGCCCGAGTTAGCCGGCAAACTGCGCGCAATATCCACTAAGCTGAAGAAGGTGCGGGCAGAGCGTGATCGGCGGGCCGACTTGGTCCTTGTGTACAGGTTTCAGTTCGAACTCTATGGCGAGTGCCAAATGCCGAACCTACTCAAGATCATCAATTCCCTTTGGCTCAAGTCTGGACCGTATCTAAACCTTTTGTTTCCCCACTATGTCACTTCGATATCCACGGCCCGAGGAGACTGGAGGGAGAGGATCGCCTTAGGAGTGGAGAATCAGGATGCTGCAATGGTTGCGGAGGAGATAAGGCAGGACATCGACCAGTCGCTGACTTACATCGCTGATATTATTGACGCTGCCGCCATCTTGAGGCCGTTTCGGGGGTGACACCTCACAATGAGGTTGCTTGCCCGTGGCTTTAGCCTGAGCCGTAGTTTCCGATAAGGGAATGGTCGAAGCTCTTTTCGCCCGCGTTCAGTTGATCGACGACCTCTTGTAGGTCTGATAAGTACTCATCTATGACCTCGGCGAAAGCTAGGCTAAGAATTCCCAGATTGATGGCAGGGGGATGTCGCGAAGGAGCTACGGTATACCAACCCCTTGCTGACAAGCCCGCCGCTATGTCGGAGACATCAAGCGCCCTTGAGCCGTAACTCATAACAGTAAGTTCAGGCTTACCGCATATGAACAACCCGTCGATGCCGTGGATGCCCTCGATGAGCCTATCGCGCGCCTGCCAAATCCGCTCGGAAATCCTGCAGTATCCTTCATTACCAAGGAAACGCATTACGGCCCAAGCTGCCGCTATGTTTGCGCCTGAACGTGTTCCTGCGAATGTCGAGGTTACATAACGTCCGCGGGACCAATTGTCGAAGTCGAACACCTGATATTTCCGATCGGCGACGTCCGAGAGGGCGACGATCGAGGCCCCCTTCGGCGCAAACCCGTATTTGTGCAAGTCGGCCGAAATTGACCTCACCCCTTTTACCCGGAAATCCCACAGAGGGATGGCGTGTCCGTTCTGCTCCGCAAAGGGTGATAGGTATCCGCCCACACACGCGTCGGTGTGGAACCAGATATTCCGCGACATGGCGATGGAGGCCAGTTCCTCGATCTGGTCGAACACGCCTATCGTGAATTGCGGCGCCGAACCCGCTGTAAAGATGGTCTGATCGTCAAGCGCAGCCACGAATGCGTCCATGTCGACCTTGAAGTCATCGCGAGGCGCAATCCGCTCGACGTCAATGCTTAGGTACTTGGCCGCCTTGTCGAAGGCAGGGTGCGCGCTGTGAGAGATCACCATCTTGGGCCTTGTCACTTCGGGGCGGTTGCTTGTCGCCCACTCCCTCGCGGTCTTCATTGCAATGAAGATACTTTCGGTCCCCCCAGACGTGATGCTGGCGGTTCCGCCATCGGCATGCATCAGCGACAGTGACCAGTCTGCGACTTCCCTCTCGAAATGTTTGATTGAAGGAAAGGCACCACCGCCCAGCGCATTGGTGGCGTGGAACATCTCAAGTGCACGCTTGCCGATGCGATCAACTTCGTCGTCGGCAAAATGCACGTAGAAGCCCGGCAAGCGACCTCCTCTCCAATCAACGTCACCTCGCCGCGCGTTTTCCATCGCCTCCAAGATGGCTGACTCTTCGAGCCCTTCAGCGGGGAGCCACCGACCGTCATGCATTCTACTCTTCTCCTGTGTGATCTTTCAATATCCCACTCGTATGCCATTTTCAACAATATTATATCACGATTGAGCCACCGGCTGGGGGTGCGGACGCATCGCTGCGTCCGGACTTTGGCGGCGTCGCGGCCTTTGCCCAACAACCACCTCCAGCGAAGGGCCTGCCTCCCGGCGAGCGATTCGCGCGCCGTTCGACCGGGTTAGCCGAAGAATCAGGCGATGCAGGTTTTGTTGACGTACAGGAATGTTGATGATAATATGCCAAATCTTTAATATGGAGATCACATTTGTAATGATCCGCGCGCTGACGGGAGATTTTGACTTGATTGGGGGTACCGTAAGCATAGGCGTTGACGCCGGGGCAGTGTTTGCCGGTATCGATGTTGGGGGCAGCGCGGCACGATCAGTGCGTTCAAGCTGCACACCACCGCCTATGATCCTGCGCAGGGAGTTCTCGTCGCTCTCCTGATGGCGGATCCCGCCGTCCGATTGATATTCAGTCCTTGCCTCTCGTTGTCGCCAGTTTTCACGGCACGACGACTGCCAGGAGTACCGTACTGGAATTCATTTGCCGGGCTGCGGCCGCCTTGCGCAGTATGGCGGCCGATCATCCTTGATGATTGCCGTCCGGCGGGTTCAGACAACAACTATAGATGCAGGCAGCACTAACAAAGAAAGGGACTTTGAACATGACGATGACCCGACGCAGCTTGATCAAATCAGGCATAGTAGCCGGAACGACGTTATCCATGCCGTCGATCCTTCGGGCGCAAACATCATCAGATGACGCTCGGACGGTCCGAATGGTGATGTCAGACCTCACGGTCTACGATCCGATTCTATCGACGGCTGACATCACTAGCATGCATGGCCTAGCGATTTACGACACGCTGTTCGCGCTTGACTCCAAGCTTATGCCGCAGCCGCAAATGGTGGCGAATTGGAAGGTTTCCGAGGACAAGAAGACGTATACTTTTGAGCTCCGGGATGGCCTAAACTTTCACGACGGCGGCTCCGTCACCGCTGCGGATTGTGTGGCCTCGATCCGACGCTGGGGCCAGGTGGACCCTGGTGGAAAACTGATCATGGCCAGGGCCAAGGATATCTCGAAAAAGGATGACAAGACCTTCACAATCGCGCTCAAGGAGCCGCTGGGGATTCTAGTTGATGCGCTGGTGGAGGGGATCTACCTACCTATCATGCGGGAGAAAGACGCAGATCGTCCCGCTACCGAGCAGGTAACCTCGAATATCGGATCCGGGCCGTTCAAGTTCAACGAGGCGCTAGCCAAACCTGGCGCGAGCTTCACCTACGACCGCAATGAAAATTATCTGCCCCGCCAGGAAGCGCCCGACGGATTCGCCGGCGGGAAGATCGTCAAGGCCGATCGAACCGTCTGGCAAGTTATTTCCGATCAACAGACTGCTTTAGCCGCCTTGCAGGCAGGTGAGGTTGATTTCGTCTGGACGCCACCCGCCGATCTTTACCCAGCGATTGAAAGCGATCCGAATCTTGAACTCCATGTTCTACAGAAGCAGGGCACTACAATGTGCGTGCGGATGAATTTCTTACAGCCGCCATTCGACAATGCGAAAGCGCGTCAAGCGATGCTTCACCTGATTGACCAGGAGGCGTTCCTGCGCGTTATGTACCCAGACCCACGATTTACCCAAACCGTGACTTCGATATTTGGAAATAGTCGCATGTATTCCAATGACGAGAATACGGGATGGTACAAGAAGGGTGGCGATCCAGAAAAAGCCAGACAGCTCTTCCAGGAAGCCGGATATGCCGGTGAGAAGATTCTTATATTCCAAACGACGGACTGGCCGGAGGCCAGCAATGCCTCGCAGCTTCTGGCGGACACGCTGCGCAAGATTGGGATCAATGCTGAGCTCGCGCCGATGTCCTGGGGTGAGTTTACCACGCGTCGGCAGAACAAGGGCCCCGTGGAGAATGGTGGCTGGAACATCTTCATCTCTGACTACAGTGGAGCCAATCCGCTCACCACTCCCTTCTTGCTCGCAAATGGCGAACAAGCGTGGTGGGGCTGGCCAAAAAACGACGAATACGAAGCGCTCAGAGCCAAATGGGCTGAGGTCGACACGCTCGAAGCGCGCAAGGCGCTGGCCCGTGAGATGCAAGGGTTATGGTGGGATTTCGTCGGCGGCGTTCTGCTAGGGCGGGTTGTCGCGCCAAATGCGCACCGAAAGGCCCTTACCGGCCTTCTCGAGGTCTCCGGCGGGAAGGGTTTCCCGATGTGGAACATGCAGAAAGCGTCGACCTGATGACCGGTTACATTCTGCGCAGAATGTTCTCGACCATCGCCGTGATGGCGATGGTCGGGATTTTCGTCTTTCTGCTTCTCAGGCTGGCGCCCGGCGACCCGGCGGCTATGATCGCCGGGAAATCGGCCACGGCGGAGGTGATCGCCGGCATCCGCGAAAAGCTGGGGCTGAACGATCCGATACCAGTTCAGTTCATACGTTGGGCGCGCGACATGTTGAGCGGTGATTTCGGCACCTCGATATTTTCTGGGCGGCCAGTGATTGAGCTAATCTCGCAGCGGCTTGAGCCGACCCTTTCCCTATCAATCCTGACGATGATCCTTTCGGTGTTGGCCGGAGTCTCTTTCGGCATTCTCGCGGCGTGGCGAACTGGCGGGCTCGTCGACCGCCTCCTCGCGGTGTTTTCGGCACTTAGTTATTCCGTTCCCGTCTTTGTTATCGGCTATTTCTTCATATACTTTTGCGCCATCAGGACACACTGGCTGCCGGTCCAGGGGTATGCCCCGATCGGTGAGGGTCTCGGGCCTTGGTTTGTGCATCTGAGCCTTCCCACCGTGGCGTTGAGTCTTGGCTTCATTGCATTCATCGCACGGGTCACGCGTGCAAGCATGCTCGAGGTCCTGTCGGAGGACTATATGCGAACGGCCGCCGCCAAGGGCGCATCGTCCTATGCAATGCTTTTTCACCATGCCTTGAAGAATGCCGGCGTGCCGATCCTGACCGTCATCGGCATAAGCTTCGCCTACCTGATTGGCGGAGTGGTCCTCACGGAGACGGTGTTCAACATACCCGGTATCGGTCGTTTGGTCGTCGACGCGATCAATAACCGCGACTATCCCATCATCCAGAGCGTGCTCATCCTGACGTCAGGTATGTACGTCCTTGTCAATCTCATGGTCGATCTCGCCTATACGCTGATCGACCCGCGCATCCGGTACTGATAATGACGAATTTGTCCGCACCAGTTGAATACGTCCCTACTGGCCGCCTGCGAATATCTGACCTTCCCCGTCTGGCAAGGCGTCATCCGTTGGTCCTGGCAGGCGGCGCCCTGTTGGCGATCCTGATCATTCTGGCGCTCGCTGCCCCGTTTTATGCAGACGATCCAGTGAACATGGACCCGTTCAAACGCCTTCGGCCACCCTCCGCCGCGATGTGGTTTGGAAGCGACAATCTGGGTCGGGATGTGTTTGCCCGAACGATTTTCGGCGCGCGGATCTCGCTTATGGTTGGATTGCTGTCGGCGACCTGCGCGGCTCTTGCAGGTCTTTTGATCGGGGTCATCGCCGGCTACAACCGCACGTTCGACAATATTGTCATGCGGGTCATGGACGGCCTGATGTCGATCCCGACGATTCTGCTGGCGATTGCCCTCATTTCTCTGACAGGCCCCGGCATCGGCATCCTCATTGTGGCCATCGCAATTCCCGAGACGCCAGCCGTCGCGCGCCTGGTTCGTTCGGTGGTCTTGGGTGTTCGCGAGCGTCCCTACGTGGAGGCCGCCCTCTGCGGCGGGGCGCGCCTGCCCAAAGTGCTGTGGCGGCATATCCTGCCGAGCACCATTCCTGCGCTGATGGTCCAGAGCGCTACTGTTTGCGCCAGTGCTATCCTGACGGAGGCCGGGCTGAGCTTCCTCGGCGTAGGGGTTCCACCCGAGATTCCGAGCTGGGGCAACATGATTGCCAGTTCGCGCCTTTATCTCGCTATCGCCCCATTGACGATCTTCGCCCCCGGTATCTGCCTTGCCGTCACCGTCCTTGCCGTCAACCTGCTTGGCGATGGCCTGCGCGACCTGTTCGATCCCCGCTCAAAGCGGAGACGCTGACATGCTGATGCGAGAATCCGCAGGCGATGACATCCTGCTTGATGTCCGAGACCTCGAGACGCACTTTTACGGCGAAGACAGCGTCACCCGCGCCCTGGGTGGCATCAGCTTTCAGGTCAAGAAAGGCGAGACGCTCGGTGTCGTCGGTGAATCCGGATGCGGGAAAAGCGTTACCGCTCTCTCCGTCCTTCGTCTACTGCCGAAACTGAGCGCCAGGACCGTCGGCGGCGAGGTCCGCTTTCACGGACGCGACCTCCTTGAGCTGTCTGATCGGGAGATGCGAAAGATCCGCGGCGACCAGATCGCCATGATCTTCCAGGAGCCGATGACGAGCCTGAACCCCGTCTATACGGTCGGCCACCAGATCGCAGAGGCGGTAGAGATCCACACAAAAGCGTCCCGCTCGGTGGCCATGAAAAAGGCTGAAGAGATGCTCCGTTTCGTCCGCATCGCGGATCCCGAGCGTCGCGTCAACAACTATCCCCACGAAATGTCAGGCGGCATGCGCCAGCGCGCCATGATCGCCATGGCCCTTGCCTGCTCACCGGAACTGTTGATTGCCGACGAGCCGACGACTGCGCTTGACGTCACAATCCAGGCGCAGATCCTGCGGCTCATCGTCGATCTGAAAGAGCGCACGGGGACGGCCGTCATGTTCATCACGCATGATCTGGGCGTTGTCGCCGAGACATGCCAACGCGTGATCGTGATGTATGCTGGCCGGATCGTCGAGCAGGCGAACGTGATAGATCTTTTTGCGCGTCCCGCGCACCCCTACACCCAGGGCCTGATGCGATCGGTCCCCGATCCGCGGCGTGGCCGCCAGCGCCGTCTTCCAGAGATTCCCGGCATCGTGCCAAGCCTGCGCGAGCCCATCGTCGGCTGCAGCTTCGCGCCGCGCTGCCCGTTCGCGATCGACATTTGCCGCGACAAGACACCCATCCTGCGTGATGTAGGCTCGAGCCATGCCGCAGCGTGCTGGCGCGCCGAAGAGGTGATGGGCGCATGAGTGGTCCTTTGCTGAAAGTCGAGAACCTGACCAAGCATTATCCGCTCGGTGCGGGGTTCCTGAAGAAGACCATTCCGGTGATCCGGGCGGTAGAGGACGTAACCTTTTCCGTCGAGGCCGGCGAGACGCTTTGCATCGTCGGTGAATCCGGCTGCGGCAAGTCTACCGTCGCGCGGCTCCTGATGCGGCTCGTGGAGCCGACGGGTGGACGCGTGCTGATCGACGGGACCGATATTGCGAGCCTCAAGAAGGACGCGCTTCGCGCCTGGCGCCGTCGAATGCAGATGGTCTTTCAGGATCCTTACTCGTCGCTCAATCCACGCCTCACGGCCGGCCAGATCATCACCGAACCCGTCGAGAACTTCGAGCGCCTCAGCCGGAAGCAACGCAACGCACTCGCCGCGGAGCTTCTGCGAAAAGTCGGAATGTCGCCCGAGATGATGCATAGGCTCCCGTCCGAATTGTCGGGCGGTCAGCGCCAGCGGCTCGGCATTGCACGCGCCCTGTCGCTTAACCCCTCTCTCATCATCGCCGACGAGGCGGTGTCAGCCCTCGACGTCTCCGTGCAGGCGCAGATTCTGAACCTGCTTCTGGATCTCCAGCAGCAGATGGGCCTCGCCTTCGTCTTCATCTCGCATGACCTCGGCGTGGTGGAGCATGTCGCGCATCGCGTTGCCGTCATGTACCTGGGGCGGATCGTGGAACTCGCCCCAAGCGAGGCGCTCTTCGACAAACCGGTCCATCCCTACACCGAGGCGCTGATCGCGGCAGCCCCCATCCCGGATCCGACGCGAGTTCGGCTGGAGGCGCCCGTCGAGGGCGAGGTGCCGAGCCCCATCAACCCGCCGAGCGGGTGCGCGTTCCACCCGCGCTGCCCGCTCGCTGTCGAACGCTGCTGCATCGAAGTGCCACCTTTGGTGCCAATGGCCGACGGTCGGCTCGTCGCCTGTCATGTGCGCGCTCCGGCAACAGAAGCCCCGGAAGGACCGGCTCTGGCGGCCATATCTGGGCCTGTCGCAAATTCCTGTGCTTAGTGGCGTTGATGACGATCAAAGAGGGACGGATTTGTTGCAACCTTTTTGTTACTCGCCTGGCACGGGATCCTTCGACCATTTCGGAGGTTTGCGATGTTTAAATGGCCGAGCGCGGCATTCCGGTCGATCACACGACCATCCACCGCTGGACAGTCCGCTTCGCGCCCTTGTTGCTGGAGCGCTTCAACCGGCGCAAGCGTAGCGTGACCGGCAAATGGCATGTCGACGAGACCATTTACGATCTCAGTGATGGGAAATCGAAAAAGTGGATCGCAGGATCGTGAAAAAATGAGAGCGGGATTTCAACCGTGTCATGAGCGTCGGCTCGACCGTGCGCTTTCGGCGAAGCATATATCCAGCAGTAAATGTACAGCGAAGTGTTCGTGGACTGCGCGATCATGCATTTGTACAATACGTGCGATTTGTTCAAGTAACGCCTTGATAACAGTTGCATAAAAGCAACGTCTAATTAAATAGATCGCCGAAGCTAAGTTTGAAGTTGCAGCTCCCACCGTTGCGGATAGCGTCTTGCTCCGGATGCACCGCGCTTGTGCGTCTCAATCGGTTCTGAGAGCAAGGGCGGCTCGAGCACACGAGATAAGCAACACCGCCGTCCTCTGAACTTTAATGTCTTCAACGCTCTTTCGGCGGCTGCCGAAAAAGAATGCTATTGGGAAATCTCCATATGTCAGGGTCGAGTGATCTTGCAGATGAAAAGCGCCAGGCCGAGCTTTCAAGCTTCGTGTTAAAAGAGGTGCAACGCATTCTAGCCCAATGCGATGGGGCGAGACAGAGTGACAAGGCTGGCGGAGCGCCTCCAAGTACTCCTTCCAACGAATCGACCGCCGTGGCCGCAGAATTTCTTGGCAGGCTCGAGGCCGAAGCCGCGCGACGGCTAAACGCTCAGGCGTGTGAGATCGGTTCGCGACCGCGGCAAGCCGATCATCCGCTCGTGGACCCGATTCTGCACGATTGCCCGAGAGAAGGCGCGCGCATTGCAGAGTGGGCCGGTCCGGTTGCGGGGTCGACGCATCTCGAGCGACGTTTTGGAATACCGCGGTCCACACTTCATTGGTGGCAGCGGCACAATGATGTGGTTGCTTTTCGGAGAGGCTCTCGAAAGCATGTATTCCCCCTAGCTCAGTTCATCGACGGCAGACCTCTGCCCGGAATCAGGCAGGTCCTCTGTTCGATCCCCGATCCCAGATTGGCCTGGCTGTGGCTGACCAGCCCGTCGCCTCTTCTCAATGATCGAGTTCCCATCGAATTGCTCAGAGAAAGCATGAACATCGAAGCTGTCGCGTCGGCTGCTCAGGCAATTTCCCTAATAGGACCGGCCTGATGATGGTCGAACGCCTGCGGTTTTGGGTGAACCCCGACAGTTCCCACCCGAATATGTGCTAATTGTACTATTTGTACAAATGTACATCTGTACGGTTTGTGCAGATAACGCCGCTTGTTTAGTGGCAAAATTGCCACTTATACTTCTGAGCGTGGCCGGCAAAGCAAATTTGAACTTGCACTATTTCGCACAGTGAATAGCGTCGATCCGGGAAGGATGCATTGCGATGCGCATCTTTTTCGATCGTGGGGACAGGGAGCAGTTCGTCCATCGACGGCCTCGCCCCTTTCAAATCTTTGAATGGAGATCAAATATGAACATCAAGAGCCTTCTTCTGGGCTCCGCTGCGGCCCTAGTCGCAGTTTCCGGTGCGCGCGCCGCCGACGCCGTCGTCGTCGCCGAGCCGGAACCCGCTGAATACGTCAAGATCTGCGACGTCTATGGTTCGGGCTACTTCTACATCCCGGGCACCGAGACCTGCCTGCGCATTGGCGGCTATGTCCGTTACGACATCAGCGCCGGCGATGTCGGCAGCTTCGATGGCGCACGTTCGACAGACGTGCTCAACGGCAAGGACCAGGGCACCTGGCACAAGAATGCCCGCTTCGACCTGAAGACCTGGACCGGCCAGGAAACCGAGCTCGGCACGTTGAAGACCTACACCGAAACTCGCTTCAATTTCGGGAACAGTGCTTTCTACGCTGGCAACGACGGTGACCCAGCCCACAACAAGGGTGCTTCGCTGAATAAAGCTTGGATCCAGCTTGGCGGGCTCCGCGTCGGTTTGGATGATTCGGCCTTCGATACGTTCATCGGCTATGCCGGCAACGTCATCAATGACACCATCGTTCCCTACGGCGATTTCTCCACCAACCTCATCCAGTACAACTTCGATGCCGGCAATGGTTTCTCGGCCATGATCTCGCTTGAAGAAGGTTCCGTGGACACCAACAATGTTTTCTACGTGGGCACGATCGACAGCTATGTTCCGCATGTCGTCGGCGGTGTGAAGTACACGCAGGGTTGGGGCGCTATCACCGGCGTCGTGGCCTATGACAGCAACTACGAAGAATGGGCGGGCAAAGTTCGTGCTGACTTCAACGTGACCAGCGAACTGTCACTGTTCGCCATGTTCGGCTATGGAACTGACAACAATTCGCTCGACTTCGCCAACGGTCGCGACTTCTACAAGCAGTGGGGCGGTCACTGGGCTTGGTGGGCCGGCGGCACCTACAAGTTCAACCCGAAGACCTCCTTCAACCTTCAGGTTTCAGGTGATCAGGACAAGAACTATGGCGTGGCGGCTAATGTCGCCTACGACATCGTCTCCGGCCTCACGGTTACGGCGGAGGTTGACTACGATCACTTTGGCCACTTCAACGACGGCACTCCCTTCGGCAACTGGACTGCTGCCGACAAGAAGAACAACGTCGGCGGCTTCCTCCGCTTCCAGCGCTCGTTCTGAGGATTGAAGAGCCGGGTCCCGGCGCTCGCAGCGACAACTACGAGCGCCACTACCTGAGACCAAACTGGTTCGTGAAGGGACCGCAAGGTTGTCGGCGGTTGCTTGATCATTGACCTCCAAACCGAGCACTCGTCGATGCGAAGGGCGCCCTGTTCCCGGGCGCCCTTTTTTAGGCGTACCGATCCAAGGGTTCGCGCAAGCGAGATGGAACGCCGCCTACCACGCCACGACTGTGAGGCAGACCGGTCTCGTCTGCGACGGGCTGTCATTCCGCCAGCTGGAACCGACCTCAGATTGCGCTGACGTGTCGGTATCGCCAAAATCCGCGCACGATTTCCTTGAATAGCCCGGTATCAGAGCCGTTTCGGCATCCAGGCTATGCATTGTTCGAGGCGTTCCAACCCAGCCTTTTGCCTTCGAAGCTCATGACCAACATTAAGCAAATTGGATTTGCTTTTGGACGCAGCCGCGTTGATCAATTCGGATTCAAGCAGGGCTATCCGATCTCGCATCTGCTGAGCTTCCGTCAATCGTATTTCTCTGATCCAGCCTAGGCCGCGCATATTCAACGATCACCATCCACGCAGCATGGAGTAGCCTCTGAAAACTAACACCGGCAGATTCGAAAAACTCGCATTTTAACCGTTGCTAAAATTCGCCGCGCTGTCCTACGTTTGCACGCTCTCCCGACCTCAGACGAGGGCACCCCCGTTAGTCGCCCTTCTAGTTTCGGAATAATCTTAATTGACTTCGTAACGGCTCTTTCAGAGCCTCTATCTAAAGAAACAGTGCCAATCTTCAAAGAAAAAATATGACGCCTCGCACCAAGCGTATTCTGGGCAAATCAATAGTCGTGACGATAATTGCAATCGTCGCGACCTTTGCTCTGTCGCTCACGGCCAGAATCGCCTTGCATATGCCGATCGATTGGTTGAGTTGGATGGAATGCACCCTCATTCCCATCCTGATTGGAATGCCCGTCGGGGCCTACAGGGGAGCATGAGGATTTGTGGGGCGGAATGGAACGGAGTATGCCGTCGTCATTGAACTTCG